>JBBSJC010000594.1:0-5048 GCA_038257655.1 Polyangiales bacterium | reverse complement strand
TCTTCCCCGGCGACGCGAACGTGTCGTCGATCACGACGCCGAAGGGCACCGAGAGGCTGGAGTTGCGCCCGAACGTGAGCGGAAACGATTTCTTCTTCGTACACGCCTTCCTGCGAGCTTTTCGCCGTCTGCTCCGCGTTCAACGTGGGCGCGGCCACCAGTGCTGCGGGCGCGGCCTGCCCAACGGGTGTTTGCCCCGCGCGCTGTTGGGCCTGTTCTTCGCGCAGCTTGGCGGCGGCAGCATCGAGATCATCGGCCTGGCGCATGAGGGCGGGGCTATCCGATGCGTCCGCCACCTTACGCAGCTCGCGCGCGGCAGCCTCGATCGTCGTCAGCATGTCGCGCTGGGTGCCCGTGGGCTCCGATGCGGGCAGCGTCGCGACCGCTCCCTCGCGATCTTTGGGAGCGTCCGGATTCGGTACCGCTTTGGCATCGCGCAGCGAGGCGATAAGCGAATCGATCTCCACTTGGTCACTCGGGGGCGCCGTTTCCTTATAGCGCTCAAAGTAGTAGAGCGCGGCATCGGAGCGACCCGAGTTCAAGTGGGCGAGCGCGATGTTATAGAGCACGTTCGGGTGCGGCAGCGTGTCGTACGCGCGCTCCAGATGCTCTATTGCTTCGTCATAACGCTTTTCGCTGACGAGTTGCATGCCCGTGCGAAATTCGCGTCTTGCGTCAGTGCGCTCATCCGCGCGGGCCACAGATTCAGTTAACAAGACACTACTGGTTGCGACGAGTGCCGCCGCGAACCAGCTTCGAAGCTGCTGCATGAGCAGGTCCTTCCGATCGAACGCCGAGTTGACGTCGAGCCCCCAGGAAACATGTGTTTACGCCGCAAACATAGAGATGTTCAACGGTTTGAGTCAAGCTAGAATCCTACGTGTTTAGACCGCTGCCTCACAAGTTAAGTCGTCGGAACTACTGGTCTCTCCGGACTGCTGCCGAGTATGGAGGAGTGGGTGAAGCCAAGCTTCGGTGCGTCTGCGGCCCACAGAAAAATTAAGTCAAGTATGTTGACTACTACGTTAAGGATGTTTGAAACACCGGCTATTCTGGGCATTCGTGGCCGTTTGCGCCAAAACGGCTGATCCGATGCGCGAGACCGAGTGCGGCAATCGCGCTTGTCGCCCGCGCCAACCCTGCCAGCCTCAGGCTCGCCGCCGCTTGCGGGGCGATATGCTGATGGGGAAAGATCACGGCCTCTGCGCTGTCCGCTCGGACTGCTGGGCCGGGCTCAAACCGCAGTAGGGCTAGCGTCCCCGGCACGCAGCGGCGGCTCATCCGGGGCGCCTTCGGGGGAGGGGGTGCTTGACGTATCGGCGTTGAACGGCGCAAGAAATGACAGGGCGATAGGTACCAGCGAGACGAGTGCTACGAACAGGAAGAAGTCCTGGTAGCCGAGCCACTGTTGCAGCTTGCCGCTCGCCATGCCAGTCAGCATCATCGACAGCCCCATCAGCCCCGTGGCGAACGCATAGTGGGCGGTACGGTAAGGACCAGGTGCGACTTGCTGCATCATGTACAGCATGTGACCCACACAGCCAAAGCCGTAGCCGAACTTTTCGATCGTGACGATCACCGCTACTAAGGCGACGCTTTCCGGCCGCACGACGCTTAGGTACAGGTAGGTTAGGTGAGGCACGTTGAGCGCTAGAGCGAGCAACCAAAACGAGCGACGCAGGCCGAGCTTAGCGGAAAACATGCCACCGAGGACGGTACCCGCGAGAAAGCCAAACGTGGCATAGGTGCCGCTGATGCGTCCCAGCTCGGCGTTGTCGAAGCCCAGGCCGCCGACGCTCTTACTATCCATCAAGAACAACGGCCCCAGCTTTTCGATGAAGCCTTCGCCGAAGCGATAAAAGAACACCACCGCTAGCATGAGCCAGATGTTCTTTTTCTTGAAGAACGTCAGCCACGCGTTGCCAAAGCTGCGCCCCGCCTCGCGCAGGCTCTTAGGCGCCTGTGCGCTCACTTCTTCAGTCGGCAGCGCTTTGTAGTGCCATAGGGCCGATAGGGCCATGATCGCGGCGAGCAGGAACATGACCAGGGCCCAGGTCTTGAGCCACGACAGCTGCATCGCTCCGTGTAGATGCTGGGTGAGCTCGACGAGCAGACCGGAAGCTAACAGCCGCCCGATATTCCAGAATATACCTTGTACGCCGACGTACTGGGCCTGTTCCTTCGGGCTCATGGCGGCGATGTACAGGCCGTCGGCCGCGATATCTTGAGTCGCGGAAGCAAAGCCTGTGATCCAGAAGAAGGCCAGCGTGGCCGCAAGGTAACTCGATAGACCCAGTGCGAGGCCGGCGCAGCCCAGCGTCACGGCCATCACGACCTCTGCCATCAGCACGAAAAAGCGCTTGCTCCTATACATCTCGATCACCGGCGCCCAGAGCGGCTTGAGCACCCATGGCAGGTACATGGAGCCAGTGTAGAGCGCGATCTCCATGTTCGAGTGGCCCAGGTTTTTGTACATGATAGCCGCGACTACCGAGACGGTGATCATGGGCGTACCCATGGCGAAGTAAAGGCTGGGAACCCACAGGGCGGGATGCGGACGTGCGGAGCTTAGTCGGGCCATGGCCGCGCCTCAGATGACCGGAATGGGAGGAAGGTCAAACTCTGCCCAGGCCGGAGTAAGATTACTGGACGCCACGGCCTTGGTCGTACCACCGGCCTGCAGCAAGATGTCTTGATTCCACAAGTACACAGCCGGATAGGTTTCGATCTTGCCTGTCTTGTCGACGACGACGGCTGCCATGTATAGCTGCGAGGAACGGGTATCGAGCGTCTTCGGGGTGTAAGGAGCGCGGGGGATGTCGAACTTCTCGGGATAGGACCGGGCCGAGGAGAAGACAAGGAAGTAGTAGTCGCGACCACCCTGACTGCGAACCTTGGGCGACCATTTGGACCAGCTATTGAGAACTCCGGGGCTGGTCTCACCGGAGCAGGCAACTGGATCATTGGCCCGTAGTCGCGTGGGGTCGTCGCTGCCGGCGCTCGGGACGACGAAGATTTCACCACTGCGATTGTAGTATGGGCCGTCTTGCGTCCCGGTGGGGGTGGGCGCCCGGGTGAATGTGACCAACGCGTCGTCTGGCGAGAACGCCGGGTAATACTCGAGGAACGCGTCTGACGACGCTCCCTTCAACGGTGTCACCGTGCCGCCAGCGCGATTGTTGTATGGAACGATTAGGATGTCTGCGACCTTGGCTTCGTAGGCAGGATGGCCGTTCGGCGAGAGATCGGTCGACACGTAAGCGATGCGCGTGCCGTCGTAGCTGAAGTTAGGCGTGACTGCGTTGCGCTTTTCACCATCCATCTTGAGCGTGTCCCAGGCCTTACCTTTTGCCGAGGTAATCAGCGCGTTGCGCATATTGCGCAGCTCGTCGCGGCTGGGCGGCATCGTGCTCGACACGGGTGGCACTTCGCCTGGGATCCGCACCGTGGTCTCCAAGTCAAACCAGATCAGCCGATCGTTTTGACCGCTCTCCATTGCGAAGGGCTCAGTGCGTTGACCATAGGTGGCGATCAGGATGCGATCGCCATCGAGCCAATGTCCTGCGCTCATGGTCTGAGTGCCCAACCACGGTTGCTTGAGTAAAACCTCTGCGCCCTTCGAGATGTAACTGGGCGTGCTGCCCACGCTCTCTTCTTGAATCGAGCTCACGACTTTGGGCCACGGATAGTCGTCAGTGAACACGACCGCCTTACCGTCTGGTGTGCCCACATGGCAGCCGATGCACTGTACTTCGCCGGGCTCAAAGCCCGCTTTGCCGCCGTACTCGCCGCGTAAGTCGCGACCATTCTCATGCAACATGGGCGTGGTCTTCACGGCGGAGGCACGCAGCGTCTCCAGCACGGCTTCGTCGCCCACGCTAAAGCCGTGAAGCTTGCTTGAGCCTTCGGAAACCTCCGATGACGTAGTCGCCCAAAAGACCATGCTGCCGCCCGCCTCAACCGGCGCAATGGCGAAGGTGCCGCGTGACCCAGAGAGCTTACCATCGGGCATCAGACCGCGAATCGTCACCGTCACTTCCCGTAGATTGGGGGCGGCGGCTTCCCATACGTTGCGGGGCAACGTCCAGCGCTTGTTGCGCGTGTAAGCACGCAAGTCGTGCTGCTCACGGTCGCTGCGTAGCCGCACTTCGAACAGCGTCTCCTGGCTGCCTGCCTGCCAGCGAAAGCGTGGCCGTAACCAGTTGAGCGGAACCATGGCGCCCGGCTTGTCACCGGAAGAAAGGTGGGGTTCCAGCACGCAAAGACTGTTCGCGTCGACGGCGTCCGGATCATCAAAGCGGGCGATGTCCTCGTCTGAAATCGGCGGGTCGGCGGTCGGGTCCACAAACGGTGCGAGCGGGAAATCCTTGCAGCTCTTGGTGCAGATAGCGGGATCCCCGTCGAGGCCGCCGGCTGTATCGCCGCCGCCGGGCTCCGCCCCCGGCCCTGTGCTGCCACCGTCTTCAGGGGTGGCCGAGCCTGGACTGCTTGCAACAGGTTCTGCGCCCGCATCACCGGCACTGCAAGCGCAGCACGCGGCCGCCACAAAGAGAAGTGCGATTCGTTTCATGGTGTCCCCCCAAAATCAGAGCCCGCGCTGTCCTGAGTCATCGAGAAATGCAGCCACCCAAGCGAGCGGCGCATTCCAATTGATGGTGATCTCGTTCGTTGAGTACGACTCGATGTGGTCGACGTAACAGGTCTGAGGGACGCAGCCGACCAAGCCGTAACCTTTGGCGTAAGAGTCGTCTACGCTAGAGTTCGGTCCGCCTGCGACAGCGCCCGGGGGTGCGGGCGGAAAGCTCTTATCGAGCTGCCGCGCCCAGAAACGATGGTGGGGATTTTTAGTGGGATGCGCGCCATACCCCGTCACATAAGATTGACCGAGCGGGTTCATCCCGAGCAAATAGTCCATGCCTGCGATCACAGCATCGTAGTACGCAGCGTCGCCCGTAAAGTCGTGGGCAAGGGCCAGCACGATCATGTTGTTCAACACGCTGGAATTGGAGCCCCAGGGGTAGCTGCCGTCCTTCGAAGGCTCGAAGGGC
>JBBSJC010000593.1:0-5050 GCA_038257655.1 Polyangiales bacterium | reverse complement strand
ATCCTCGATCTATCCAAAATCGAGGCAGGTCGATTGACGACCGAGCACATCGAATGCTCGCCCGCGCAAATCGTGACCGATGTCGCATCGCTCATGCGTGTGCGGGCCACGGAAAAGGGGCTCTCTTTCAAGGTTCGCTACAACAGCCCGGTGCCTGCGCTGGTGCGAACGGACCCCACGCGATTGCGCCAGATCGTGCTCAACCTCGTGAACAACGCGATCAAGTTCACGGACCGAGGAAGCGTGGCGCTGGTAGCCGGCTGCGAAACCATCAACGCAGCAAGCCCGCGCCTTACAATCGCCGTAACCGACACTGGGATCGGCATGAACAGCCAGCATGTCTCGCGACTGTTTCAGCCGTTCTCGCAGGCGGACGCGTCGACCACACGCAAGTACGGAGGAACCGGCTTGGGTCTTGGCATCTGCGCGCCACTGGCGGCTGCTCTCGGCGGCGAAATTACGGTGGTCAGCGAGCTCGGGCGCGGAAGCACCTTCACTCTGTCCTTACCTATCGAGGCGCTGGACGGTGTCGAGATGATCTTAGAGCCGAGCGAGGCATTCGCCGCTAGCCCCACCGGCACCATGCTGCAGGGCGAGGAACCCGCGGCCGAGCTCGGGGGTCGCGTCCTGCTGGCCGAGGACGGTCCTGACAATCAGGTCTTGATTGCAAGTCTGCTGCGAAAGCGTGGCGTCGAGGTAACGGTAGTAGAGAACGGGCGGCTGGCCGTCGAGCGCGCGCTCGCCGCGCAGCGGACCGGCAACCCTTACGATCTCGTATTGATGGACATGCAGATGCCAGAGCTCGATGGTTACGGCGCCACTGCCCAACTGCGACAGAAGGGCTACAAAGGAGCTATCGTAGCATTGACGGCACACGCGATGTCAGGCGAGCGCGGGCGCTGCCTAGCGGCCGGCTGTGATGACTACCTCACAAAACCTATCGAACGCAGCACGTTACTCTCGACCACGCGAGATTACCTTAGTCGCGCGCGCCAGGCACCCGCTGGGACAAAGTCTCCGTCGGCGGCCAAGAGGCCTTCGCTGCCCTGGCCTCCCGAGCAGGAACCGCTGCTCAGCAGCTTTGCTGACGACCCGGATATGACCGAGATCGTCGCTGCCTTTGTGAATGGTCTGGAAGCGCAGATGACCGCCCTCAGCCAGGCTGCCCAGCGTGAGGATCGGGAAACCATTCAGCGCCTTTCGCACCAACTTAGAGGCGCGGCAGGTGGCTACGGATTTGCTGCCATCACGGAAGCTGCCGCGGTGGTCGAGGACAGTCTTCGACACGGCGCGGACGCCGTCGAGACGGGCCGCGCCCTTTCCTTCCTGAACGCGCTCTGCAGCCGCGCTCGCTTCAAACCTGCCGTGCCCACCGATAACGTGGCACAGGCTCCGTGCATCCTCGCCATCGATGATTCCGTGCAAATCCACGAGCTGATCGAGGCGCGTCTGCGTTCGGAGGGGCTGGTCGTTTACCGTGCACTCGACGCGGCGCAGGGTCTGGCGATGGCGCGCACGCATCGTCCAGATTTGATCTTACTCGACCTGGATTTACCCGGGACCAGCGGCCTTGATGTGTGTCGCAGACTGCAGGCGGATCCCGAAACATCCTCGCTGCCGGTGTTATTTTTGACCGGCACCACCGATGCCGCGGTCAAGGCGCAGGCACTCGATCTCGGCGCCGTCGATTACGTGACCAAACCGTTCGATGCGGTCGAGCTCCGTGCACGCGTGCGCGTTGCGCTGCGCAGTAAACGTTATCAAGACATGCTTGCCACGCGCGCACAGCTCGATGGTCTATCTGGGCTGTGGAACCGAGCTTACTTCGACACGCGACTGCCGGAGGAAGTCGGCGCGGCGAGCCGGCACAAACGCCCACTGAGCCTCATCATGCTCGATGTAGACCACTTCAAGGCGGTCAACGATACCTACGGACACCCGTTCGGAGACCTGGTGCTGCAGCGCGTGGCCGCAGCCCTGACTCAGGCGGTGCGTGGCAGCGATGTAGTGTGCCGCTTCGGGGGCGAGGAGTTTGTGGTCATCCTTCGCGAGACCTCCGGTGCAGCGGCGGCTGTGGCAGCGGAAAAGCTGAGAGCGGTCTTGGCGGACCTTACTTTTGTTGCCAAAGGCAAAAGCGTATCTATCACAGCGAGCTTCGGTGTTGCGGCGTTGGAGCTCGGCTCGCAGCAAAAGTTGCGCACCTCTGCGGCGCTGGTCGCCGCTGCCGACGCAGCGCTCTATCGCTCCAAGCACGCGGGACGCAACTGCGTTCATCTCGCAGGGCCGGCCACCGACTCGCTTGCGAAGAGCCCGGTCACGTAGCCCCGTCGTTTCAGCCGGACCTTACTGTTGCGTCCTCAATCCCCTAGCACGGTGCCGCGCCTGAGCGCGAAGCACGCCTCAGCATGGCGTGGCGTGGCGTGGCGTAGAGGGTACGCGACGTCGAACATTGCTGGATGTTTACACCAGAACAAACGCCTATGTTCCGGAACATCCAACGCCACTTTCAATTTTTCTAAGCGAAACAATCATGACTAATCCACGCTGATTTCAATTGAACGTTATCACTGGTGTTTACTTCCGCGTTCGCTCATATGACCTAGAAACTAGTGCAGAATCATCAAAAGCTCTCGGGGTAGTTTGCGACCTCTCGCCGCCGAATGCCCAGCCTGGCGGAATGAGACAGACATCGTTTGCAAGCGGAGCCTTTGATGAAGCCATACGCAAATCTACTCAGTTGTATCTCGCTCGGCCTGGCGCTCTCGGCCTGCTCTGGCGACGACGACAACGACAAGACGAAGTTCGTCGACAACAGCACGGCGCCGGACGCCGGATCGAACGGCGACAATGGCGGCGACCCCGGTCCTGCCGAACCGGACGCCGGCGACCCGAACGCAGGTGGAGACGCAGGCGGCGCCACGTCGGGAGAAGCAACCCCGTGCGACGGCGCGTGTGCACCCGACGAGACCTGCGACGTCGCGACCAACATGTGCAAGCCGACCGTCATGGCGTGCCCGTGCGCGGCAGGCAGTCATTGCGATGCACCCAGCAACACTTGTGCGCCAGGCTGCGTCACGGACACCGATTGCGCGATGGGCAGCACCTGCACTGTCGAGACGGGTAAGTGCGAGGTACCTGGCCCCTGCGAAGGCACGCTCGTACCCGGCCTTACCATCACCAAGGTAAGCATCAATCAAGCGGTCGAGATCCCGCTGTTTCAAAATGGTCAGCCCGTCGCTGTCGACGCGCGCCCCGCGCCCGTCATCCAGAACCGTAAGGCCATGTTCCGCATCTCCGTAGCGCCCTCGACCGGCTACAAGCCCGGCGAAGTGATTACGGAGCTTACGCTCGAGAATGATGGCGTGAAGAAGAAGCTCCAGACCAAGGGTGTCATTTCGGCGGGCTCTGACGAGTCTACGCTGACTGGTACGGTCAACGTCGTAGCCGATGGGGAGCTGATCGGCCCTAATACTCAGGTAAGCGTCGCTCTCACGCAAAAAGCATGCGCAGCGACGCCGGGCACAGGCCGCTTCCCCGGAACGGGCAGTGCTGCGCTCTCGGCGATCAAGACCGGTCGCTTCAAGATCATGCTCGTCCCCTTTGAGCGCGCCCCGGGCAAGCTCAACCTGAATGATCAGACCCTGCAGGCCCTCAAGGACCGCGTGTACGCCTTTTATCCGACCGAAGGCGTCGATGTGGAGGTCCACGCGCCCCTGGTCGTGATGAACGCTCAAACCGATTTGCAGCGCATCCTGCAAGAGACGCGTGCCGTGCGCGCGCGAGAAAACCCGTCCGACGACACTTACTATTTCGGGTTCTTCACCGCAGCGGCCACCTTCCGCGAGTTCTGCGGCAATGGTTGCGTCGCTGGCATCGCAACGCTCGGCGGCGGCGGCGCGTTCGGCAGCGCCCAGGATCGTTATGGCGTCGGGATCGGGTACCTGACGGACACCGCCACGACGAGCAGCGGCGTGCCGACGACCGACATCGACATCTCGCTGAACGTGCTGGTGCACGAGCTTGGTCACTCCCAGGGGCGCCAGCATGCGCCCTGCGGCGGCCCGGCAGGTATCGATCGCAACTTCCCGAACGACACCGCCGAGATCGACACCTACGGCTACAACATCGTCACGGGCGCGTTTGCAGAGCCGAAGGTTGCCAAGGACGTCATGGCGTACTGCGAGCCCAACTGGATAAGCCCGTACACCTACCGTGCGCTGGCCAAACGCATCCAAGGCGTCAATCAGAATAAGCGCATCTTGCGCGGCCCGGCGGTGGAGTACGCATCCGTGATAGTCGAGCCCAACGGCAGCTATTACTGGGGCGAGAACGTGCCGCTTCGCGAAGACCCTTCCGGTCGTCCGGCGCTTGCCAAGGCTTACGACGCCACCGACACGCTTCTCGATGACGAGGTGTCGATCACTCTGACCGAGCTTGCGGATTACGATGGCTTGCTCGTGACGCTGCCTGTGCCCAAGCCGAACTGGGCGTGGCTCGAGATCGAGGGTCAGCGCATCCCCGTTCGCTAGCGCATCATGTGTCTTAGCGCCCGACAGCTTGCTGACCTCCCCGGGTCCATTCGGATTGGGTCGGCGACGGCGACGAAATGCAACGAGCCCGCGGAAAAGCGGCCGTACCACGTCGCCGTCGCCCTCAACGACCAGGACCCACGTCAACGCCTACGATCACGGTGGACCAGCCTGGGGCAGTAGTACTAATAACTAAGGTTGCTCATGTGCACGAATGCTTGCGGGGCACATCGCGCGTTCTTCGACCCGTTCCTGCGTAAGGCAACCCCGGCGTGGTACGCTCGTGCCCATGGGGGAAGCAGTATTGGAAGGTGAGCTCTCAGGACACTCCTTCATGGAAGTCCTCCAGCTCTCCATCAACAAACGCGAGAAGCTCAAAATCGAGCTCTTCGATGTCGCCACGCCGTTTGCAGAGGTTTACCTCGACGGCAGCACGCTGCTCGAAGCCCGGGTCGATGCCTTGTTCGGCATCCCTGCGCTTGGGGTCATATTGAGCCTATCAGAAGGTCATTTTCGCGTAT
>JBBSJC010000592.1:0-5067 GCA_038257655.1 Polyangiales bacterium | reverse complement strand
GCGCTGAAGAAAGTAAGGGTGGCATCGCCGTGCACTTGCCGGCCGCCCCCGGCGAGACCTGCCGGATTGTACCAAAGTGAGTCGAGACCGCGCGCGCCGGCCACAAACGCCCCTGCCCGTGACAACGGCAAGGTGCCGCGATCGGTCAGATAGAAGCCGCCTGCTTGGGCACTGCGTGGTGCTGCGAGAATAGCGAACAGAAGGAGCCATGCGAGGCCTTGGCCCCGCGCGATCGAAAGTCTACCCATGTTTACTTGGACTCTAAGGTTCGGTGCTGAACGACGTTATAAAAGCGCTCAAGTCCGCGATCTTCGTCCGCGAGGAATGCACGCAGCGCTTGCGCTATCGATCGGAAGTCCTCGCGTGCAAGTGGCGCATCGAGGGGGCGTGATGCGTCGGCGCGTTCGATCGCGCTGACAGCGTCCAGCAAGACTTCAAGCGGCGTGCGTCCATCGTCCATCGATGGGGCGACCAGGTTTCGCATCAACTTGGCAGTGGTGCTCGGGTCGCCCTTGTCGATTTGGCTTATCGAACGCTGCAGCTCCACGAAGGTGCGCGCTACGCCCTCATTGACCTTGAACGCGCCACCTTGGTTGACGGCGGTCAGAACGCCGGGGGCGATAGCTTCCGCTGCCACGTGAAGCAACGGCGAAAGGCTCGCGGAGTCGTCGAGCAGTTGCAGCAGATCGCCTGCAGCTAGCAAGGAAGTCGAAAAGCCTGCGCCCTCTTCTTCAAATAGGTACTTGGTAAGCTTTGCGAACTCGTCGGCCGCCGCGGCATCGTCGTAGGTACGATCGAGCAAGCCGATCAGCGCCGCAACCCAGGGCTTTTCCAGCGACTCTGCGATGCGCGGCACAAGGCTCTTGGACCAATCCTCGACGTCTCCCGCGCTGCGGTGGGCGGCGATGCGATCCTGGAGGAACTTCATCATGCGTAAGGTAACCGCACGACCGATGCGATCGGTCAGGCGCGGTTTGCCCGACAGCTCATCGACTCCGAACATCAGATCGACAAGCTCGCTGCGCGCCTCGAGCCAGACCGGCAAGCGATGGGCATGCTCGTCGCTAGCGAAGCTTGCGTCGATCTTCTTGAGCCCGTCGAGCAGCAAATACAGCGGCGAGACGTAGCCAAGCTCAGCGCCGCCGTTGGTGAACGCCGTTGCCGCGCCGTCGCGATAGCTCAAGGCCGGGTCCGGGGTGAGCAGCAGCGTGATCAGTCGCGCCATGATGGTGATGCCATCTTCACCATCGACCGTAATTGCGGCCAGGGCTTTGGTCGTCTCATGCAGACGTGCCAGCAGATCGACATCGATCAACGCTTCGGCGATCAGCGGCTCGTAGCTGACGAGGTTAGTCTGATGCGAGAAGAACGGCTTTTTCGGATCTAGGCTCTGCGTGCAGGTCTCTGCGGGCGGACCGTCGCAGGGCTCGCTACGGCGCGAGGCCCAGTGCATGTGCAGGGTGCTCAGCAGGTCGCCGAACAGGTAGCCATCGAGCAGCTTGCCGGACGGGTCGCGCAGCTCGTAGTCATCGAAGGCTTCGAACAGCGTGTAACCCGCCTGCAAGAAAGTAAGCCCCGGATGATCGGGCTGACCGTAAGGTTTGGCCAACGGGTCGACGACCTCCATCGGGAACAGGGCGTTGGGCTCCCACAACACGATCTGGGCGCCGTCGATGGTGGTGACGGGATCGGTGATGCCGCGCACGAACTCATTGGGCGGTGCGAACACGAAGCGGGCGAGCGCCTCGGGTGTGGGCGTGTCGTCAAAGCCTACGATCTGCGATTCGGTCTCCTGCGTCTTACCGAGGCAGGTTGCATCGACGATCGGACACAGTCCTCCGAGCGCGTTCAGATCGCCGGGCTTGAGCGGAATCTTCGCGCGGCCGAGCACGGCCTGAATGTGAATCTCGACCATGTCGGGCACTTCGAACAGCTCACAGGGCTTGTAGCCACTGCTGAACAACGGCAGCGTGAGCGGCAGACCACCGAGGTGAACCTTGAGCTTCGCGTCTTTTTTGTTGCAGTGCTTCTGACCGTGCAGACCGTTCACCATCGCGGCCGTACGCTGAAAGACGCTGCGATTTTTGCCGATGTCAGGCTGCGTGCGATCGACAGGCTCTGAGTAGCTGCTTACCGCGCGGGCGTTGATGTCCTCGGGCTTGGTGCTCGGAGCATTCGGGTAACTTATCGCATCCTTGTGGCGCATCCAGTTGCCGATGAGCGGCCCCTGCCCGGGTGCGCTTGGGTCTAAAAACGAGCGCATCAGCGCTTCGAGCAGGCCCGGACGCTTGGTGATGCGCACGCCGATCTTGATCAGATCGTCCCAAAACTCGTGGGGGGTGCCGGGCCCACCGATGCCGGTCAACAGCGCATCGGGGTGCAGATCGGCGCGGCGGTCGATCTCGAGCAATGCCGCGATCAAGGCAGCGCTCTCGGGCTCATGATCGCGCAAGGATGCTTCGAGCACGGCCAGAGCCTTTTCGACCTCGGGGCGATGCGCCATCGCGCCGACTGCGTGCACGAGATCGAGCATGGGATCGAGGCTCGGACCCTTGAACGTGACGTCGCTGGCACCATATCGGATCTGATGGTCTTGCCAGGTGCCAAGTAGCGCAGGCAGACCCCGCGCAAGCTTGTCGACCGTGGTGCGATCGCCTGGGACCTTGGGGGTCAACAGCAAGCGTTGCTCACGCGCCAGGCCCGCTAGCAGGCTTTCCTGCACGTCGACATGTTGAAACAGGAGATCGTCGCCCTTACTCCAAACGTTGCGTGCCCGGCCGTATTCGTCGCGCAGCGTCTCGTCCGGCTCGCTTGCGACTTCGAAGGGTGCCGGGATGCTGGCGGGACCACCGCTGACGGCCAGCATGCGCCCGAAGGCATCGATATCGGCCCTCTTGTCGCCATCGCTATCCAAAAACGGCTGCGGCAAGGCGTTGTCCAAGAGCAGAGGCTTGGCGATGCCGCGCTCATCGCGACGCACGAGCCACAGAGGCTTGAGCGCCGGGTCGGGCTCGAGATCCGTCAACTCTGACAGCAACAGCTCACGGGCGAGCACGAGCGTGGAATCAGGCCCCGGCACGCTCTCGTCGGCGGTCGCAAGCTCAAGCGCCAGCGCAGACACCACCGCATCGTACTGCTTCTCGGCATCGCCACCCTGGGCGACGAGATTGAGCGTGCTGCGCGTGAATGCATCCAGGCGCGGGTACTCGAGCAGCGGCCGTGCGACGCCGAGCGCAAGCTCAAGCGGCCGATAGCCTACGCGCCCCGTGATGCGACTGAACACGTCGAGCGCCGCGACGCCGACTGGATCCTGCTCGTCGACGAGCCGGTCGAGCACACGCACAAGCGAGCGCGTCATATCGGGCAAGCGGGCGGTGGGTGGATCGTACAACGGTAAGGTCGATTGCAGAAAATCGCGCAGCTCGTCTTCGGCGAGGATCGCTCTGACTTGGCCGGCCGCTTGCGCGCCTTCATCGCCCAGAATTCGGTCAAGCGCCTTGACGATTAGCGTGCGCTGCTTGAACATCGCGTACAAGCGAGGGTTCGCGCGTGGCGGAGGCTCCCGTCCTTCGCAGGTGGCGTTGAACTGGGTGCCTTCTAGATCGTCCGGAAAAGCGTCAGCTGCGGCGCGTCTGCAAAAGACGCGAAACATCTCGCCTCCGACGCTCAATCTCTCGCGTTTGACGCGCACGGGTTCTGTCGGAGCTTCGGCGCAAGCTGCGACCGCGCAGGCACCCATTCCCAACATAAGTGACAGACCAAAGCGAGCTCGCATGGGCATCCCCTCAAGTTAAAAGCGGTTATACACAAAGTGGTTGAACCAGTGCTGAGTAATCTGCATATTGGTTCAACCAATGAGCCCACCCGAGACCGCAACCAACCTCAAAATGGCCGTAAATACTACTAATTTGCGAACGGATGACCTTTTTGAGGCGCTTCAGGCGCGAATTTTGGGTGACGAATGGCCGGCCGGGGGGCGCCTGCCAAGCGAGCGGGAATTGGCAGAAAGCTACGACACCAATCGCAATACCCTGCGCGAGGCGCTGCGGCGTTTGGAGCAGGCGGGCTTGGTCACCGTGCGCCAGGGCCAGGGCGTCAGCGTCACGGACTTTCGGCGCACGGGCTCGCTCGAGCTGGCCTCACCCTTCATCTTGCATGGTCGCGACGTACGCGAAAAGGCGCAGATCATTTTGGACTTGCTCGAGCCTCGCAAGCGCGTGCTCGAGTTCGTGGTCGAGCGCTTCATCGAACGCTATCAGCCGGCCGATTTGCTCGTGCTCGAAACGGCCCATCGCGCGATTCGTGCTGCGGAAACCGTGCGCAGCGCCCCCGGGTTAATCGCGGCGGAAACCGATTTTTACGAGGGTTTGGTGGCCGCTACGCGCGATCAGATCGCGCGCTGGATGGCGCGGCCCTTACTTGAGCTCAACCGCGACATTCAGACGCGCTGGAGCGGCATCGTCGTATTCGAACCGAGTCTTTCGCAGTTCACCTCGAAGTTTCTGGCTGCCGCGGTCGCACGCGACACGGCGACTGCGCTCGTACTTCTGCGCAAGCATTACGACACGATCGATCTGACGGTGCGCGCGATGCTGACGCCGCTTGCCGGGATTCCGCCGAAAGGGAAGGACGCGCCATGACCGCAACGACCGCCAAGATCAGAGGACCGCGATTGCAGGTACTGACGCCGCGTTTGGCTGAGCGCCACCCGCAAGATGGCTGGGAGCTAGCCGACCCGATCGTGCTCAGCGATGCCAGTCGCAGGGCCTTGCGCGGCCTGATCGCGGCCTTGTTGCCGCCGCCGCCCGCGCCGCGCCCGGAAGGAATGGACGAGCGCGTGGAAACCCATGTGCGGCGGATGGCAGCCTACATGCCGGTCGGGTTGCGCCTCGGTTTTGTGCTGATCACGCGTGTGCTCGATTGGTCGCCGCTGTGGCGTCTTCAGTCATTCAAGCCGATTCACGCGCTGCCGCCGGCGGTGGGCAGCAAAGTGCTCGCAGGCATTGCGACCAGTTACTGGCTGCCGCTGCGACTGATGATGCTCGCGCCCAAGGCGATGATCCTCTC
>JBBSJC010000591.1:0-5074 GCA_038257655.1 Polyangiales bacterium | reverse complement strand
ATGATGTCGCCCTGGGAGGCGAGGTCGAGCTGCCGGTACTCAACCATCACAACGTCAAGCGCCTTGCCTTGTGCCAGTCGCCAGCACTCTGCCAGCACCTCGGCGTGAAACACGATGTGCACCACGCTTTGAGCGCCGCCTATCCGTGGTGCCTTGGCACTCAAGTACTGGCTGATATTGGGCTGCGCCTGCACGAAGCCACCGATCGCAAGCTGCGCATAGCTTGGATCTTTCATGCTCTCCGACACGCGGGCGACGACCTCGGCAACGAGCGCTTCCGATATGGGCATGGCCGCATCCTACGCGATCGGCGTCGATGACTGCATCGTGTTGAGAGCACGTGCACCCTCTTGCAAGCCCGCGCTCAGCCGAATAGCACGCTGCGCCGGGCAGCCTTGGCTTGGTCGACCAGGGCCTGCAGGATCGAGCGAATCTGTTCGTTCAGTCGATGCACCACCAGCGCATCATCGGCCGCATGCTCGCCATAACTCGATACGTCGATAGGCTCACCGACCACCACGCGCCACTTCACTGGCGCGGGCAAAAGTCCTAGCGGGCCGAGCCAAGGAAACGTGGGTGTGATCGGCAAAAAGTTCGCACCGAGCGCACGCCCCAAGCCCGAAACGCGCGCCAACAGCGGATTGGTCTCTTCGGCACCGATGATCGCGGTGGGAATGATCGGAGCGCCCAGCTTGAGAGCGAGCTTCACGTAGCCGCCGCGACCAAAGCGTTGCAGCCGATAACGGTCGCGAAACAGCTTGCTCGAGCCCTGCGCCCCCTCAGGAAACACAGCGACCAGGCGGTCCTGCGCGAGCAGACGCTCAGCATTCTCCTGACAGGCGCGCACCGCGCCTAGGCGATTCATCGTCACGCCCAGGAACGGGTAGTGAAATACCGTGTCTTCAGCCAGCCAACGCACCGGCGGCAAACTTGGACGCTCTACCCGCAGAGCCGTGCGCAGCACGAGACCATCCCACGGTAAGGCGCCCGCATGATTGGCGACGATCAAGGCACGCCCTGACGTTGGCAGGTTGTCCGCACCATCTACATCGACGCGAAAGTAGCGTTTGACGAGGGCCTCGAGCGCAGGCCGCGCGCGCTTTTCGAAGTGCGGGTCGAGGCCGAAATCGTCGACCTCGGCACTCAGATTGCGAATGGCCTGGGCGCCGTACTGTCGGAAGTAGTAGTCGTTCGTGTCCAGCTGCTGGGCGCTGCCCACCATCGCCACTTCGTCGCGCTTGCGATGGCCGCTTGAGCTCTTCGTTAAACGATCGCGGCCGCGCGCTGGCTGCGCGCCAGGGTCGGTCTCGTCGCTGCCCTCTGAAAACGAGTACGAGGGGACCGCGGCCATCGGCACCGCACCCGAGTCACCGAACACATCGCCGTCATCCTCGGCTTCGGCGTGAGAATGCGAAGCAGGCCCGGCAGCTGAAACAGACGCGGCGGTCGATGTAGGTGGGGCCGGCGAAGCAGCGCTCGGCATGGCTTCCGCCGACGCAGTGAAGGCGTGCCCTTCAGGTTGCGTGAAGGCGGCAACATGCTGCTTGGCCATGCCGTTTACGGGTGGCGCATTGGCTGAGATGTTGACGGCAACGCTCGCAGCAGGTGCTTGCGGCGCTGCGCTAGACGACGTGCTCTTGCCCGCAGCAGTCTCTGGCGGCTTGGGCTCAGGAGCTCGTGCCACCTCTGCGGGATGGGGAAGTGTCGACTCCTCCGCGCCCTCGTCAACCGCCGGCGCGTTGGCCGGGGCGAGAGCTGCGGACTCCTTCGCAATCGCGAGCGTCTCTGGCGGCATCGCAGCCTCGTGCACCACGTCTGTCGGTTCCGAAGCCGGCGTAGCCCCGACTTTGACGCCGATCTCATCCGCCTTTTGTGATGTGACGTTCGATGCAGCCGCGGCTGACGTTACGGCCGACGGCGCCAACGATGGCCGACGCGCAGAAGCGCGCGATTTCGCCTTCTTCTTCCCTTGCGGACGCGGCTTGCGAGCCCCGGGCTCTACGTTTGCATCGCGCGCTGCGTGCGCAACGGGCTCTGCGTTTACCAATTTCTTAGGCAATGAGCCGGACGTGGATGCCGTATCACGTGCTGGTGCCGGCGCTGGGGGCGGCGAGCTCGGGCGTGCGGAGGGGCGCGCCGAAGGTCGCTTCATACGGTCAGGGGGGTTCATCCGTAGGCCTCTGTCAGCAGTCGCGCTTCTCGCAAGCGTAAGGTTGCCCCAAACTCGAGCACTGCTTCGCGCGTGGTGTACGCGGGCGAAAACCCAAGCTCGTTCTGCGCGCTCGCGCCGTCTGCCACGCACAAGTGCCGCAGGTAACGCAGCATCGACGCAGGAACATCGGCCAGCCCCGCAAACCACAACAGCGTGGTCAAACGGTGGGCCATGAAGTGGGGCACCGGCAGACTCGTACGCCCAGCCAGATTGATCACCGTCGATACCGGCAAAACGCCTTGCGCGACGATGTTGAAGACGCCCGATACATCGCCCTGCACCGCAACGCGCAACGCATGCAACGCATCGACTTCATGCACGCATTGCAGGAGCGGATCAAACCCCATCAACGTGGGCACCATGCGCCGTGAAAGCCAGCGCGTGACGTAACTTTCGACCGTAGGACCGAGCAACGGCGCAAAGCGCAGCACGGTCACGCAGGCATCGCGCTCGTCGCGACCGTAAGCCTCGAACTGACGCTCGACATCGATTTTGTCCGCCAAAAACGGGGTACCGCGCAGGCCGCGCAGCGGCTGGCTTTCGCTCAAAAAGTTGGGGTTGTCCGAATGCGGCCCATACAGCGCGACCATCGACGCGAGCACCAGCTTCTTGACGCCCTGCTCTCGGCAAGCGTTCAGCAGATGCAGCGTGCCCACGCTCTCGAGCTCGTGGGCCCAGGCCGTCTGGCGCGTGGGACTGTCGAGAAAGCCGAGATGCACCACGCTGTCGACGCCTTCAGCAGCAAAGATCTCGGCGATCCGCGCCGCGGCGTCAGGCTGCGTCCGATCGACGACATAACTGCGTGTCTTTGGACCAGCGCTGACCGGCGTCTCGTGATCGATCACGATCAAACGCCGAATACGCTCATCCTCTTCGCACAATCCGAGCAGGTTCTTGCCGAGGAACGTGCGCGGCCCTGTGACCGCTACCACCCGTCCGCTGGCAGTCGACTGCTTCGGGTTGCGCACGATGCCCCCGAATTCGCCCTGGCTCATAGCTCCCGTCCCGAGTTGGCGCGACGATAGGCGCAGGCATCCTGACGGTCAACGTGATACGCAGCACGCGTCACATCAGGGGACTAAAGAAGCGCTGTGCGGCGTACCAAACGGCCGCTTTTGACGAACGCCCTGACCCTAACGACGAACACCGTTAGGCCTGCTTTGCGGCGACGAGCGCACGCCCATCGCTGAGGAGCACACTGTTTGCGCTCGCGCTCTGCAGCGTGGCTTATCTGTACGCATTTCCGTATCAGCCCACGATCAATAATCCGAATGAGAACGTTCGTTTCTACATGACCGCAGCGATCGTCGAAGAAGGCACGTACGCCATCGACACGCCGCGGACTCGCTGGGGCTGGGTCAACGACGCAGGAGTAAGCGAGGGAAAGCATTTCCAATGGCGCGCCTGGGGCAACCCGCTGACGCCCGGACATCGCTTCCTTGAAAACCAGGCTTATCGCTCACTGTCCGAAGAGGGCTTGTTTGGCGCCACTGGCTTTCACGTCGAGGCGGCCGTTGGCTTGCTGTTCGATCCTGGTTACGGCCTGTTTGCGTTGACCCCGATCTTACTCATCGCGCCGCTCGGAGTATGGGTCGCGCTGCGCGAACGGACGCCACGCGCGCCCGCTTCCTCGCTTACGGGTTCGCGCTCGGCGCGACGGCTGCCGGGCTGCTCCTATCAGGCCTGGTGAGCGTGTACTGCCCGCATGTGCCGGAAGTCTTGGCGCGCCCGATTCCCGATTTGATTTGGCCGATGATGCGCAAAGGCTTGGCGCCGTTCAACGCCGGCCATTGGCTCGGTTGGGGCGGCACACGCAGCATGTTGCCTGTCCTGGTCACGCGCGCGCTCGCGTGGGGGGGCACAGCCGCTCTGAGCTGGCCCGCCTGGGTAGCACCTACTGCGGCAACGAATGCAACGCTGTCGCGAGCGTTCGTCATGCGCACGTTTCTGCCCCGGGCTCACGCTTCGGAAGATGTCGCAAGGAAAAAGCAGACTCGCGCGCGTTGAGACGTCTTGTCGCACATTGACGCAGCCTTGCTCCCTACAATCTCATGATTAGATTCGCCTTAACTTCTGGGGCCGGAGCCACCTTTGGCGCTACAGTAAACAAAACGGCGCCGCCATGGTGGGGGTGCGTTGCGGACCAACAGCACGAGATAACATGAGCGACGCAGACGAAAAGTTCGCACCGGATTTCGATGACCAGGAGATGGACCTCTCCGAAGAGATCCCGCTCTTGCCGATTCGCAATGCAGTCTTATTCCCGGGCGCAGTTGCGCCCTTTGATGTGGGGCGCGAGAAGTCAGTAGCTCTCGTCGAAGACATTGAGAATCAGAGTCAACCGATCATCGTGATCTTCGCGCAGCGCGATCCATCTACCGATGATCCTGGCCAAGAGCAGCTGTACCCCGTGGGTGTCGCGGCACGCGTTCTCAAGGCGCTCAAGCACTCATCGGGTAACTACAGTCTGATCTTGCAGGGGCTCGTGCGCGTTCGCATGGAGCACGTCACCACGGGCACACCTTACCTCAAGGCACGTGTTTCGCGGCTCGACGAACCCAAGACCGAAGACGTGGAGACTGAAGCACTCGCCATGAGCTTGCGCGACATCGCCAAGCAGGTGATTCAGCTGATGCCCGAGCTGCCGCGCGAAGCGGGGTCTTTGATCGACTCGATCCAAGAGCCTGGTCAACTGGCAGACTTGGTCGCCGCGAATCTCGACACGCCCGTGGATGAGAAGGCAACCCTGCTCGAGACGCTCGACGTCAAAGAGCGCATCCGTAAGGTGCTGCGTCTGCTGACACGCCAGCTCGAGATCTTGAAGATGCGTGAGCGCATCAACTCGCAGATCAAAGAAGAGAT
>JBBSJC010000590.1:0-5080 GCA_038257655.1 Polyangiales bacterium | reverse complement strand
CATCGTGGTGTCGTGAATCGTGTACTGAAAGCCGTTGTCGGCGAACTTCATGACGGTGGCAACACTCAGGGCAGGTACCGCGAGCAACAGCGCGCAGGCGGCACCAAACACGCCCGGCATCACACTCAAACCCATGCTCACACCGAACCGACGCAGCAGACGCGGCGTGGCAAACACCTGAAAGAAAAACGAGAGAACGCCGGTGCCTGCGTAAAAAAAGCCGAAAAACGCGGCAAGCTCGTCTTCTTTGTAAGCTGCCCGGGCCAGTGCCTTGAACTGATAGTCACCGACGGTGAGCGAAGCAAAGGCTGCAAGCAGCATCGCCGCTAGCGCCCAAAGGTAAGGATCGTGCAGCACCGACGCCTTGGCTTTGCTGACCTTGCTCGCCCGCGGCGCAGGTAGCACGCGGACGGGTTTCGTCTCGCGTCCTAGTCGCAGCGCGAGCGCCGCTACCGCCAATAGCAGCGCTGCGAGCACGAACAGAAGCTGCGCTGTGCCGATCACGCGCACGACGGCGCCGGTGGCAAGGCCCACGAGGATCACGCCCAGCACGCGTGCGCTGCCGATCGTAGGAAACAGGCGCTTTGCTGCGCGTGGATCGCACAGCTCGTTGGCAAGCGTCCAGAACTGGGAAAGCAGCAGGTTAGCGAACACCTCCGACCACACGTAGAAGACCGGATAGATCCAGGACGCCTCGGCCTGCACGAAGCCCCACGTGCCAGCGTAGGTGGCGATGCCGACCGCGCTCCAGCCCATGATCACGCGATGGCGTGTGCTGCGTTGGGCGAAACGCGAGTACACAACCACGGTGACAGCCGAGGTGACGCCGTAGGCGACGAACATAAAGGGCAGGGCTTCGATCGAATAGCGGCTCAGAAACAGTGTGTCGCGGGCGGTGCGGCCCATCACGTGCACGGCTGCCGTCAACAGCAAGAGCGCAAACAGCAGGACCGTGCGCACGCCTTCGCCGGGCCTTATCGATAAGCTGCTGAGAATCGCTTGGCCGAGCCCCTCCCGCAGTCGGTCGCGCACCCATGTGGCATTCATGTGACGAACAGATTACCCGTCGCAGCCAAATCGCGCGATCTTCTCCAAGCTCGGCCGCGCAAGAAGCTCCTGGTTCGCGCACTTCGCCGTCGATTCAGCTTCGGCGCGTGAGCTTCGCGCGCGGTTTTGGGCGTGGCGCCTCGGTGCCCTGCAGCACCAGTCTAATTAGCTCCGTGGTGGTCTTGGTCAGCTGTGTTAGTCGCTCGGCGCCGCCCTCTTCGACGCGAAGCAGCACGAGCTCGTTGATGCCGCCGACGATCGCCGTGGCCATCTCGCGCGACAGCGAGCGCACCTCGGGATTCGTACGGCGCGCCAGCTCCACCAAATTCTGTAGCTGCTCTGCAAAGCGCTGATGGATTCTGCGACGTAGGGCGATGGCAGCAGGCCCGGCGGCGTGGATCTCCGACAAAAAAGCGCGCACCAGGGCGGGTCGCTCTGAAAGACCTGAAAAGTATGCGTCTGTCGCGGCTTGAAGCTGCGCTTCGCCGACCGGCTGTGCTGCGGCTGCGCGAGTGATGCGGGCCAAGAGCTCGACCGCGACCGCACTGTACGTTGCGAGAAAACACGCCTCTTTATCGGGAAAATGCTCGTAAAAAGTGCGCTTTGACACCCGCGCGTGGCGCACGATGTCAGAGATAGTCAGCTCTGCGTAGCGTTTTTCAGATACCGCGTTTGCCATGCCCTCGAGCAAGCGAGCGCAGTAGTCCGTTACGTTCGTTACAGCGAGCAGGCTGGGCGTGTGCGAAGGATCTTGCATCTGGTACGTGACAGTACCATAGTCTTCGGTACCGGCCCGTACCAGCGAAACCAACGCGGCATTTTGTGATCGAGCATTCCCCGTGAACAGGAGGCCAGCGTGACCGAGAGCCCCATACAACACGTTGAAATCGCGATCTGCGGCACGGGCTTTTCTGGCATCGGCGCTGCGATCCGCTTGCGCCAGGCAGGCTTTGTGGACTTTGTGCTACTCGAGCGTGCCGATGAGGTCGGTGGCACCTGGCGCGACAACTCCTATCCGGGTTGCGCCTGCGACGTCGAATCCCGTCTGTACTCGTTTTCGTTCGCGCCCAACCCACACTGGAGCCGAGCGTTCTCGCCCCAGGCCGAGATCCTAGAGTACTTGCGCCGCTGCGCCGCTGATTACGGGCTCCTGCCCCATGTGCGTTTCGGCCAGGAGGTCACGGACGCCGCTTGGAATGAGCACGAGCAGCGCTGGCACATTCAGACCTCAAAGGGAGAGTTGACGGCCGAGGTGTTGATTGGCGGCATGGGGGCGCTCAGTGAGCCTTCAACCCCCGCGCTACCGGGTCTAGCTTCCTTCAAAGGTAAGGTGTTCCATTCGGCGCGATGGGATCACAAGTACGCGCTCGAAGGCAAGCGCGTCGCGTGCATCGGTACGGGCGCCTCTGCCATTCAGTTCGTGCCCGCGATTCAACCCCTGGTGCAAAAGCTGTCGCTCTTTCAACGCACGCCAGCCTGGGTGATGCCGCGCGACGACGGCCCTGTCAGCCCGCGCGCCAAGGCCTTGTTTCGTGCACTGCCGCTCACACAAAAACTTATGCGCGCTGCTACCTACGCGCGGCGAGAAGCGTTGGTGCTCGCCTTTCGTCATCCCGCGGTCATGCGTCGGGTGGAACGGTCCCTTCTGCGTTACCTCGAAGACAGCGTGCCTGATCCCGTGTTGCGCAAGAAGCTCACGCCAACGTTTCGCATGGGTTGTAAGCGCGTCCTGATCTCGAATGAGTATCTGCCTGCCCTCACCCAGCCCAATGTCGACGTGGTCACCTCGGCGATTCGCGAGCTGCGCGCGCACGCGATCATCACGGCGGACGGCCAGGAGCACGAGGTCGATGCCATCATCTTCGGCACGGGGTTTCAGGTGACTGAAGCGCCGTTTGCCCATCACCTGCGCGGACGCGACGGGCACACGCTGCACGACGTTTGGCAGGGCAGCCCCAAGGCCCACTACGGCACGACCGTCGCAGGCTTCCCCAATTTGTTTCTCATGCTCGGCCCCAATACCGGCCTTGGACACACATCGGTGGTGCTGATGATCGAAAGTCAGCTTCAGCTCGTGCTCGCAGCGCTCAAGCATCGACGCAAGCATGGTTACGCAACGCTTGAGCCGCGCGCAGAAGCGCAAGCTCGATACAATCGGGCCATCGCGCAGCAGACCCAGGGCACCGTGTGGACTTCGGGCGGATGCGCAAGTTGGTATATCGACCAGACCGGCCGAAACTCGACCTTGTGGCCGAGCTTTACCTTCTCCTTTCGACGGCGCTGTCGCTATCGACCCGCGGAGTACGTGCTGAAACCCCGGGCCGCGCAGATGTCCCACTGGCAAGGAAGGGAAACGGTTGCGCAGAGAGCACGGTAGTTTCGTGGCGGACACGGTAAGGCGTAAGCTGAGCGCCGCCTCACTCAGCGGAAATCAGCCCTAGGAAGCACAGCATGACGGACTTACGCGGCAAGGTCGTAGCAGTTACAGGCGCGGCCTCCGGCATCGGTCGCGCGCTCGCGATCGAGCTTGCGCTTAAGGGCGCCAAGGTCGCGATCTCGGATATAGACGAGAGCGGGCTTTCCGTGACAGCGCAGCTGATGGGAGCAGGTGCGCAACGATCCCTGCACCTTGTGGACGTGCGCGACCGAGCCGCCGTCGAGGGCTACGCCAAGGATGTGGCAGCGCAGCACGGCGGCGTCGATGTGATCATCAACAACGCCGGGGCTGCGGCCCGCGCGACGATCGAAGCGATGTCCTATGAAGATTTCGCCTTTGTGATCGACGTGAACTTATGGGGTGTCGTGCACGGCGTGAAATCATTCTTACCTTTTTTGCGCCAGCGACCTGAGGGTCACATCGTGAACATCTCGAGCATCAATGCCATGGTGCCGTTCGCGAAAAACGGGCCTTATAATGCGGCCAAATATGCCGTGCTCGGTTTGTCCGAAACGTTGACGCAAGAGCTTTACGCCACCGCTATCCGGGTCACCTGCGTTCATCCAGGCGGCATTCAGACCAACATTGCACGCATGGCCCGGGGCGTGACGCAAGCCGAGTCGGACATGTTTGCGCGCGTAGCGAGAACGACGCCGAAGACAGCAGCCCAGGTGATCCTGCGCGCCGTAGAACGTAACGAGCAGCAGGTATTCGTCGGGCTCGACGCCAAGCTGCTCGGTCTGGCAAAACGTGTCATTCCATGGTGGATGGTGCGGGCAGCAGGCGCGGTAACCCGGGACCTCCCAGGACGTCGATGAAGCAGATCTGGCCGGCAGCGGAACGCAACAAGGCACCCCTGCTCGAGGTGCTCTCGCGGGTGTTACCCAAGCACGGGCGCGTACTCGAGATCGCAAGTGGCAGCGGACAGCACGCCGCGTACTTTGCCCGGCAGCTACCCGGGCTCACGTGGATACCGAGTGATGTCGACGAAGCGAACCTGTCGAGCGTGCGCGCCTGGCGCGAAGCGGAAAAGCTCGCAAATCTCGCGCCCGCCCTGCGCATTGACGTGTGTGCTGCGGACTGGGGCATCGAAGAGGTGAACGCCGTCTTCAACGCCAACATGATCCACATCTCAGCTTGGGCATGCACAGAGGGGCTGGTAAGCGGCGTTGGGCGCTATCTCGCCAAAGGCGGAGTGTTCGTGCTTTACGGGCCTTTTCGCAGCGCTGGCGAGCACACGGCGCCCAGTAATGCGGAATTCGATGCCGACCTAAAGCGTCGCAATCCCGCCTGGGGTGTGCGCGACTTGGAGGCCGTCAGCGCGCTGTGCTCCGAGGCAGGTCTTGCGCTTGCAGAGCGGGTGGCGATGCCCGCGAATAATCAGACCTTGGTCTTCTGCAAGCAAGCTTGAGGGCTCGAGAGGGCAGGGCGGTCCATTAGACCAGCTAGAACGCGAGTTCGACCGCGCTTGCAACGCGCTGCAAGCAGCAGTCAGTTAAGGCATCGTGCGCGAATAACTGATCCGGATCGGCGTCGAGGCGCCCCGTCGTCGGTGATGAAAATTCGCAAGGATACTCCCCGTATCTGGAGAATTTT
>JBBSJC010000589.1:0-5083 GCA_038257655.1 Polyangiales bacterium | reverse complement strand
GGGATGGATCGGCGTCGAGGTGGGTAAGTTATTCGTGTACGGGCCCTAAGCTTGGCTGGTCCACGCACCATTCGCGGCTCGGACGCCTAGCCTAATTTGGCTTTAACCTCCGGCAAAGAGCGGCGACTGACCTGGGCGCGCTGACCATCCTCAAACTCAAGCTGTGCGCCATCTACCTGAGCGTGCAGGGCGCGCACCTTACCAAGGTTGACGAGCTCGCTACGGTGTACTCGACTAAATCCCAAATTACTAAGTTTAGCTTCGAGCTGGTTGAGACTTTCGTCGAGCACGTACTCACGACCGGAAATCTGACATAAGGTATACTTATCTGACGCGAATAGGCGCGTGATAAGCGCCGGGTCAAGCAGCACGACCACGCCGTTTGCGCGCGCAACCAGTCTTAATGGCAAGATACGCGCGGGCAGCACGCGTGGCGTCGTTGCAGCTGGCGCTTGCGCTGCTGCTTGCCGAGCACGTACGCGCTCCACGGCGGCGACGAGGCGCGCCTCGTCGATCGGCTTGAGCAGATAGTCGACCGCATCGACCGCAAAGGCCTCGACCGCGTGCTCGCGGTGGGCGGTGGTAAACACAACGGCCACGGCGCTTGTGAGCCGCTTTGCGAGTGCCACGCCATCGAGCTCGGGCATATCGATATCGAGCAGGACGAGGTCAGGTGCGCGCGCCTCGATCAACGTAAGAGCATGCTGCCCATTGTCGGCCTCCCCCACGATCTCGAGATCAGTCACGCGTTCGAGCAGACGCCACAGGCGGCGGCGCGCCAGGGGCTCATCATCGACGATCAGCACTTTCATGCGCTCACCCAAGGTAAACGGACAAGCGCTCGAAAGCCGCCAAACTTAGAGCGTCCCGTCTCAAACGCGGCATTGGGACCGTACACCAGCGCCAAACGCGCGCGCAGATTCGCGTGACTGGTGCCGGTACCGCGATGCTGCGAGCTGTCTGGCCCAGGACCATCGTCATCCACACTGAGCTCGATCGCGGCGGCAGTACGGTGCGCACGCAACAGAATCTGCAGCGGCTGTCTACTCGCGCTCGTGCCGTGGCGAACCGCGTTCTCTACCAACGGTTGCAAGAGCAGCGGCGGGATCAGGGTGTCTTCTAGGCCCGCTTCGATCTCGACCGTCACTTGCATTCGCTCGCCAAAACGCAGCTGCTCGAGACCGAGATAGCTTTCCACGAACGACAGCTCGTCCGCTAGCTTGACCAGCTGTGAACGCGAGCCGTCGAGCACGTAGCGAAACATCGCGGCCAGCTCGAGAATCGCCCGTTCGGCGGCACGGGGGTCCTCTTCGACCAACGCCAAAATGCTGTTCAAGCTGTTGAAGAGAAAGTGCGGGTCGGTGCGAGCAGACAACGCATCTAAGCGCGTTTCGGCGAGCTGTCGTTCCACACGCAGGTGTTGTTGCCGCTCCCGCTCCCTATGATCTTTCATGAAGCCAAGGCCCATCATCACGAGTGACACAGGCAGAGCCACGATCAGCACGGACCTGCGGGGGAAGAACTGCGCGAGCGACGGTGCAAATAAATCAATGAACCACAGCGCAAGCTCGACACCCGCGAACACACAGCCGAGGAACACGACCACTGTGCTCACGACGCGGATAGCAAGCGGCCACGCGCGCGCGTAGGATGCACGCAGCGTCAGCCCCTGGCCGAGGGTCATGCTCGCACCGATGCTGAGGCCAACCAGCAGGTTGCCCACGAACCACGAGCTCACCTGCGACATCTGTCTCACGCCGGCCGTGGTGGTCATGATTGTGGTGAGTAACGTGGCCAGCACGAGATAGACCCAAAGATCGCGCGCAAAGCCGACACTGGCCTCTGCGACCGCGCGGACAAACCGGCGCGTCATGCTCGGGCTTGCTGCACGGGTGCTGGCTTGCGAGGGCGCGACTCGAACTTGCGTTGGTACCAAGCGATCCAGCCTTGAAAGAGGGGGACCAACACGAAAGCGGGCGCAACCCACAGCAGCCAAGCGTTGCCGCCCAAGACCTCATGACTGAACCAGCGGCGGGCGCCGAGCACGAGAAAGGCGGTCACCGCGCTAATGCAGGCTGTGCCCATGGCGTTCATATGTTGGTACCACCATGCCATGGGGGTAGGCAAAGGCCGGAGGGTAAACCTGAGGTCCTGAAAAGCGAGCATCAAGCTGCCCGCACCAAAGATCATAGGGAGGGTTTTGTCGCACAGCAGCCCGAGCACCAGCGAGCTCAGGGATGTGAGGAGGAGGACCGCGAGACTCCACCGAACGAGAGCGCCTGGCCGCGCGTGGGCGTGCTTACGGCGTACCGCAGCTATCGCTTGAACCAGCGCGTTGCCGGTCAACACACCGATCAGGCCCAGGAACAGGCCGTCCAGGCGCGCTTCAAGGGGCGTGCTGAGCGGCAGAAAGGTGGCGGGAGCGGTAGCCCATGCGGTCGCCATCGCGATGCCAGTGACGGCGCTCAGGGCCATGCCGCCGGTAAACACCCAACCGGTCACTCTGTGTAGACGTGCGCCCTTTTTGGCGACCAAGGGCAACAGCATCGAAACCAAGCCCACTGCCCCGCCGATGACGTGCAGAGCGAGAACCAATCGATAAATGGTCTGCATCTGCTGAGCGTGACCGCCAACGCTGTCTCCCGCGGGCTTCGTCCGACGAGCGGCAGCTAGGAGCCGACGGGCGGCGGCGGGCTGTGTGAGAGCCGCATCGATGTGGGCGAGCGGGGGAAGGTCACGGAACACACGGCCAGAAAGGCGGTTAAGACTACACTGGCGCGAAGCATGCGTACGGATCTCGATTTCGGCCCCTACCAACCGCTGTTCCTGATCGGAGCGGGCGGCATGGGAGAAGTGTACGCAGCGCGCGCAAAAGGCCAGTCCGAAGACAAGCTCGTGGCGGTCAAACGCTTGTTTCCACGCTTTGGTGGTGATCCGCGCTTTGTCGCGATGTTCGTAGATGAAGCGCGAATCATGAGCTGCGTGTCGCACCCCTCTGTGGTGCGCATTTTGGACGTGGGCTCCGATCGCGACGGCGTACCTTACCTAGCCATGGAGATGGTCGTAGGCGCCGATCTGACGAGCCTTCTCGACAAGCTTGAAACCTTACCCGTGAATGCCGCGTTGACCTGGATCGCGGAGGCGGCCGAGGGGCTGCACGCCGCACACGAAGCGCGCGGCAGCGATGGTCAGCCGCTGTCGCTCGTCCATCGCGATGTGTCACCCGAAAATGTGCTGGTCGGCATCGATGGGCGCGCGCGCATCTTGGATTTCGGCATCGCCAAAGCCACAGGAAGGCTACAGCAGTCCACTGCCACCGGTGATCTCAAGGGTAAGCTCGCTTATATGTCGCCCGAACAGACGCTGGGCGCGGTGCTTGATCGTCGCTCCGACGTGTTCTCGCTGGGGGCGGTCGCGTGGGAGGCCTTGGTCGGCGATTCGTTGTTCAAAGCGCAGAACGCACCGGACACGCTGGACCGCGTGCGCAGCGGCCCGGTGGTCCCGCCGCATGTTCGGAGGCCCGAGGTACCCCGGGCCGCATCCGAGGCGATCATGCGCGCCCTCTCGCGTGCGCCCGAGCAACGCTTTCAGACTGCGCTCGAGCTCGCCAACGCCATTCGCGCAACCTTACCATCCACGGCGCCTGACGAGCTTGCCGCGATCGTCAGCAACGCTGGCGTCGTGCAGCTCAACCAGGTGCGCACCGGACTTGAGCGTACCTGGCCGCAAGCGGCGGCGTTACTAGGCGTCACCGCGATCGCAAGCGATGTGAGTGTCCGTCATTCACCCCTGCGCCGCTGGGCCAAACCAGCATTCGTCGTCACGCTCGGCCTGCTAGCATTGCTGGCTTTGCTGCAATGCTAGGCTGCCTTCTCTGGTGTCCCGCTCCGTGACGAAGATCATCAAAAGCGTCATGCCCTGGCTGCGACGCTGGGGTCTTTTGGCCCCGCGCGAAGCCGAGCTCCTCAGCGTCGGACAACTGAAGCGCTTTGCGAACATGGCGGCCGTTAGTGCTTTGATAGCGATCGGGCTCGATCTCGTGATCTATCGCGCCTTGCGCGACGTCCCCGCGATTTCTCACTCCGCGCTCGCTGCCTTTGCCGTGCTCAACATCAGCGGCCTGACGGTCATTACTCTTTGCGCGTACCTGCTTCAGATACGGCCAGAGCGGCCCAGGCATGGTGCCGAAGTCTGGGTGGGCGCCCTGTTCGGTTTCACGACGGTCGTGTGGATTCAACTCACGGGCAGCGTATCGAGCTACTTCATCATGGCTGCAGCCATGGAGATCGTACTGTTCCGTGCGGCGTGGGGATGGAAGGCCGGGTTTGCTACAGCGGCTACGATTCAAGTTGCACAGCTCGGTGCATTCATGCTCGAAGAGCTGCAAGTCCTGCGACCCACATCGTTACTCGTCGCACCGAGCTTCGGTCTGTCGAGCATTCCCGCCTATCGCGCGATCGCGATGGCGTCGATCCAGATGTGTTACAGCGTCGCGTTCATCGGCACCCATGCGGTGGTGCAGCGTTTGCGCGCGCAGCGACGCGAGCTCGAGCGCGTTCGGCGCGATCTTGCAGGTCTGGCCGAAGGCACGCGGCAGGGTCGGTTATCGGGCACCGAGATCGACCGCTGGTTTGTCGACGAGCTGCTCGGTCGCGGTGGCATGGGTGAGGTGTACGCCGCCCACGATGAGCGCGGACAACAGGTTGCAATCAAGGTCTTGTATCCCCACCTGATCGACGACGAGCGCGCGCTTTTGCGCTTCGAGCGCGAGCAGCAGGCGGCCAAGAAGCTGGCAGGCCGCTGTTTCCCGCGCCTTTTTGCGGTAGCCACCAGCGAAGACGGCACGCCGTACATCGTGATGGAGCGCTTGCACGGCGAAGACCTGGGCGCGTTTTTTCGACGCCGTGGTCGGCTCAGCGCGCAAGAGGTTCGCGGCTTGGCACGGGCACTCGCAGACGCGCTCGATCAGCTGCACGCACTGGGCGTCGTGCACCGGGACTTGACGCCGGCCAACATCTTTTTGGTCGCTTCCACGGAAGGCAGTTGGCCCGACGTGCGCGTGCTCGATTTGGGCGTGTGCAAG
>JBBSJC010000588.1:0-5084 GCA_038257655.1 Polyangiales bacterium | reverse complement strand
TACCCCGATTACAAAGCTGGTTTTGTCCGGAATCAATGGGCCGCAGTACAATGGATTCGTCAGCATGTCGTGCTGACTGTGAAGGCCAGACTCCCGGGGGCCTTGGTGAAGCTGCACTGGGTGGAAATGCCCCCTGCCTGGCCTGCGCCGGCTCTTGCGCCGCAAGGGCCCGGACGTGGTCGAAGCCCTGCACGATGTCAGCCTGACGGTTCAGCCGGGCGAGGTGTTCGGGTTGGTCGGCCGCAATGGTCAGGGGAAAACCACGCTGATCAAGAGTACGTGCGGTTTGCTTGAGCCGAGCGAAGGCCGAGTCAACGTGTTTGGTTACGACACCGTGAGCGCTGCGCGTGAAGTCAAGCGTAAGGTCGGGCTCGTCAGCGCCGACGAGCGAAGCTTTTACTATCGGCTCACCGGGCGTCAAAACTTGCTGTTTTTCGCGCGTCTACAGGGGCTTGATGACGTTTCGAGCACGCGCCGCATCGCTGAGCTTGGCCAGACCTTCGAGCTCGCAGAGGTGATCGAGCGTCCGTTTCAGGAGTACTCGACCGGCAACAAGCAGCGGCTTGCCATCGTGCGCGCGTTGTTGACCGACCCACCCTTACTGTTGCTCGATGAGCCAACGCGCAGTCTCGACCCGATTTCTGCTGCAGCGTTACGGCAGGTGATTCGCTCGTGGGCCTCACGCTCGCCTGAACAGACGGTGCTGATCACGACGCACAATCTGGCCGAGGTCGAGTCGCTGTGTGAACGGGTGGCGATTCTCAGTCGCGGCCGTCTGATCGAGTGCGCGACACTGCCAGCTTTGCGCGACAAATACCTAGGCGAAGAACGCGTAAGGCTGGTATTGCGCAGCGCACCCGACAGCGCCTGGCTCGAGGCCCGGCAGGCACGGCTGGGTGCGCTCGAGCTCAAGACGCAAGCGGACGGTACGGTCCAGCTGGTGCTGACACGGCGCGCCGGAGACGACCGTTTGCAGGAGCTGCTCACTGCTTGTTGCGAGGCCTCGCTGCAGATCGTGGCGTGCGACACCGACCATTTCGGCTTGATGCAGGTGCTCGAGATCATCGAAGCGAGACAGAGCCGATGAGGCAAGGTCTGCGGGTATGTTGGGCGTTTCTCTCCCGTGACTCGACGATGGCGACGAGCTACCGGCTCGACTTTTTGCTGCGCGTCGGCACTGCGATCTTTCCGCTGTTGGTTTTGTACCTGCCTGCAAAGCTTATCGGCAACATCGAGAGCACCCGCGAATACGGCGGGTTTCTGCCGTTTTCTGTGGTCGGCATGGGCTTGATGAACTTCTTTATGGCGAGCTACGGTAGTTTCGCGGGCGCGGTGCGCGGCGAACAGACCATGGGCACTCTCGAGTCCGTGCTGATGACGCCCGTGTCAGTGCCGGTACTGGTGCTGTCCTCGTCGGCCTGGGCATTTCTCTGGTCCACCGGCTCGGCGGTGTTGTTCATCGGCGGCGGAGCGCTGCTCTACAGCATCCCAATCAAGGGTAGCCTGCTGCTCGCTGTATTCCTGATCGCGTTGACCACCTCCATTTTCGTGGCGATGGGGATCTTATCGGCAAGCTTCGTGATGGTATGGAAGCGCGGTGACCCTATCGGGCCCGTCGTGTCCCTGCTGTTCTTCTTGCTTGGTGGTGTCGTCTATCCGATCACGATCTTGCCAGGCTGGCTCGCAGCGATCGCCCAACTGCTGCCGATTACCCATGCCAGCCAGGCGGTGCGTGCAGTGTTGCTGCAGGGGCACGGCTTTTCTGCCGTGCTCGGCCATGTGCTCGTGCTCCTGCTGTATGCGGTGCTGCTCGTGCCTGCGAGCTTGTTTGCCTTTTCACGCGCGGTACGCCGCGCAACCCGCGACGGCACGCTGCTACAGTACTGAGACTCCGTGAAACCCTTGATCGAAAGTCTGTTTCGCGTCGCGCTGGCCCGTCCTGAGCTGGAACGTTCTGAAGTGCAGGCCGGCGGCGTTTTGCAGGCCGGCGGCGCTTTGCAGGCCGAGCTTGCAGGTGCGTCGGTCGATCAATGGGGCGCTGCGCTGCGCACGCTACGCCCCCATCGCATGCTGCCGCTTCTGTATCATCAGTTGCTGCTCCTAGACGGTCTGTCGGCGCTTCCCACACCGATCCGTGAGCAGCTAGAGCGCAGCTATCACGAGATTCGCGCGTGCAACATTCAGCTCATCTTGTCGACAGCCACCTTGCTACGCGCCCTCGAGCAACGCGGACAGACGCCGCTTGTGATGAAAGGCGTGGTGCTCGCCGATGGTTACTACGCCGATTTCGGGGCGCGCCCGATGGGTGATATCGACTTGGTCGCAGCGCCCGGCCACGACGAAGCCTTGCTTTTGGCGCTGACGGAGCTCGGCTACGCGCGCACAGGCTCGCCGCCCGAAGATGACGCGGTCGTTCTCACGTCCAAGACTGGCGTCGTATGCGATGCGCACCGTCGCTTGCGTCTGTTCGAGGAGCAGCCTTGGGAAGACGTGACAAGGCTTGTAGAGCTTGTGCGCATGCGCGGCCTGAGCGTGCGCGTGTTAGAGCCCAATGCGATGTTGGCGCACGCGGTGGCGCACATGGCCGGCCATTTGAGCAATCTTGGGCCGATGCTGCTTTGGATCATGGACCTTACCTTCATCATCAGACGTCACACGCACGAGCTTGAGCTTGCGCGCATCGAGCGTCTGTTGTCCGATGCACGCATGCGCACCTTGCTGCTGCGGGTGCTGGCGTTGTTGTCCCAGTACGGGGAGGAGCTGCCTCAGACGTTGCGCGACGCTTGCCGGCGCGTGCCTGCGTTGTCCCTTGCCTTTATTTTGCGTCAACGCAGATTGACGCCGTGGGGCTTGCCGGCGCCGATGGGCTGGGTACGTCTGTGCGCCCACCATCTCGCACTGCGTGAGTACGAGCGCTTCGATGTGCCTGAGTTGCAGGATCTGATGCTGTGGCCCGTTGATCTGCTTGCAAGCAACCTGCTGCCGCGCATTGTCGGCCGCAGTGCAGTTTAAAAGCTGCAAGCTGGATAGCGCGCGGCCTTTTCGTCGGAGACTCGCGTCGTGGCCGGAACGCACCCGCCTGATCGCTTTGCCCGGCAGCTGCGACTAGCGCTGCGGATCAAAAGATCATCACTGGCTCGCACTCGACCGTGATCTCAAGGACGTGGGTCTTACCGTCGCGCAGCACATCGCAGGCCGGCCCCAAGAGCGAAATCGTCGTTTCGTCCGACAGCTGCCAGGCCTTTTCGTACGCATAGGATTGTCCGTCGATCGCGACGCGCACAAAGCGCGGGTCGCTCGGTGCACTGTTGAGCACATAGGAGCAAGACACCGCGGAGGCAGCAATGCGCCCGAGCTCTGCGACCAAGCTTGCTTCATCCTCGACCGCGCGATGCGCCGTGTCCCCCGTGTTGCCACGCCTCGCCATCTCGTTGAGGGAAGCTTCGTGCTGACTGCCCCGCGTGTCGTAGCCGACCACGTAGGTCTTGATCTCATCAGCGGCGAGCTCGCTGACTGCGGCAAAGGTGTTCTGTTCGTCGGGTCCACTCGTGATGCCGTTGGCCGCGTCGACTTTGCAGGTGGGCGCGCCATCGGTGACGAGCAACACGAACTTACTATGTTGATCGGCATCGGGGATGTTGCGATCGCGGATTAGTACTTCGTGCGCCAAACGCAGGCTGTCGGCGGTGGGCGTGCCACCGCTGGGGGTAGTAGTATCGAGCGCTTGGGCTATCGCGGGCGCGCGCCCTAGCTCGAGCTCGACCTGCATTTCGCCCGGTGCACAGAAGTCTTTTGTGTTGCCCGGGAACACCATCAGACCGAAGCGAATCGTGGCATCGAGCTGCTCGGTGACGCTCTTCACGCCACTCACAGACGCAGGCCAACGTGGTAAGCCCGATCTGCCCGAACCGGTCATCGACAGGGAGCGGTCGAGCACGATCAGCATGTCAGGCGTGAGCGGCTTGGCCTGCAATGCCAAGGACTCACAGAGCTCCGGGCCAACGGTGCCCGCGCTCGCATCACTTTCCGTGGGCTGGTTACCGGTGGCCGCGCTATCGAGTCCACCGGCGTCCGTCTGTCCGGTCTGCGGGTTGACCGTGGCAGAGGTACTGCTTGCCGGCTCGATCCCGCAGCCGAGCACCAAGCACCAGTATGTCAAACAAAGTAAGGCAGGCTGGATGCGGCGCATAGACCGTCATATGACGTCAGACAGCCGGGTTGGGCTGTGATGTTACACAGTGTTAGCCTTCCGTTCGGCCTCGGACGAATCCCACTCCGGCGCTGCGCCCGGCAAGTTACCCTCGTGTTCTCGATGCGCGTCTTGTCGTTGGGGCTTTGTTTGGGCGTGATGCTGTTCGGAAGCGCACGCGCGCGCGCCGACATCTACGAATGGGAACGCACGCAGAAGTTGCTAGCCCACGAGGGACTCGAGCTTGATCCCGCTCCCGAGGGCAAGACGATCGCCTGGGTTCGCGTAGTGCGCGACGACGTCTTCGTTGAAGATGAGATTTGGCCGACCTGGTTCAATATCTTCCACTTCCGCACCCGCGACGAAGTGGTGCGGCGCGAGCTTTTGTTCGAAGCTGGCACACCGCTGGCCGACGCGCGCCTCGAAGAGAGCATGCGCAACTTACGCGGGATGGGCATCTTCGCGCTCGTACGCATCGTCGCGGTACGCACCACGGATCCGAGCGCAGTCGGCGTGGTCGTGCACACGCGCGACCTGTGGAGCCTGCGCCTCGAGCAAGATTTCAACATCACCACACAGATCAACAGTCTGCTGTTGCGTATCACCGAGCGAAACTTGGCGGGCCGGCAAAAGAACATCGGCATCGACTTCGAGCTTGTGCCCAAAACCTATACCTTACGTCCGTTCTACTACTCGCGACGGGTGTGGGGCTCATCGATAAGCCTCAAGCAGAGCCTGGGCGTGATCTTCAACCGCGAGCACGGCAAGGCCGAGGGCAGCATCTGGAGCATAGCGGTCGGCAAACCTTACTTTAACCTCAAGCAACGCTATGCGTACGCCATCGAGGGTGGCTACCGCAGCAACGTTGCGCGCCGACTGCTGAACGGAGAAGTCG
>JBBSJC010000587.1:0-5095 GCA_038257655.1 Polyangiales bacterium | reverse complement strand
CGAGCGGAATCCGTAGCTCGCTAACAAGCTGTGTGCCGTTGCTGCGTTGCAGCTCGAGCAGACTGCGCGCGCCTTCGCTCTTCTGCCACGCCAGGAGCGCGTCATCACCGTGCGCCGCCAGGCCGACGAGCTGTACGTCGCTTTGCAGCGCCAACTGCGAGCGCAGCGCGCAGCTGCGGGACGCGGCCAAGGGTGGTCTGGCTGGCCGCGTCACGGGCAAGCCGCTCGCTGGGCCGCTCGATCGCAAATCGCGCGCAGCTGTGGCTGGTAGCTGCACGAGATCGGAAGAGGAGGCCGCGGAAGTCTTCGGTTTTGCGGCAGGCGCGCCGCCAGCGAGTGCTGGCTTGGGCGCAGGTGCTTGGCGCGCGGCAGGCGTCTTGTTCGCCGCAGGCTGGCTGAAAGGCTCGCAGGCGCAGGCCGCGAGCGACAGCCCGATCAGAAAAAGCGCTCTGCTCGAAAAGCCCACCCTTGCAGCATGGCATCGCGCGCAAAGCAGCGATAGAAGACCTGTATGGCCTCGCGCTGGAATCGCGCCGCGGACGACTACCTGCCCGACGTACGCGACGGGCTGACGCGCCTTGATCGAGTGATCTTGGTCGAGCTGTCGCGCGCGCAAAAAGAGCTACGCGGCCGTCACGTGCCCACGGCCCTGCTCTATGGCCGCGTGGTCGAGTATGTAAACGTCAGCGTGCCGGAGTTTCAACGGACTCTGGCTCGGCTCGTGGGGAAGGCGTCTGGGAAGTGATCGCTGCGTGAACAAGCTCGCGCCCGCGCGCCCAAAACGCACGAACCTCATCGAGCGAGTGACAGCGGCTCGCGTCGGGCAGACTCTTGAGAAACACCTTACCGTAGCCCTTGCTCGTGAGCCTACGATCGAGCACCGCCACGATGCCGCGGTCGTGCGCCGTGCGGATCAAGCGGCCAAAGCCTTGTTTGAGCGCAAGCGCGGCGTTGGGCACGAGGTAGTTCATAAAGGCGTTCTCGCCGCGCGCGTCCATGCGCTCGCAGCGGGCGCGCACCAAGGGATCACTCGGCACTTCGAACGGTAGCTTGTCGATGATCACGAGCCTGAGCGCATCGCCCGGCACATCGACGCCTTCCCAAAAGCTTGCGCTCGCAAACAACACCGCGTCGTGACGGGCTTTGAACGTCTCGAGCAACTCGGTCTTGGGCGCCATGCCCTGCACGAGCGGCTTGGGATGCAAGCTCGGCGCGCAGGCCGCATGCAGCTGCTGCATCATGCGCAAGGACGTGCACAACACAAAGGCGCCGCCACCGGTTATCGCAATAAGCGCCAGGATCTCGCGCGCAGCGGCCTCGACAAATTCCGCTTCGCGCGGATCGGGCAACGTGCGCGGTAAGTACAAGGCCGCTTGCGAAGCGAAGTTGAAAGGCGAGGCCAAGCTCAGCTCATCGAGCTCAAAGTCGATGCCGAGCCGTTCTTTGATGAACGAAAAGCTGCCGCCTGCGGTCAGGGTCGCGCTCGTCAAGACCACGCTGCCGCCGCGATCGAACAGACGCTCACGCAGGATGTCGCCGACGTCGACCGGGCTTGCACCAAGCGAGGTGCTCTTGCCCCGCGTCTCGCTCCACAGCACCTGCGACGAGCTCTGGCCATCGACGATCAACGCCACATCATCGCGCATGCGCTGCACGCGTTTGCCCACGTGCACCACGGCTTCGCTCTCGTGGGCATCGAGCTTGGCTTGGCTTGCGAGCGCCTCGAGCGCGGCATCGAGCTGCAGCATCGGTTCGCGTACACGTCCGGTCAGGATCTCGCGCGATAGCGGCTGTCGTCCGACTTCGCTTTCGCGACCGCGCGGCAAGCTCGCAAAAAACGCACTGGCACACGCGAGCACGCCTGTGATCAACGGCTCTGCAAGCGCGAACCTGCCGGCCGCACGAAAGGCGCGCTCCGCGTCGCGCGCTAAAACCGCTAAGCGTGTGGTGCTGACGCGCACGCCAAAAAACTCGGTGACGACATCCTCGATCTGGTGGGCTTCGTCGAAGATCACCGCATCGAAGTCGGGCAATGCACCCGCATGCGGGCTGCGCAGCGCTAGGTCCGCAAAGAACAGATGGTGATTGACGACCACGATCTGCGCCGCCTCAGCGTCCCGCCGCATGCGCGTGACAAAACACGCTTCGTAATGCTGACAGCGCGCTCCGATGCGCGTGTCCGTGCCGCTGTGCACTTCGCCCCAGATCGGCGCATCTTCAGGTACGCCTGAAAGCTCGCTGCGCTCCCCGCGTTGGGTCGTGGCCCGAAACTCGCGCAACAGCGGCAGATAACGCGGATGGGAGGCGCGCTCGGTATCCGGGCTGTGCACGAATTCCTCGTAGCGCCGCAGGCACAGGTAGTTACCGAGGCCCTTCATGCACGCAGCGGACACAGGCAGGCCTAGATGCTCTTCGAGCAGCGGCAAATCGCGCTGCATGATCTGGTCCTGCAGCGTCTTGGTGCCCGTGGAGATCACGACCTTCTTGCCGGACAGGATCGCAGGCACCAAATAGGCAAGGGTCTTGCCCGTTCCGGTACCCGCTTCGACGATCGCGATGCCTTCCATGGTGAGCGCGCGTTCGACGAGCTCGGCCATCTCCAGTTGCGAGGTGCGCTGCTCATAGCCTTCGAGGGCTCGCGAAAGCGGCCCCCCGGGTCCTAGCAGGTCCACAGCGCGCATCGCGGCCCTGTAGCAGGTCACGCGCGCCCAGCACATGCGAGCAGCACCCACGAGCACGCCTGAAACGCCGCGCTGCCTGGTTACGACATCTATGGTAGGTCGACCCTTCGTGCTGCCTCTCCGCGACAACAACCCCACCGTCCGCGCGCCTTACGTCACGTATGCGTTTATCGCGCTCAACGTTGCGGTCTACGTGTACCAGTTTCTGTTTCTCGCCCCCGAGCAGACGCTCGCGTTCGTACAGCAGCACGCAGTGGTACCGGTGCATCTATTCTCGGGTTACGGGCCCAGTCTGTCGACGCCGCTCAGCAGCATGTTTATGCACGGTGGAATCGGCCACCTCGTGTCCAATCTCTGGTTTCTCCATATCTTCGGAGACAACGTCGAAGACGCGCTGGGGCACACGCGCTACATCGTCTTCTACTTTTTCACCGGCATCGTGGCCGTGCTCGCCCACGCGCTCACTGACACGGACAGCACGCTGCCGATGCTTGGCGCCTCAGGAGCGATCTCGGGCGTGCTCGGCGCCTATCTGTTGCTGTATCCCCACGCGCGCGTTGTCACGTTCGCGTTCGTGTTCATGTTCGAGCTGCCGGCCTTGTTTTTCATCTTGGCCTGGTTTGGATTGCAGCTGTTTTCGGGCCTGGGCAGCCTGGGACAACAAGCGAACGCAGGCGTCGCGTTTTTCGCGCATATCGGCGGCTTCGTTGCCGGCGTGGTGTTCTTGCTCGTCACCGGACGACCCAAGCTCAAGCCGGTGACGTACCTCGGCCCGCGTGTTCCCACGCGCCGCCGTTTCTAGCGCACCGAATGGCTTGAGCGCTCAGCTCGAGCCCAGCCGGTGCGGAAAAACGCGCCAATCAACCGAAAGGGTTATCGGGGATAGGCTCGGCGCCAGGTTCCGGCTTGGGCTTGGCTGCCGGCTTGGGCTTGGCTGCCGGCTTGGGCGCAGTCTCCACCGGTTTCACCGCTGGCGCAGTGTCCACGGGCTTGGGCTCGGGAGTCGCCTCGGCGGGCTGGGGGGACGGCTGGGGAATAGGTGCCGCTTCGACGGGTTTGGCGGTCGGAGTAAGGTCGGTCGGCTTGGGCTCGACCGGCTGGGGCAGAAGTCGCGGTTTGGGCGCAGGCTTGGGCGTGACTGGCGGGGCAGCTGCCACCTGACGCTCCTGCAACATCAGCGCGATCGAGGATCGCAACGCGCCCTCGCGCTCCTCGAAGCTGGTCGCGGCGACAGTCGTGGTTGTCGGTTCGTGACCGGCGAGCCTTATCGTCACGCGCAGCGGGCCCTTGGGAGCGGGCAACTGCAGATCGACCGGCGAGGTGCCGCGCTTGGTCCCGACCAACACCGTCGCGCCAGGTGGCGTGGTCTCCACGTGCAGCACGTAGGGCAGCGGCGCGAGCGCCAGTTTGATCGATTTCTGGCCGACCGCGGGCGTGAGCTCCTGGCTCGCTTCCGCGCGACCTGCAAGGCGCGCGCGGATCGTGACAGGGGCGGCTTCAGGCAGTTCGACAGTCAGGGGCGCCTGGCCGCGACTCTCCTCGCCGACGAAGACTTCGGCGCCATCCGGCATGCTCGTGACTTTGACTGGGATCATCGTCGCAGGCTCCGCCACCGGCTCGGGCTCGGGCGCTGCCAGCGCAGGATCAGGCGTCGCTTCGGAAGGGACGGTCGGCTCGCCGACTGGCTCAGGCGGCGTGTCCTGCAAAGGCGCGAGCGCAGCCGGCTCCTCCAGCTTGGACGTGCCGTCATCCTGAAACGCCATAAAGGCTGCGATCGCGACCACGGCCGCGATCACGATGTAAGGCAGCGCATTGCCTTTCTTGAGGCCGGCCTGCCCAGCATCAGATGCTGCCAACGTCGCCGCATCGAGGTCCTTGCGGGCAGTGATGCTCGTGTCGTCGCCCGGGGGGTCGGACTTTGCGGCAGCGTTGGGCTTGGGCTTGGGCCTCTCCTTATGTGCGGTCGGGCGCTCCGAGACCGGCGCACGCTGTGGCGCGTTATCGCTAGCTCGGTTTTCAGCGACGGCTGCTGCAGGTGCGCTGGCGACCGCGGCCGCAGCGGGCGGCGGAATACTCAGACTCGGATCGATGATCATCGAAGGCAGCGCGTCGCCAGTCTGGACCTTCTTTTTTTGCTCCGCTTCGGCCACGCGCTGCGCTTGGATTTGCGCCGTGCGACGTTGGGCTTCTTCGGCCTTTTGCTGGGCCTCGCGCGACGCGGCGGCATCGGTGCCCGACTCGGACAACGCCGAGGCGAGGAACTCCGCGGCGTGGCGCACTGCCGTTCGATCCTCAGGCGGAGGCAACACAGCCGGGGGCAAGTTGGGGAAGAAACCGCCCCCACCCCCGCCGTTAGCGCCCCCCCCCATGGCAGGGGGGGCCACCGAGACGGGCCCGGCCGCAGGCTCACCATG
>JBBSJC010000586.1:0-5099 GCA_038257655.1 Polyangiales bacterium | reverse complement strand
CCGGCGGGGACGTCGGTGTAGCCGTCGGGAAGACTCATCGGGGCCTCACTCCCCCTCGTCACTCGCCAATACCCCCCTCACCGCCCGCGCCCAACCAGCCAGCTTCCGCTCCCGTGTCGCGGCGCTCATCGACGGCTTGAAGCGATGCTCCAGTCGCCAAGCTTTCTATTTCGCAGCGAGCTCGGCGAAGAAGATGCGGGACGCTTGACCGGCTACGAGACGGCCTCCGCCCTATCTTACTTTCTGATCGACAGCACACCGGACGCAGAGCTGCTCGCAGCCGCGGCAGCGGGCGCGCTCGACACCGACAAGGGCGTCGAAGAGCAGGCCCTGCGGCTGATCGAAAAGCCCGCGGCGCGGCGCGCAGCCGTGGGCTTCTTTGAGCAGCTGTTCGAATACAACGCGCTCGAAGACAAGACCAAGCTCACCGAGCTCTACCCGGATTTCGACGCGCTCAAGCCGAGCCTGGTGAGCGAGCTGACTAGCTTCGTCGAACACTTGGTGTTCGACTCCAAGGGCGACCTCAAGACGTTGCTTACGGCGCCCTACACATTCGCCGATCCCAAGGTTGCGGCGTTGTACGGGCAGACCGATGCGACCGCGACCGAGCGCATCGAGCTCGATCCCAAGCAGCGCGCGGGTGTGTTGACGATGCCGGGCCTGATGAGTGTGCTCGCAGGCAGCAAACGGACGTCGGTCGTCAATCGCGGGCGCTTCGTGCGCGCACGGCTCCTGTGCGAACACATTCAGGACCCGCCGGCCGATGTAGATTTGACTTTGCCCGAACTGAGCGACGGACTGTCTGCGCGTGAGCAGCTCGAAGCCAAGACCTCGAGCGGTAGCTGCGCAGGCTGCCACACGCTGATGAATCCGGTGGGCTTCGGTTTCGAGAGCCTGGATCTGATCGGCCGCGAGCGTGGCGAAGAGAACGGCATTCCGATCGACGCCACAGGCGAGCTGACCGGCACACGCGACATCAATGGTCCATTCGAAGGACCGGTCGAGCTCGCGCACAAGCTCGCGAGCAGCGAACAAGTATCCGAGTGCGTCACGATCCAGATGTTTCGCTACGCCATGGGTCGGGGCGAAACCGAGGGTGATGCCTGCAACATCGTCGACATCCGCGCGAGCTTCAAGGAAAGCGGATACAACTTGCGCGAGCTCTTACTCGCCGCGGTACGCAGTGATGCGTTTCTAAACCGTCAACGCTGAGGTCGAAGTGCGCGGGTCTGCGCGCGAGCAAGCAACTTAGGACGAGGAAGTCATCGTATGGCCAAGCGCACCGTCAAGAGTCTGATCAGTCGTCGCAAGCTGCTTGTGGGTACTTCCGCATTTGCGGTGCTCGCACCGTTTGCGCGTTCGTTCGTACGCATGGCCAAGGCCGAGTCGAACGCGCCGACGCGTCTCGTCATCTTTTACACGCCGAACGGCTGCGTAGCCGAAAAGTTCTGGCCGACGGGCACCGGCACGAGCTTCTCGATGAAAGACACGAGCCTCGCCCCGCTCGAGCCGCATAAGCAGGATTTGATTCTGCTCAAGGACGTCGTATTTGGCGGCACCGGCGATCACAAGACGGGGCAATACTTCTGCACGTCTGGTTTTCCCGCAGAAGGTCACATCTCGATCGACCAGAAGATAGGGCAAGACCTCAACTCGGCGCCGCTGGTGCTCGCAGGCAAGTACTGGAGCAATCGGCGCGGTCACATGAGCTTTGCTACCGATGGTAGCTTCGTTTCGCCCCTGGAAAGTCCGAAGGCGGCCTATGAGTCGGTGTTCGGGCCAATCAAGCCCAACAGCACGCCCTCGCCTACGCCCCCATCATCGACACCGACGCCGGCGCCGGCAAACGCCCGGGACAACGAGCTTGAGAATCGGATTCTCGATGCCGCCATCGCCGACATCGAGCGCGTGAAAAAGCGCTTGCCCGAGCGTGAGCTCGTCAAGATGGAAGAACATCTCGATGCCGTGTTGACGCTGCAAAAGCGCTACGAAGGTGAGGCCCCTGTCGGCGGTGGTCCCGCGCCAGTGGCCTGCGATAACGACGGCAGCCAGTTCGACATCAGCTACGACTTTCAAAAGCGCGTTCGCTCGCACAGTGAGCTCATCGCAACCGTGTTCGCGTGCGACGCGCGCCGCATCGTAAGCTTTCAGACCGCTCCCGGCGGTCACGATGGTCTCGGCCTTGGAAGCTTTGGGCTGACTGGCCCAGGCGGCGACATGCATCAAGACGTTGCGCACTTCTACTTGGACGATGCCGCCAAAAAGCAGGCGATGATCGACGTGGATGCCTGGCACGCGGCGCGCTTTGCGGACCTTATCGGCATGCTCAAGAACACGCCCGAGGGGGATGGTTCCGTGTTCGACAACACGATCGTGCTTTGGACGAACGAGTGCAGCACGCCCAATCACGGGCACGCGGGCATCCCGGTGTTGGTGGCTTCGGGCCTCGACAAACTGCGCACGGGCCAGGTGCGCACGGGCGTCGGGCGCGAAAACTATCTCAAATTGTTGATCACGCTGGCCCAGCTGATGGGCGACCCGATTGAGACCTTCGGCGAATCGGGAGGAAGTGGAACCTACGCGGACATTCTCGTGTAGCGTTACGCTCACGATGGCTCACGCGCCGCAAGCGACAGCACGAACGAACGAGGTCGCACGAACAGGAGGGGCAGCACTGCGCACGAGCATGGCACTGCGCGCGCGCTACCTCACGCTGCTCACGCTCGTGCTCGGCTGCGGTAGCTCCCGACAAGTTCTATTCGCCCTCGATGCGAGCCGCAACGATGCTGGCCAGACCAAATCTGACGCTCAGGTCGGAATGGTCGATGGCAGCGATACAAAAGGCGACGCGGATGCGATCGATCCAGCTTGCGGTGCCTTTCGCCCTGCGCCCGACTTCAACCTCTGTACAGCAGGGTACTTGGGCAGTGCGGGCGATGATGAAGCGACGGCGGTGGCTTACGCTGCGGACGGTCGTCTGCTCGTCGCGGGAAGCTTTGGCGACTTGGGCGTGAAGGTGCAAACCGCCATCGCCGGCAGCGACGGTGCGCTCGTCTGGCTCGACGCCTACGGGCGTAGCGTCGAACGCGTGCAGCGCGTGGGCGATCGGGTGGCGGACATGGCCGTGGCCGACGACGGGTTCATCGCGCTCACGGGCACATTCGGTTGGGTGATCCTTACGCCCGATGGATCGTCCATCGCGGCCCAAGGAGCGCTGCCTGCGCCTGGCTTGCGCATCGCGATCATCTCCGGGAAACGCGCGGCCGTGCTCGGCTCCGACAAGACCTTACACTGGGTAGGCGCGTTTGAAGAACAGGCACTAAGCCTACCTGACGATGAGGTGACGGACCTGGCCCTGCACCCGCAAACCGGCAACTTGTTCGTGACCGGCGCCCACCGCGTCACGGGTGGATGCCAGGGGCTCGTTCCGTTCCTACGCAGTTACGATGAGTCTGGCAAGTTGCTACAGAGCGTATACGACCATGCCGATGCACAGGGGCAATGCGCAAGCTCGCGTGGCGTGCGGGTGCAGCTGGGCCAAGATGGTAAGCTTTACTATGGCGGCGAGAATACGGGCGGCAACACAGTGCATCTCAAGGATCCACGTGATCTAAGTATACCCGCTCCGCTCGTCAGCTACGACAAGTACACAGCCGGCTACGGACAAGCCACGCAGACTTACGGTTTTGCTGCACGCTTCGAGCCATCGACGCTGAACCTCGAGCTTGCGCAAGTGCTGTTGCCACGCGTGGCTGAGATGGGCGGCACGTTGCGTGTAACGGCTATCGATGCCGACGCACAGGGCCACGTCTACTTCGGCGGACAGGCGAGCTGCTGCATGGCCGAACGCGACCAACTCCAGCTTGGCGGGCTTACCCCTGGTACCGCGCCAACCTTGGAGACTTCACTGGTCCTGCTCGCGCCCGAATTCAATGCACGCTCTGCGTGGCTGACGTGGTCCGGAGTCGATGCACCGGACAGCCGCGTGGTGGACGTGGCGGTGGGAGAACGCTCGGTCGCGGTGCTCGCACAGACGGAGGCGGGGACGGGGAGCATGCTGACGGTCAGTGGACCCCGGCTCGATGCGCAGGGTGGACAAGACGCGTTTCTCTCGGTGTTTCCCGCGCCGTGATTCACAAGGTCAACAAGGTACTATCAGCGGAACTCACGGAGGGCACTCAATCCAGTCTGGCCGACAGGGATCAGGGCCGAACCTCGCAATGACACGAGCGAGCACGATCGACGTCTCAAGCGGGGGCGCGACCGCGAATGCTGATGCCGCCGAGTGACGCGCAACCCCCCTTAACGTTTCCGTGTCATAGTTGGTCGCGAGCCTCGGAACGGTAGCGAACTGCGATTCAGCCCAGCCAGCCAAGGCAGGTCCTGGTAGCGAATTCTTATACGCGCTGCGTCCAGACCCAGGTGTTCTTGTCAGAACTCAGATCCACGCGGCATTTGAGTAGCTCTTTAACCTGCTCCGCAGGGTGGGCTTGCCCTGCAAAGCGCTCCCGTCGTCTGGTTTCCACGAAACCGACACCTTGGTCGAGCCCGAGCCGCAGGGCCGTGCCGTCCGACCATGTCAGGTTCAGAATGCGCGCGTGAGGCAGGTCTCGAGACTGATCCTCCACTTTGACCGAGACGGCGTCCGCAAGGTCTCCCAGTAACCCTTGCAGCACCTGCAACTGCGCTCCACCCCCATAGAAATTTGAATGCAGACAGTCGTGGTCTCTGCCTTGCGTTGGCCGACATGTGCGGACCGCCAAGCGCGTAGTCCGAGCGAGACCATACTCGCGCAGGCCGAGCAAGAGGGCGTGGAGCGCTCTGGCAGCCAAGGGCGAGCTCAGATAGCGATCGGAGTATTCTGCGCTTACGAGCCTTGCTCCCTGTTCGGCGGGGAACGGGTCCGACTTCTGCCCCCATAAGGTCCGCCAGAAAAGCGCACCGAAATCAGACAGGGACGTCCCCCCCGGCAACGTGATGTCCCTAACCGTCGACTGGCTCGGCACAGGCTTGCGCAAAGCGTCTGCCGACATCTTCCTTCCGGCAACGGGTGACACCCCGCCATTCACTACGACGCGTGTACTTCGCACGTGCTCGTT
>JBBSJC010000585.1:0-5099 GCA_038257655.1 Polyangiales bacterium | reverse complement strand
CGGCGGTGATGAAAATTCGCAAGGATACTCGCTGTATCTGAAGAATTTTCAGCGCCGGTGACGGGGATGCGTCGGCGTCGAGGCGATCTGATTGTTTTGTGCCGGGCGCTAAAGGCCTCGGAGCAAAATAGTTATGCCAGGTCGGCGTCGAGGCGCCCGGCCAGCAAGGCGCGGAACTGACGGCATACTCTCTGTATTCCTAGGTTTCGCAACGCAGCTGGTCGGGATGCATCGGCGTCGAGGTGGTATAGCTATTTTGCCTCCGAGGCCTAAGGAGCTCTATGACGAAGTTTCAAGTCACGATGCGCTGGGTACTGTCCGCCCTGATGGTGTTGATCGGCACGGCACACTTCACGCACGCCTCCATGTTCGTTTCGATCATGCCGCCGTTTCTGCCTTACCCTCTGGCGCTCGTCTACCTGTCGGGCGTGATCGAGATAGCGCTGGGCGTGATGCTTTCTATCCCGAGCACGCAGCGCTTTGCCGCCTGGTCTCTGATCGCCCTATTCATCGCAGTCTACCCGGCCAACATCTACATGGCGCTGCACCCCGAGCTTCAGATCGTAGGCAAGCCCTCCTGGCTGCCGCAGCCGACTGCCGCTGCCGGATGGGCCCGCCTACCCTTTCAGTTCGCACTCTTCTATTGGGCCTGGCTCTACACAAAGCCCCCCGGAGCCACGCGCGCGCCTCAGCCGGACAGTAAGGCGAGCGCTGCCCCAACGTCGGCGTAACAAAGACGGTGGCTTAACCACCAGGTCGGCACAACAACGCCCATACAGGGGTCCTCCCATCACGCCGAGCCTTCGTGTTCAGTCACACGATCGACAGCGCGCTAACGGAGATCTTTCCGCGCAATACCGCATCCACATCGCAACCCGGGACGCGGCCACGGTTCAAGAACACCCCGGCATAGGTATAGGCCCCCTGCGCTTCTCCGTAACGGACATCGTGCGGGCTCGGGTCGGGAGAGCACAACACAAGCTCCGGCTGCTCGCTCTCGGGCGCAAACGGTAAGTTGACGTTGTACAGCTGGCCCGATGGTAAGGGCTTGTCGAGCAGCTCGGCGACCACGCGCGCGGTCATGGCACGCATGCGCGCAGGATCGGGCGGATGATGGGCATTGAGCACCTGTGAAATCGCAAGCGCCCGACAACCGAGGATCGCCCCTTCCCGAGCGCCGGCGACCGTGCCAGACATATGAATGTCGACGCCGAGATTGCCGCCGTGATTGAGCCCCGACACGACCCAGTCAGCGGTCAGAGTCAGCCCGCGCAACGCGACGCGCACGCAATCAGCCGGCGTCCCCGCCAGCGCATAACGAAGCGGCGTACGCTCTTCGAGCTTTATTGCCGCCCGCGTATTGACGCGGTGCCCGACGCCCGATTGCTCGACGGTGGGCGCCATCACCGTCACATGGCCATGCTGCGCGAGCACATCCTCGAGCAGCTTCAGCCCCAGGGCCTCAATGCCATCATCGTTCGTAAGTAGAAAGCGCATCAAGGCTTAGGATAGTCTGCTTTGGTGGATGCCCAAGCCCCCCCCGGATCCCCGATCGAAGCGCGCTGCGCCATCCATCAGGGCGAACCCTTTACGTCCGTCTGCTCGCGCTGCGGTGCCTACATGTGCAAGCAGTGCACTGAAGGCGGTCGCTTCGAGACGTGTTCGGAATGCCGAGCGCGCACCGGCACGGGTGGCGTCACGCTGCGCCGCGATAACTGGACGCTCGAAGCGGTGATGAAGCACGCCTACGCTGCCTATCGCCACAATATCGGCACGCTGACTGTGGGCGTGATCATCATGATCGGCGTGCTCACGCTCTTCAACGGAGTCACATCGGGCGCCCAGGCATGGCTCAGCGATCCGACGCTCATCCTCGCGGTTAGCGTGGTGATGTACGTGCCACAGACGCTGTTGCAGGGCCTACTCACGCTCGGTTTGCTTTCAATGTCCTTATCGGCCGCGCGCGGTGAGCAGGTCGAGCTAGGCCAACTCTTCGGCCAAGGTGAGCGGCTCGGCGGCTGGGTGGTGCAGCTGCTGTTCGCCTATGTGCCGCTGCTGCTGCTGCTCGCGATAGGCGCCGTGATCGCAGCATTGCTCAAGTTTGACTTCGACAACGCGAGCTTGCTCATCGCGCTTTCCGCGCTGGTGCTGCTCAGCATGCCTGCACTTCTCTACTTCTATTTCGGCCTGGCTTTCGCGAGTACGGAGCTTGTCGCTCAGCCTCAAGTCAGCGCCCTGACTGCCGTCGGCAACTCATGGCGCATGGCCCGCGGCCAGCGCCTGATGCTTGTGCTGTGCGGCTTGATCGTGGGCGCGTTGTGCTTTGCCGGCCTTATTGCCTGCTTCGTCGGTCTGCTGTTCGCGATAGGCTACGCAGGCGTGCTGTTTGCCACGCTGTATCTCACCCTGCGCAACGGCGCCGAAGGCCTAGAAGACGGCGCCGTTCGAAGCGCGTAAGGGCCCGTGCACGAATAACTTGCCCGGTTCGGCGTCGAGACGCCCGTCCAGCAAGGCGCAGAACCGACAGTATGCTCCCTGCATTCTTAGGTTTCGCAACGCCGCTGGGCGGGATGGATCGGCGTCGAAGTGGGTAAGTTATTTGCGCACGATGCCTAAGTACCTGCAGAGCAGCCACCAGGCGCCCGCCGGGAGCGCGTGCGTGCTACACCGCCCTCGTGGCAACACGACCGCGGTTGAATGATTTCCTTCCGCCCCGCGGCAGCGCGAGCGCGGCGGAGCCCGACGTCATGCTCGACGCGTTCATCGAATGGACGGTGGCGGCTCAAATTTCGCTCTATCCCGCGCAAGAAGAAGCCATTCTCGAGATCATGGAAGGCCGCCATGTGGTGCTCAATACACCCACCGGCTCTGGCAAATCCTTGGTCGCCACCGCCATGCACTTTCGCTCGATGTGCCTTGGACTGCGCTCGGTCTACACGTGCCCGATCAAGGCCCTCGTCAGCGAAAAATTCTTCGAAGCGTGCGAGCTGTTTGGTGCCGAGCACGTCGGCATGTCGACGGGCGATACGAGCATCAATCGCGACGCGCCCATCCTGTGTTGCACCGCGGAGATCCTCTCCAACATCGCGCTACGCGACGGCGAAAAGGCAGACGTCGACTACGTGATCATGGACGAGTTCCACTACTACGGGGACTCGGAGCGAGGCATCGCCTGGCAGATCCCGCTGTTGCTGTTGCCCGACACGCGCTTTCTTTTGATGAGCGCCACGCTGGGCGACATGACCACGATAACGGAAAGTCTGCAGGAGATAACGCGCCGCAAAGTTGCGATCGTGCGCTCCGATGACCGGCCCGTGCCCCTCGATTTCGACTACCGAGAGACGCCCCTGCACGAGACGCTCGATGAGCTGATCGAGCGCAAAAAGTTCCCGGTGTACGTCGTCAATTTCACGCAGCGCGAGTGCGCCGAGCTCGCGCAAGCGCTCACCAGCACCAACATCTGCACGCGCGAAGAAAAGGAAGCGATCACCAAGGCAATAGGTGACTTTCGCTTTGATTCTCCCTACGGCAAGGACATCAAAAAGTACGTACGCCACGGCATCGGACTGCATCACGCGGGGTTGCTACCGCGCTACCGACGCCTGGTGGAGAAGCTGGCCCAAGAGGGCCTACTCAAGATCATCTGCGGCACAGACACGCTCGGCGTCGGCATCAACGTTCCGATTCGCACCGTACTGTTCACGAAACTGTGCAAGTTCGACGGCGAAAAGGTCGTCATACTTCCCGTTCGCGATTTCAAGCAGATCGCCGGCCGCGCGGGTCGTAAGGGCTACGACATCCAAGGCAGCGTCGTGTGCCAAGCGCCCGAGCACGTGATCGAGAACAAGCGCCTCAAGATGAAGGCTGACGGCGCCACGGGGGCGAACAAGAAAAAGATCGTGCTCCGCAAGCCGCCCGATAAGGGTTTCGTGCTGTGGGACGAAGTCACATTCAAGCGCTTGATCACGAGCGCGCCGGAGCCCCTCGAAAGCCGCTTCGCCGTCAGCCACGGCATGATCCTGAATCTCCTGCAAGACTCTCCGCAGCGACGCGGTGGTTACCATCAGCTCGTGCGTTTGATCGCGCGCTGTCACGAGCGGCCCGTGATCAAAAGTCGCCTGCGCCGCAGCGCGCGACAACTGTTTCGCGCCTTGCTCAACACTCAGATCGTCGAAATCGTGCCGCGTGAAGACGGCTCCGGGCGCACGGCCCGCGTGAACAAGGATCTGCAGCGCGACTTCTCGCTCTTTCAGACGCTTTCATTGTACTTGGTCGAGACGCTCGCTTTGCTCGATGAGGCGTCGCCCAGCTACGCGCTCGATCTGATCTCGCTGACCGAGTCCATCCTAGAAAACCCCACCGTCGTGCTGCATGCGCAGCAGCGCGCCGCCCAAACTGAGCTTATCAATCGCCTCAAGGCCGAAGGCGTGGAATACGACGACCGCATGAAGGAATTGGAGAAGATAACCTTCCCAAAACCGAACGCGGATTTCATCTACGACACGTTCAATGCCTTTGCCGCCAAACACCCGTGGGTCGGCGAAAACATTCGCCCCAAGAGCGTCGTGCGCGACCTGTACGAGAGATACATGTCGTTCCCGGAATATGTACGCGAGTACGGCATCGCGCGTTCTGAGGGTGTGCTGCTGCGTTATCTGAGCGATGCCTACAAGACGCTGGTTCAGACGGTTCCGGAGTCTGCCAAAACGGACGAGGTGATCGATGGCGTCGCATTTCTGCGCGCCATGCTCGAACGCATCGACTCAAGCCTGGTGCAAGAGTGGGAGTCTTTGGTTGCGCCGGTCGAGGGCCAAGAGCCCGCTGCAGAGCTGCCACGTCCCAAGGACATCTCGCGGGATCCCCGCGCATTTCAAGCGCGCATTCGTCACGAGCTGCACGCCTTTGTGCGCGCACTCTCCGTCAAGGATTACGAAGAAGCAGCCGCTTGCGTCAATCACGAAAGCCCCGTGGACGAAGCGGCCATCGCTGCTGCCATGGAGCGCTACTACACAAGCTATACAAGCCTCGTCAGCGACCAACGTGCGCGCACCACCGATCGTACCCTGATAGAGAAGGTCGCACCTTACCTTTGGCGCGTG
>JBBSJC010000584.1:0-5102 GCA_038257655.1 Polyangiales bacterium | reverse complement strand
TCGCGACGCAGTGACCCTTGGCGCCGCCGCCGCACAGGCTCGCCGGACAGGCTTTGAGCTTCTCCGGGTCCGTGAGCGGATTGGTGACGTAATCGAGCGCGCACAGATCCGGTTTAGGCTCCTGAGGCATGTCGCAGGTCGTCGTGCACGCGTCGGTCAGCTCGCCGGTGCGCGCGTCGTAACAGGGCGCGCAAAGCTCTCCCGCATCACACCCGCCCTGACTCAGGTAGTCCGCGTCCTTCGCTACCGCGGGTAAACAAGTGGACTGGCATCGGCCCTCTAGGCCACCTCCGGCACGGCACACCTGGGGCACGCCATTACCACCATTGAGGATAAGCTTATCCGGCACGCACTTAGACTCGGCATCGCAGGCGCCCAGCTTGTCGACGTCTTTCATCCCGATGCGGCGGTTGGGTATGCAGTGGGCCTGGCCCGCGCCGCATATCGAAGCCGGGCATTCCGGCAGAGCGAGCGCGATGGGATCGGCGAGCGGGGTCGCCGCGTAGTCGATCGTACACACGTTAATGGGGTCTTCCGCGGGTCGATCACACACACTCGCCGAACAGGATCCCTTGTCTTCTCCCGTTGTGGGGTCGTAACAAGGGGCGCAGCGTTCGCCTTCAGGGCAGATATCGCGGGGCAGGAAGATGCCCTCGACTGACACCTCGGGCAGGCACTCGGAAAGACAGCGCCCTTCGACGCCGCCCGCGGATCGACACGAGGTCGGCTTATAGCGACCTTCGCTCAATAGAAACGGAAGCGGCACGCACAGCGTGTCGGGCGTCGCACAGGCCGCAAGACGCTTTTGGTCCCTGGCTTTGATGGTATCCTTGGCCACGCAGCGCCCGCCTTGTCCAGCCTCGGGTGCGCCGCCGCAAATTGCCGGACCACAACTCTCTGGAAAGGCTCGCAGCAGCACAGAGAGATTAAAGGGATTACGCGGATCATCAGGCTGGGTCGGATTCGGGAAACAGCGTTCGTCCAGCGCGGGCGCAGGCACCCCCAGCTCGGGCACGCAGGCGCCCAACAGCGAGATACACACCGCAAATTGCAGCACCCTCGGGATCGAAAGGTACGTCGACGCGTAAGCTAGGCACAAGCCAAACGCGAGGCGGATCTGGGTGCGCATCCGTCGTGCAAATGAAGCTTCAAATGAACCAAAGCGAAGATTCCCAGCGATGGGGGCCACGGGACATCCGATGTTTAAGGGTAAGGGGGCGTGAAGGACTGCCCTGCGACCGTACGTTGACTGCTAGTGCTACGCCCAGCGTCGTGAAGGCTCTGGAGGAGCCACGTGCGGCACAAGTGGACACTTCACGTCCCGCCTGTAATTCAACGGTGGCGGACGAACTGTTCACGCGCATGGGCAACATGTCCCCTTCGCGAAGCTCCTTGGACCGACTTCCCAAGCAGTTGAGTGAGCGTTGGGAGGAGCAGCGTGCGGCGTTCGAGGAAGAGCTCACATGCTCGAGGTGGTCCCCGACTACGCGGCCCTCGTGGCGGTATCTCTGGACGGGGTGTTGACTCCCATGAAGGATGAGGAAGGTCCTGAGAAACGTGCGGAGGCAGAAGCCCAAGGCAAACAGGCGAGCGGCCCGAGCGGGTATGGCTCAGTCAAAGCGCGATCGAACTTCGACAAACAGCGCCGGATCGTGCTCGAATACCCCCGAGGCGTCGACAAAGTAATTCGCTGCGTGGCCCACCTCTGCACCAGCCACCCTCGGAGCAAAAGGCTCAAGCAAGTCTTGGGATTCCTCAAGAAGAACCGGCATCGGATGCAGTACGCGGAGTGTAGCGAGCTTGGCCTTCCTATCGGTTCCGGCGTCGTCGAGTCAGCATGCAAGACCTTGGTGACACAGCGCATGAAGAACAGCGGCATGCGCTGGACCCAAGAGGGTGGTCAAGCGATTCTCACCATGCGCAGTGGGTGCCAACGCGATCGCTTCGACAGAGCCTGGGCCCTGCTCGCGGCAACCTACCAAGTCGACGTTCATGTCATCGCACCTGTGATCGAGATCCGCGGACGCTTTGATAAGGTATAGTTTCGCGTCAATGTGAGACCTACACCCAAGGGGAATGGCAGCGGCTGCAGGGCGTGCTGCGCCCCGACGTCGCACGAAAGCTGGGCGTGCTCGTGTTCAGCGCCGCCGGGGTATGGGCAAGCGGGCCACTGGGTCTGCTTGAGCCACTGCGTGCCTGGTCGCCTCCGCATCGCGTCAAGAGTGCCGCGAGCAAAGCGCGCCGAGATGCGTTGCCGAGCGCGAAGTTCTTCGATGTTTGGAAGGTGCTGTTCCAAGCGTGGCTTCGGAAGGAAGGCCCTCTTTCGATCCAGACCCTCCAGACGCAGTCCGGCGCAGCCTATCCGACCGTGTGGCGGATGCCGTAAAGCGGCTCGGGAACCGCAACGAACAGTGTGGTTCGCGGACCAGAGCGGTCGTGGCATCGCTCCTGATTGGTTGCTCAAGCGAGTACGTAAGGTGGCCCTGCCACAGGTAGCGCTCGGCGGCGTCGCAGCGGCGTGCGCCGTCGATCCAACTTTCGACCTCGTCGGCCTTCCGCGACTCGATCTTACGGTGCACGCCGCGCGAGGCGAAGACGCCATCGGGTTCGTTTACAAGCTCGACCCTGCGCTCGCGCCTTGCCCGACCGAACACGGTGCAGTGCTTGCGATTCACCACCTCACTCCCATGGGCACCCGAGAAGAAGCACCGACAGAAAGCACAGCGCAGCCACAAGCTACCTTGTTGGAACATCGTCGGACACAGACGGTAAGGTCTAGCTTTCATTCCTTTTGCAGAACGCCTAATCCTCGCTGAAACGCTCCCCACGACTGTTGGAAGTGATCTTCATCCCGAAAGTGTGTCCTCGGCTTGCCGAATAGCGCGCCTCGCGCCCAACGCTGCGGACCTTCAAGCATTCGACGAACTCTTGCGCGATGTCCGCTGCGCCCAGACACGTGCTCACATCGACGCCCAGACAGTAAGCGCCCGCGATTTCGTACACCACACCTTGGCCGACGGCTTCGATCAAGCGATTGAAATGTTCGTCGTTGCCCTCGTCGAGATAGGACGTCAGCAGCCACGCGATATCAGAGACATCGCGTGTTCGTTCGGCAGGTCTGTCCATCCAGGACACCATCTTGAGAAGGGCCACCAGCGGTACAGTGGCCATCTCGATGCTCAGACCCGCGTCTGCGAGCGGCAGAGGCCCAGCCGTCAGAGCGTCGAAACCGCGCAGGCTCATTCGGAAGTCATTAGGCCACTGGATGTGACCTTGCGCGATGAGCGCGCCCCCAGCCGGAAGTAGATCTACCTGCACGCGCTCCTGGTAGTGCCACTCGTGTGGCTTGAACGGGTGTTGTCTCCAATCCTCGGATTGAGCGAGGTCGCCCGGGTAGTCCTCGATCTCGAGAGCGAGTACCAAGTCTAGATCCCTCGTGAAACGTGGCAGATCGCGCTGCAGGCGGAGGGCAGTGGCGCCGATGAGGATCATTCTCTGGGAAGGCCAGAGCCCGCGAAGGGAGGCGAGGGCGGATAGTTCATCGGCAGTCAGCACGACTTCACAGCTTCCCGCGTAATCGTTGGGCAGCCTCGGTTGCGCGGTCGTGCCCCTCATCTATCAGTTCGGTCCATGCGAGCAGCGGATGCACCACCATGGGCGTGGGCGAGACCCATGCTTGCGGTCCTGGTGAGCGTAAGACGACTACCGGTCCGTCTGGATCGGGGATCATACGTAGAGCGGCCATGATCGCGGCATCTGACATCTCGCTCGCCTCGACATGTACGACGGTGCGATCTCCACGGTAGTACCCATCGAGCCGATAGGCGGCCGCCGCGCCGCCCCAGCGAAAATCCACGCGGCCGCCAAGTGCTTCCTGGATGGCCGCTTCGACCTGCTCGATGCTCAGCGAGGCACGCGGCCTGGCGCATCCCACAAGGAGGCTTGGGCGGAGGGTCGTCGGGTAGCCGCTGGCCCACAGGTCGATCGCTTTGTCGCGCCCGCCTGGGGGCCAATGGAACTCACGCTTGAACCGCGTCAGGAGTCCAAGCGCGATGAGCTTCTCGCGGACCTGCAGGACCGGCGTGGTGCTGGTGCTGCTCGAGGCCGCGATCTCGCGAGTCGTCGCGGAGAGTAAGGTTGACTCCGCGAGTAGGGCGAACAGAGTCTGGTAGCTCGGCGCCCGCCACGCGCGTTCTTTGGGCCGCTGCTTGGTCGCACGGTTCCCCTGGACAAGCGCGCTGTGGCGCACGGCTTGGGTCGCAGGGTCTCGGAGCTGCAGAAAGAGGTTGCCAGCGTCGTCGACGTACGAGAGTGCCGCAGCTCGGAGGCGCGCACCTAGCTCGTGCCCGACGTGGCTTGCGACGACCAGAGGCGGCTCCGAGGAAGGGATCAAGGCGGCCAGCCGGCTGATGTCGTCGGTCGAGATGGCGCGCTGCGAGAAGACCCGAAGAGCGTAGGTTTCGCCATGGGCGGCAAGTTCGAGGCGAGCCCCGTCCTGCCGAGCGACGGACACGAAAGGCAGCTCCCGAAGGTGGTCGATCGCTGAGCGTGGTCCACTTGTCACGCTCATAGTGTTGTTACACGCAAAGTAACACGCAAGTGTAAATAACAAAAAGTCGTTTTCAGCCAGCAGGCGAACGGTGATCCGTGGGCGAGGCGCGGGCGAACGATCCGGTACGTCGCACAGCTACGACTTCGTGTGTGCCGGACGTCCGACGCTTCAGGTGAAGTCATGCTGCCACGCGCTCTGAAACGCCGGGGCCTCTGGGACATGCAGGACATGCCGCACGTCGGTTCGCCTCGAGTCGCCTTCGGCGAGCGTCCGCGCGCTATGCGCTGCGCGTGCAGTGCGAGCGCACGGATGGACATGTGACGATGGGCAGGCGACAGCACCATGTCTTTGATGCTCATCCTCTCTTTGATCGACAAGCGCTGGGGATGGGGCATGACGCAACGCGCGTGCTCAAGCGCCGACAGCAAGCTTTGCCTGTGTGCGGCAGAGCTGATGCGCTTGGCGTCCACGTGCGATCCCAAGATGCGCAGCATGGTCAGCGTCAGTCTGAGCAGAGCCGTGAGCATCGAGACGCGGCGCTCGAGATGAG
>JBBSJC010000583.1:0-5118 GCA_038257655.1 Polyangiales bacterium | reverse complement strand
GGCGTGGCTCGGCGGCGTGACGTCAAGCAAGCGTCGGATCGCATCGGGTGACCCGCCCGTGCGCGCCAGGATCTGGGCCACTGCCTCGGGCGACGTGAGGAGCGCCCGGACGCCCGCTTCGTTCAACGCGCCGAGCGTCAGGCTCTGTGCGGTTTCGTGCTCGAGCAACATGCTCACCCGTGGGGGGATGCGCTGCTGATCGTCGCTGCGGACACACGCCGTGAAAAGCGCGCTCAGAGGCTTGCCCAAGCTCGCAGCGAACGGGGTCCCGGCATCGAGTAGGGCATGCAAGAGGTCCAGGGTGCCGTGGTCCGCATGGTCGAGCTCGTGCAGCATCACGACCGGTGTTCGTACCGCTGCCACATGGGCGAGCAGATGCGCAACACCATCGAAGAAACGGTCGCGGCTACGTGCAAAATCCGGCGACTCCGCCGTGTGCCCCGGGCCCTTATGCTGAAACCACAGGCTATGACAACCACTGGCGCAGCCCAGCGCGGCGTGGTTGGAGGGCAATGGTTGCCCGATTTCCTCGAGGAACCGCAAAGCTTGCGTGACGATCGCGGCAAAAGGCGCAAAAGCAACTCCGGCGTCGCAGCGTCCTTCAAGGACCACGCCGCCGCTCAACCGCACCTTGGTGCGCAGGGTAGAGAGCAGTCGCGATTTACCGATGCCTGCGGGCCCGACGAGCAGCGACAGGCGCGCGCTGCGCTCGTCTTTCGCCTTGCCATGCATCTGGAGGAGCTCGGCTAATTCCGACTCCCGCCCCACACACCCAACATTCCCTTGGACTTCACGCATCCTTGCACGCTCCCGACGGGAGCCTTGATGCCTCCCTCCGAACCGACGTACGACACAGTATCGATCCGGCTTTCGGAGAACAAGCGTGCAGGATTGTGGTGGCATTGGAATGGCGGAGGCTAATCTCTCCGCTGGCAAGGCAAAGCAAGGGCTGTGCCCGGGCGTGCACCGCTGCGATCATAAGGAAAAGGTAAGTCCTTTCGCCGGCCTGGCAACCGACCCAGGAACACAAATGTCCTTTCTGGGCGGCACCGGGCTGTCTCGCGTTAGCGTCTTGACGCCGGGACCGTGCGCGTGAGGATAGTCACGCCCACGTACAATTGCCCCCGATGAGTGTCCAACGCGTACGGATTGCTACATCCCTACGATAGTCACTGACGGTACGGATCGATTTCAATCGCGTAGCGACGCAGCCAACGGTGCACTTGCATGCGCTCTTTACCCAACTCGCGGCCGACGGCGGCGATGTTTCCGTGGTGCCGAAACAGTAGCTCGCGCAGCTCTTGCTCGGTTGGCGTTTCACCCCGTCGCGGCGCGCTAGGACGCACGGTGCTCGAGCCGGCGGCGTCTACGGCCGGCCCACGATACGTGACCGCCGCTTGCGGCAGCTGGTTGGGGGCATTCGGGTCCATCGGTGAGCCATGACCGTCGAGCGCGCGCCTCACCGTCTCCGGCAAGTGCATCAGGTCAAGGGGGCCTCCAGCACTCAGCGTAACTGCTACGCGAACGGCGCTTTCGAGCTCGCGCACGTTGTAGGGCCAGTCGCAGTGGGCGACGGCCAGCATGAACGGAAAGCTCACCGGTAGGTCGCGTTTGTCCATCTTGGAGAGGAAGTGCTGCACCAAAGGGAACAAGTCTTCGCGTCGCTCGCGCAGCGGTGGCAGATGCACGGAGAGCTCTCGCAAACGTGCAAGCAAGTCTCCGCGGAACAGGCCCTGCGCGACATGCGTCTCGAGATCGCGGTGGGTGGCGCATACAACGCGGACATCGACGCGCTCCGCGGTCGTGGCCCCGAGCGGTACGACTTCTTTTTCTTGCAGCACGCGCAGCAGCTTGGATTGCGCCTCCAGGGGCATGTCGCCGATCTCGTCCAGGAACAACGTGCCGCCATGGGCCGCGCGCACAAGTCCCGTCTTGTCCGTATTGGCGCCGCTGAACGCACCACGTCGATAACCAAACAGCTCGCTTTCGATCAGGTTGGCGGGCAGGGCGGCACAGTTGATCGCCTGGAAAGGGCCACGACGTCCACTCAACCGGTGCACCTCGCGCGCCACCAGCTCTTTGCCGGTACCGCTCTCGCCAGTCACGACAACGGCGATGTTCGACGTGGCGACCTTACCGATGCGATCGATGATCGCGTCGATTTGGTAGCCACCGACTATCAACGCTTGCGTCACGCCGTGCCGAAACGGGCGAGCCTGCTGTACGATGCTGCCATCGAGGCGATAGGCGCCGTAACCGTAGATGCCCTGATCGGCGTAGCGAAACAGCGTATCGCCCACGCGTAGCACGTCAAAAACGGCCAGGGGATGCTCACGGACGCGCCGTCCATTAACGAACGTGCCGTTGGTAGACTGCGTGTCTACGACCCAAAAGCGCCCGTCGATTCGCCGCTCGATGCGCGCGTGATACCGGGACACTGCCGCTTCGGGCACCGACAGGGTGTTGTCTGCCTCACGGCCCAGCGTGACCGTCGGCGCTGCAAACGGAAGCGCGGCCGGAAGATGCGCGTGCAAGCGCGAGTAAATGAGGACGAGGCCCGGCGTTGGGTCCGAAACCACGTCGAAGCTAGGAATTCCTTCGACGGATGTCGTCGTACGCCCGCGCGTCGTGTTGCTCATCGGGTCACTCAGCCGCGCCTAGGGTACAGCAACTCGCGGAGCTTGCCACTGAGCCGTTGGCGACAGCTCACTAGAGGCCGCTACAGACGCATGGTTGCAGTCGCTGCGCTCAACATCTCATGGCGTTCCAACGTACGCTTGAGGCGGTCCACGAGTTGCGACACCTCGAAGGGTTTGCGGACCCAATCGTCAGGCTCGCCACCAGGTACCAAGCGCGGCTTCTGCACGGTCCCGGTCACGAGAATCGCCGCATTGACCGTGCCGCGTTTGCGCAGGGCAGCGAGCAGCTCATCGCCGCGACAATCGTGGAGCATCATGTCGATAAGAGCGATATCGAAGCTGCCTTCAAGTGCCCGTGCTTCTGCGGACGTGCCCACGGAAGTGACCCGCGCGCCCTTGAGCGAGAGCGAAGTGGCGAGCATTTCGCGCAGGGCGTCGTCGTCGTCGATCACCAAGATGCGTGCGTCCAGGACTTGCCCACCCTTGGGCACTTCATCGGACTGCAGGCGAACGGATGGGATCGCAGTCATGTCGAGCGTGCCGCTTTTGCGCAGCAGCCTCGGCAAAAACACCGAGAACGTGGTCCCGTGGCCGACCACGGAGTCAACGCCTAGCCTACCGTGCAACGCCTCGACGGTCTGACGCACGAGTGGCAATCCGAGGCCGGTCCCGCCTGCTTTCGTCGTGTAATAGGGCGAGAAAATGCGCGCGCGCGCGTCGTGGTCCAGCCCGGGGCCATTATCGCGGACAGAGATCTGCACTTCGTCGCCGTCGCCTTGGGCGTGGATCGCCACGCGTCCGCTGGCAGGGCAGGCTTCAACCGCGTTCTTCGTCAGGTTCCACAGCACGGTGAACAGTTGCCCGCGGGTGGCACGAACGATCAGGTCGGGCTCGATCTGACTGGTCAGTGAGACGCGGGCTTCGCGCGCGCCCAGGGTCAACAGGTTGACGACCTCGGTCGCGAGCTCGCTCAGGTCGGTGGTCTCTTCGCTGGACTCATGGCCACGTGCGAGGCTCAACATGCGACGCGCTGCGCTCTCCGCAGTGCGTGCGCAGCTTCCGATCAAGCGCAGGGCTTCTTGCGGGTCAATGCCGGATAGTGTCGGCTGAGCGGCTAAGTCGGCCCACCCCGTGATGGCGCCCATGGCATTAGCAACTTCGTGGGACACCGCCGCCGCCACGTCAACGAGGGCCGCGCGGCGCTGCACGGCACCGGCCTGCTCCATCATCGCAGGCGCGAAAGTAAGGCGCGCAAACCCGAGCCCGACCGGCGTTGCCAACACCCGCCACGTTTGAGTCGAGAGGCCCGTGCCCGCTACAATCGCGCTCGCGCGCTCACCTTCGCGTGCCCTTGCCACCAAACCTGCGAGGGTCGCGTCCGAGATCGCGGTGCCTGCGATCGCTGCTGCGGCGCCCTCGATTGCGGAGGGCACATCGTCTTGAAGTGAGCTGCGGGCCGCGGCGTTCACACACAAGCCGGCGCTCGATTCCTCTAAGGAAGGGAATCCCAGCTCTGCTGCCAGCCACGTCGCGTCGTCTAGTTTCATGTCACCACAGCATTACAACCGTACCGTAGTAGCCATTGGACGGTCAAACCCAATGTGTGCGTTGGGGGAGAGCCCTACGCGCCCAGGACACCTTACACTGTCGTTGCGTAGCATGCAGGCCAGACTGCGGGGCAGGGGCCGCAGGGTCTGCTACAAGCGGCGTTCATGTCAGCTTCCAAGATAACGCTTGAAGAAGTGCAAAAAGTGGCCGGCTTGGCGCGTTTAGCCCTGTCAAACGCTGAAGCGCAGGGTCTAAAGCACGATCTCGACGCGATTCTCGGGTACGTGGCGCTGCTCGACGAAGTCGATACATCGGGCGTCGAGCCGACAGCGAATGCGATAACCCTTGCGTCTAGCTTGCGCGAGGACGTGATCGTGCCGAGCCTGTCGCAGCAACAGGCGCTGGCGGCGGCGGCGGCCTCCCGCGACGGCGGATTTTCGGTGCCCAAGGTGCTGGAGGTCGAATCGTGACCGAGATCGAAGCGCAAAGCGCGGTCGCTTTGGCGGAGCAGGTGCGCGCTGGCACCTTGAGCGCAGAGCAGGTCACGGGCGTATTTTTAGCGCGTGCCGAACGCTTGGACGGTGCGCTGAACAGCTTGCTGCACGTGGCGAACGAAGCTGCGCTGGAGCAAGCGCGCGCCGTCGACGCAAAGCGTAAGCGCGGGGAAAAACTGGGCTTGCTCGCAGGGGTGCCTGTCGCAGTCAAAGACAGTTTGTGCGTCCGCGGCATGCCGATGACCTGTGGATCGCGCATTCTCGCTGGTTATCAGCCTCCCTACGACGCACACGTGATCGAGCGCCTTCGCGCCGAAGATGCGGTGCTGATCGGCAAGGCCAACATGGACGAGTTCGCCATGGGCTCCTCGAGCGAGCACTCGGCGTTTGGCGTAGTGCGAAACCCCTGGGATACCGAGCGTACGCCGGGTGGATCC
>JBBSJC010000582.1:0-5129 GCA_038257655.1 Polyangiales bacterium | reverse complement strand
TGCGCGGAAACGAGGTAGGATAGGGTGCCCGCAAGCGCCTCTGCAAACCGCAAGCAGATGAGCGTTTAACGGCGCGCGCTTACGTGGAAGAATGAATGGATGGCGCGGCTCCTCCCGATCGTACTCGCCTTCGCTGCCTGCTTCGTTGTGCTGTTAGGCGCGTTCGTTTCTCGCAGGCGCCGTCGGCACAAAATCGCAGCCATCGCTCGGCTATCCATACCGTTGCCGCGGGTCCGGCTTCGATCCCAAGTGATCGTGCTTGCGGCGGACTGCCTGGAAGGTGCGGAGCGCGATCCCGACAGCGCGACGCTCTCACGCGGCACGTCGCCGTCCGCGCCGTCCGTATTCCACGTGTCGCCCGTGTCGGCAGAACCATCCGAGCAGGCTCCGTCCATGAACGAAGCTGTGTCCGTGCATTTAGCGCCAACCCGCGAGTTTGCCGCCTACGCGGAGGAGCTGGCCGTGCTGTCGATGCACAGCTCGGCGACGCGCGAGCTCGCCGTGCATGAAGCGCCAACGCGCGAGCTCGCAGCCTATCTAGACGAACCGCTCGCGCGTAATGCGGGGCGTCCTCTAGCTCGCGCCGAAAGCGGGCGCGTGCGTGCTGGGTCGGGCTTTGAGCCGCGCACGCGCCTCGCCAGCGAGCGCCGGGACGAGGACGCCACGCTGAAGGTGGGCGGTCGTGAAACCCAGGGGCCCAGGGATACGTCGGCAGAGGAGCTGCTGCGCATGCTCGGTCCGTCGCCCACGCCTGACCTGGGTAATATCGAGATCTACTATCGGCTCGGTCTTGCTTACCTCGCCCTCGGCAAAGACGTGCAGGCACGTCGGTGTTTCTTGACCGTGGAAGGGGTCTCTCCCGGCTATCGCGACGCCGCGGTCCATCTCACGGAGATTCCGATCTACGCTCCGACTGTGAGCGGCGCGACGCCCGTGCACCACCTTTCCGAGCGTGTGCAGCGCCGGAAGTGAGATGAGCTGGGTGCGGGCGTGAGGAGATGCGGCGTCAACCTTCGCTGAGCTATGGTGCGCGCTCCAGCAAAGGAGTCAGATCATGCCGCGTTCGCTCATCCTGTGCCTGCTCGTGCTTTGTGCGGGCGTTGGCGCAAGCGCCCTGGCTGCAGACCGCGTCACGGGCAAGGTCTTCGCAACACGCTCGGCCGTGTATGCGCCGCACGGGATGGCGGCCACCTCCCATCCGCTCGCTACCCAAATCGCTCTCGATACGTTGCAGTCGGGTGGCAGTGCCGTGGACGCGGCCATCGCGGCCAACGCTGCACTCGGTCTGATGGAACCCACGGGCAATGGTATCGGAGGGGATCTGTTTGCGATCGTTTGGGACCCCAAGACGCGCAAGTTATATGGTTACAACGGCTCCGGTCGCTCGCCCAAGTCGCTCTCGCTGGACGAGCTAAAGCGGCGCGGTCTTAGTGATATGCCGCCGCACGGACCCCTGCCCGTGACCGTACCAGGAACGGTCGATGCCTGGTTCGCGTTGCACGGACGTTTTGGCACAAGGACGATGGCGGATAACCTCGCGCCTGCCATCCGCTACGCACGAGAGGGCCACCCGGTGCACGAGGTGATCGCATACTACTGGGGTCGAAGCGTACCAGTTCTTTCGGCTTGGCCTGGCTTCAAGGAGCAACTCACGATAGGCGGGCGGGCACCAGAAGCAGGTGAGACGTGGCGCAACGCAAACCTCGCAAGCACGCTAGAGCAGGTAGCCCATGGCGGTCGCGATGCGTTTTACAAGGGTGAGATCGCGCGCGTCATCGGCGCCTATTTCAAGGCCAACGGCGGCTTTCTGTCCTATGAGGACTTAGCATCCCACACAGGGGAATGGGTAGCTCCGGTATCGACGCGTTATCGGGGCTATGACGTATGGGAGTTGCCACCGAGCGGGCAGGGTATCGCCGCCCTTCAGATGCTCAACTTGCTCGAACCTTACGATCTAGCGTCGTTTGGCTTTGGCAGTCCGGAACATGTGCACTTGTTTGTAGAGGCGAAAAAACTGGCCTTCGCGGACCGTGCCCGCTTTTACGCCGACCCGGCCTTTGAGCGAGCGCCGGTGGCGAAACTAATATCCAAGGGCTACGCGAAAGAGCGCGGCAAACTCATCTCGATGGCGCGCGCCGCGCGTGAAGTGCAGCCAGGCACGCCCAAGCAACTCGACGAGGGAGATACCATCTACCTGACGGTGGCCGACGCGGACGGGATGATGGTTTCCCTCATCCAATCGAACTATCGCGGGATGGGAAGCGGGATGAGCCCCCCCGGACTGGGCTTCGTATTGCAAGACCGCGGCGAGCAGTTCGTGCTCAAAGCAGGTCATCCGAACGTATACGCTCCTGGAAAGCGTCCGTTCCACACCATCATCCCCGCGTTTGTGACACGGAAAGGTAAACCCTGGCTATCGTTCGGGGTGATGGGTGGAGCCATGCAGCCCCAGGGGCACGTGCAGATTCTGCTCAACCTGATCGATTTTGGCATGGGGTTGCAAGAAGCGGGCGACGCACCGCGCATTCAGCACGACGGCTCCACCGACCCTGCGGGTCAGGCGACCGTGATGAGCGACGGCGGCGAAGTCGATCTCGAAACCGGCTACCCGCAAGAGACGATTCGCGCGTTGCTGCGCAAGGGGCACTCCGTACGCTTCGCCGACGGACCCTACGGAGGCTACCAAGCCATTATGGTCAACCCGCGCGGGGGTTACATCGGGGCCAGCGAGTCACGCAAGGACGGTCACGCAGCAGGCTACTGACAGGCGAAACGGGTGAGCGGGCTCCCGGTGTCGCCAGACGGCGACTTCCGTGCGGAGTCTGCGATCGGCGACATTCGGAGTTTGTCAGCGATCGACGACTTTGCTACGATGTCTACGTTCGCTGACATCAAGGCTTTCCCATGCGCGCCCGCACCGTCAAAGACATCGGTCTGCTCATCCGCGACCAGCGGCTCAAGCTGGGCCTTGACCAGCGAGCGCTCGCAGAGCGGGCGGGCGTCAGTCGCCAGTGGATAGTAGAGGTAGAGAAAGGGAAGGCGAGGGCGGAGGTGGGCCTCATCCTGCGCACGCTGCTAGCGCTGGGGCTCGAGCTCGACGTCCGCGCGGCTTCCGCAAAGCCTACGGCAAACGCGCGCACCAGCGGTAAAGTAAGCCTGGATTCGCGAGCCAGGGTCGATTTAGACGACGTGATCGCGCGTGCGCGGGGCAACAAGTGACGAGTGATTCCGAGCTGCGCGTATTGCTCGGGGGAACGCTGGTTGGCCGCGTGCTGCGCGACCAGCGGGGCCGCTTTCGCTTCCTCTACGAACCCAGCTTTCGCGCCAATCCTGATGCGGTGCCGCTGTCGCTGTCGCTGCCGCTTGCCCTGTCCGAGCATGGGCACGGCCCGATCGAGGCGTTCATGTGGGGCCTCTTGCCCGACAACGAGCGCGTGCTGGACCGCTGGGGCAAACGATTCCACGTCTCTGCCCGCAATCCCTTCGCCCTCCTTTCGCACGTAGGGGAGGACTGTGCGGGCGCTGTGCAGTTTGTGCTTCCTGAAAACCTTAACGACCTGGCCGGGATCGGGCCAGCCGTGGTCGCATGGCTCAAGAGTCAGGAGGTGTCCGAGCGCTTACGCGCGCTGCGCGAGGACAACTCGTCATGGCGCGCGGCGCGCGACACGGGCCAATTCAGCCTGGCGGGGGCACAGCCGAAAACAGCGCTCCTATTTATGCGTGGACGCTGGGGGGTACCTTCGGGCCGCACGCCTACTACCCATATCCTCAAGCCGCCGATCAATGGCCTCGACGGGCATGCGGAGAACGAGCATCTCTGCCTTACCCTGGCCCGCGAGGTCGGGTTGGCAGCGGCAAGCTCCGAAGTGCGTTCGTTTGACGGCGAGAAGGCGATCGTCGTCGAACGGTATGATCGTATCCTGAGCGCCAAGGGCCATCCCATTTTACGCCTTCACCAGGAAGACCTCTGTCAGGCCCTCGGTATCCTTCCGACGCTCAAATATCAGAACGAGGGTGGCCCGACGCCCCAGGGTATCGTGCACCTGCTGCGCGCGCATTCGAGCCGGCCAAACGAAGACGTCGCACGCTTTGTCGACGCGCTCGTCTTCAACTGGCTCACCGCCGGCACGGACGGCCACGCCAAGAACTACTCCTTACTGCTCGGAGACCACGGCCAGGTACGGCTTGCTCCTCTCTATGATCTCGGAAGCGCCTTACCCTATCCCGACCTGGACCCACGCCGCACCAAGCTCGCCATGAAGCTTGGCGATACCTACCGCATCCGCGACATCGCTCCGCGACACTTCCGGCAACTCGCGCATGCGCTTGAGTTAGATGCCGGTGTCGTGCTCGCGCGGGCGACCGATCTTGCCGAGCTGGTGCGGGAGAAAGTCTCCTCCGTCGGCGAAGGAGCCAAGGACGCGGGCCTGTCGCATCCGATCGTCCCCCGGCTGGTGGAGCAGATTGGAATCCACGTGACTAGATGTTTGAAGGTGCTGGCGACTGCGGACAGGTCTAACGCTCTGGACTGAGTCGCGAGTTTTGAGCGAGTTCGGCGAGACCGCGGACTCTCGCTAGCGTCAGTCGTGCCCACGGAGCCTTCCCGTCAAAGGTGTTGGCGCGGCCCTACACCTGAACCGATCACGCAACCGCAGCCTCCTACACAGAGAGCGGTCGGCGTCATGCGAACCGCAGCGGAGGGCGTACACGACATGCGACACCAAAACACTGCGATCGCCTGGCTCGCTTCATTACTGTTCGCTTGCACCGCGCAAATCGATGGCAATCCGGCGGGATCCGCCGACGGGGACTCCCCGGGCGGCGCGAACAAACCAAACAACTCCGACCCATCTGACCCAGGCCAGGCGGAAGATCCGGAGGGCGGTGGTGGTTGGGTGCCGGGCGCGACGGGCGATCCGACGTCCGCTCCTCTGTATGCCCCGCGGCTGCTGACCAAGGAGGAGTACAACAACACGCTGCATTTGATTCTCAAGGATACCTACCAGGCCATCGACAGCGAGCTTGACTTCACCGCCGCACTACCGACTGAAGCTCCTGACGCTTCAGGCTTTCTAGCGCCGCCGGAGGTCTCGGCAGTCAGCACGCAGGGATATCTCAAGGCATCGCAG
>JBBSJC010000581.1:0-5138 GCA_038257655.1 Polyangiales bacterium | reverse complement strand
CTAGCCTCGCGTTTTACAGACGCTCCAACGTGACTTCGATCGTGTTTTCCTTGGCAATCACTTGATACTTGGGCCGCAAGCCAGGCAAAAAGTCCACGGTTAGCTCCGCGTAGTCGCCGCGATTCAGAATCATGGCGCGCGCGACGGCGCGATGGGACGAGGCAATGGGACTGGCACGATCGAGGGCGAGACGTCCGGGCACACGCACCGTGAAGCCATCTTCGCGTTGGTCGCCTTCGACGCTATCGACCGGACCGCTCATGCGAATGACAAAGACGCGGCCGCTCGGTACTTCGCTGGCGCCGAACGTGCGCCCACCCGCAGACGCTGTCACAGCCGCCGGGTCGACGAGCGCAGGCGCTGCGCTTGAGGGCGCCGCAGTGCCTGTCGCGGGCGCAGCCTCGGCGGTCGCCAACACGGGCGCTACGGTCGGGCTGGGCGCCGGCTGCACGCTCTCGGCGGCTGCCAATGGGCGGCGTCGCACCGGAATGCGATCCGCTCCCGAACGAGGTGCCAACGCGTAGATGCCAAGGCCGATGCCCACGACCGCCAGCGCGGAGGCGAGCATGCGGCGATTGCGTGGTGCTGGGCGTTCTTCCGGAATGCGCTTGGCTTCGCGCAGCACGCTTTGCGCCGTACGCTGAGGCCTCGGAGCGGGCGCCGTGGTGCGAGGTTTGGCTTTGGTGCGCGCCTCACGCAGCGTGCGCAGGCGAGCGAGCTGAAGCGCGGCCAAAGTGCGCAGCTGTAACCACAAACGTTCTAGCTTGGGCAGCGTCTCGCCTGACCATGTGCTGAGCGCGCTACGTGCGCTCTGAAGCGGCGGCAGACAGCGCGCTTTGATCACGATTTGCAGCGTCGCCCAGGTCCGTCCCAGCGCGAGCATGAAGGCCGGGGTGCCGGTCATGCTTTGCAGCTCAGCGTGTTCCTCCTGGGACAGACTGGCTTGCTCGTCGCGCTCGGTACCTGTGGCAATCACGCGTGGTGCATCCGCTGCGCGCGCGCTCGGCCTGGTGATTGCTTTGGGTGCGACGGTCGCGGCGGCGTCCACGAATAGCGGACGCTCAGGCCAGGTGTCGGTCGAGCTCGGCAAACCAGTCTCTTGTTCGGTCCCCTGTTGTGGGAAGGTCGGCGAGACCACCGCGGCCAGCGGTTGCGGCACAGGCTCCGGCTTTTCGACTCGGGCTTCATCGAGCAGAACGCCGAAGACCAACGTCGGCACGTTGAGCGGTCCTTGGCGCAGCTCAACCGATGCTATCCGCCCACGCTCTTTGCCACGACCGGGCACATCGACTTCGACCCCGCGACCGAGGCGCAAAAAGCTCAGCTCTTGCTCGAGCACGATTCGATCGGGCTCCGCCAGACGCACATCGGTCTCGATCGGAGCGCCCAAGCCATCGATGCGCATCATGGCGATAGTAGGCAAGCCCGGCGCCGGCACTGGGACTTCGATCTCGGGCGCGACCACGCGCCGGATCGCCGTGGCGCTCTTGGTGTCGAGCTCGAGGAAGCGCATGCCAAACGCGCCACTACGCGGACCGACCGCCTCGGCCCAGACGACTTCGCCCTGGGCGCGCACGGGATCGCCCTCGGGCGGACAACGAAACTGACACTCGAGCCGAGCGCCCACTGGCGGAACGAACGATGCGCGCATCGACAAGCCGCCCGACCCGAGATCGAGTCCGTCTGCTTCGAGCACTTCATCGCTTTCGTCGCTGCGCAGCTCGATCAGCGCATCGAGGGGCACTCGCTCCTCACGTCTGCCGCGTCCGCTCGCCTGCAAGTCCATACGTCTCCTCACGAATCGCATCCCGAGATCCCACACCTCAGCCGCGCTCCTCGCGCGAGGCTTCACCAACCATCAGTGATCCCAGAACACGCGACTCCGTGTCCAGTTTTCGACCGCGCCAATGGGTCGGGCGATCTCTTGACGTGCGCGCTCAGCGGTGCGCAGTGTGGAAGGGATGGCAGTCAGGCTCGTGGTCCGGCGCAGCGCGCATGCAGCCGGCGCTGAGGGCGATGGACCGCAGCAAAATCAAGCGTGGACCTACGAGTTCGAGCAGGCGCGGATCGTGATCGGTCGCAGTTCGGGCGCCGACGTCCGGCTGCCAGAGCTGAGCGTCAGCGAGCACCACGCCACGCTCGAGCACTCGGGCGCTGGCTACGCGCTACGCGACGAGGGCTCTACCAATGGCACGCGTGTCGGCCTGGTCGATTTGGTCGCGGCCCGTCCTCGCCTGCTCACGGCGGGCGACGTGATCGAAATTGGGCCGTTCGCACTCAGCTTTGAGCTCGGCTCGGTGCGCGAAGGGGTCACGCCGCCTGAACGCACCGCGTCGCTGGCGCGGCGCATGCTTCGCGACCTACTGGGCCCCGAGCATCCAGCATCCTTGCCCCCGCGCGTGATCGTCGTGCAGGGGCCGGATTTGGGCCTTTCGGTGCGCCTGGCAGAAGCACCCGCATCCTTGGTCGTCGGCCGCGGTGAAGAGTCCGGGCTCGTGCTCACGGACGAGGACGCCTCGCGCAGTCACGTGGAGATCAGCCGCGACGCAGACGGCGCCACCGCCCGCGATCTGAGCAGTAAAAACGGTCTGATCGTCAATGGTAAGCCGATGCGCGAGCGCCGCTTGAAACACGGCGACGCACTGAGCATCGGCCAAAATCTGATCGTCTATGAAGACCCCGCGGAGCAAGCGATCAAGACCCTTGACGGTCAACCTGACTTGACGATCACGCGCACGCGTCAAGCCAAAGCATCGTTGCCGCCGCCCGTTGCTGCAACGCATGAAGAAGCAGCGAATCCCGCCAAAGCAGCGAGCACGGAGCTTAACCAGCGTTCCTCGATGGATACGGCCGTGTACGTGATGTCCGCTATTTTACTGCTAGCGAGCTTGGCGGGCCTGATCTGGCTGTTCTCCTAGCCCGCAGGCTGCTCCGAGGCGGCTTGGCTCGACGAGAGCGTTAGACGTTGCGCTCGTACAGGATGCGCAGGCCCTCGAGCGTCAGATCGGGATCGTTCTCCTCGATCGTCTCGGACTCGGGTGCGATCAAACCGGCAAGCCCGCCGGTCGCGATCACGCGGCATGGATAGCCGAGCTCGGCCTTGAGCCGCGTGACGAGGCCGTCGACGAGGCCGACGTAGCCAAATACGATGCCCGATTGCATCGAATGCACGGTGTTGCGGCCGATTGCCCGCGGCGGCTTGGAGATTTCTGCGCGGGGTAGCTTGGCGGCACGCGAAAACAGCGCTTCGGCACTGATTTGCATGCCCGGTGCGATTACGCCGCCCAGGTACTCGCCCTTGTTCGATACACAATCGAAGGTGGTGGCGGTGCCGAAGTCGACAACGATGCAGCCTTGGCCTTCTGACACCTGTTCGTAGGCTGCAATGGCATTGACGATGCGATCGGCGCCTACCTCGCGCGGGTTCTCGTACAGGATCGGCATGCCGGTTTTGATGCCCGGCCCGACCACCAGTGCGCGATGGCCAAAGGCGCGCCGCAACGCACTGCCGATCGGATCGCTGAGCGAAGGCACCACGGAGGCGACGATGCTGGCCGTGATGCGATCCGCAGCGATTCCCGTGAGCTGAACGAGGCTCAGGATCAGCACGTGGTATTCGTCAACCGTGCGACCCTTGGACGATTCGATCCGGAAGTTGTGCAGGAGCTCTTTGCCCTCGTACAGGCCGAGCACCGTGTTGGTGTTTCCGACGTCTACGACGAGCAGCATGGGCCGGTTCTAGCGCAGCTCGCGCCGCGCCGCACATCTTCGGGCTGCCTTCGATTTCGGACTCGGTTACTTGGCGGGACGCAGCGCAAGTGAAAGGTCGAGCAGCTCGCCAAAGCTCTTCGGCTCGATGCTGCGCGCCTGCGATACGGTCGCCACCGGCGCTGCCGATGCGACGGGTGCGGCGGGTACGATGCGCGCGGTCGCGGACGTGATCGGAGCAGCTTGTTGAGCGAGCGCGGGGGGAGCCTGCGCAGGCTCAGGACGCGGGGCCGCAGCAGGCGCAGGCTGAGCGACAGCGGCGGGAGCCTGTGCGGGCGCAGCAGGCGCGATGGTCGCGGGCGCCGCAATAGGAGCACGGGCGGGAGCCGCAGTGCGCGCGACGGCGGGCGGCGCGATCGTGGGCGGAGGCTCGAAATCGTCGAGGAACAGCTCGTCGCTATCGGGCTGCTGCTCCGGTTTGGCTTCAAACGTATTGGGCTGGGTCTCGCGCGGCCGCTCGGGGGGCACGAGCATTTCCATCGATTCCTCAAGCGGCGTCGGTGCCGGCGGCTTGGACAAGCGACCCGTGTTGGGGGGCGGCGTGGAAAAGGCCGGCTCGGGCGCTAGCGTGCTGCGCGGCTGGGTCGGGCGGGTATTGGCGCTGATGGCCGCGGCTCCGGCTGCGGCTGGGGCTGCGCGCGGCCCAGCACGACGCTCCTGCACGCGCGAGAGCAGTCTCTCGAGTCTTTGCACCCCTGCGTTGCTCATGACTGTCCCTCGCTGCTGAGCTTGGCGACGATCTGCGAAAGGTCGCTGCCGTCCTGAGACCAGGTGAATACTTGCTCGGCAACGCTCGGGTGCACGACCACAAAGCGACCCGACGCTACCGGCACGCAGGCGATGTCGCGGCCCGAGAGCGCCGTCAGCATCCCGCCGAGTAGCGAGGCGAGGCCAAGCTTGCCGGGGTCGAGGTCCGGCGCGCCTTCGAGCACCAGGACGAGCGCGTGTCCCCAGCGCTCCAGGTTGAGCGCCCCCCATCCCAATAGCGCGAGCACGCCGGCAGCGTGGGTCGCCACTGCCTCAGGCGAAGCACTGCGCGCGTCGCTTGCGAGGGAGCTGGCTGCTTCCTCGCCGATGCGTTTGCCAAGCGCGCGCACCCCCGTAAGGTCCCCATGCTTCACGGCGGAAGCGACGAGTGTCGCCACCACATCGCTGGCCATGACCAGCACCCGCTCACCATGCCTGGTCGATACGGCACCACGCGCCAAATCGAATGCATAGAATTTCCCGGGGTCAAAACCCTGCGCCTCGCTCGCTGTCATCGCTTCGATGTAGAAGGCATCTGGTAAAAATGTCAAATCCTGCGGGCATGGGTCCCACGTCAAGCCGCCGCTGGAGCACATCCGAGCGCACACGCCGCCGCGGCCTTG
>JBBSJC010000580.1:0-5142 GCA_038257655.1 Polyangiales bacterium | reverse complement strand
GGATCGAAGATGCTCGTTTTGCCGCTGCTCAAGCCGCCGTTCACCAGCACGCGCCCGTCAGGCAGGTTGGCCGTACCTGGGCAGAACATGTCGTGGCCAGTCTCGCTGACGAGCCGCTCGGTCGACGTGCCCGCGACCGGATCAAACGTGACGGTGTAGGTTCGGCCGGTGTCGTTACCGAAGCTGAACTTGTTTTCGGCCGACCAGAGCAAGACCTTACCATCTGGCAGATTCGCTGCAGACACGGGCACAAGCGGCAGCCGAGCCACACTTGACCAGCGGGCGAGCGCAGCCTGGGCAGTGGTGAGTTCGTCGCTCTTGATCTTCACTGGCGCGGTCGGCTCGGCTGCGGCGGCATCGGGGCGCGACGAATCGGCAAGCTCGACATAACAGCTTGAAATTGCAAGACAAAGCGAAGCAATCACAGCGCTCGAAAAGGGAACTCGCATGCAACCTCGGTCAGCGGGGCTGGAAAAATACGTATCGGTGGGTGCCCCACATGTATACGAGGCGGCGTCGCCACGCATGGCCTAACTGCCGGAATCGTGGAGTAGCCCACACGATTGCTCCGTTTGCTGCGCCAGTCGTCGCGGAATGACGGGGATCGACTCAGCGCGACGGGTGCTCAGGGTTCGAACCGGCTGAGTGCGCAGGCCTGGGTATGACCGGATGCACCTTGCAGGGCGATCGATCCACCGGTGCGCAGTAACTGGAAACGCTCGGCTGGCAGCGCGTGCTCGCGGACAGCGGCAGCGAGCCAGCGCACCCCAGCATCCAGTGGCTCATTACTCAGATCAAAGGTGCCCCAGTGCATGCCAACAAAGTGCGTCGCCTGCAAATCCTGCCAAGCGGCCAGCGAGTGCGCGGGCCCCATGTGCTGTGTCGACATCATCCACGTGGGCTCGTAGGCCCCTAGAGGTAAGCAAGCTGCGTCGATGCCGTCAAACGCGCGACCGATCGCGCGAAAACCGCCGAAGTAACCTGTATCTCCCGAGTGATAGATGCGGTGGGAACCCTGAACCACGAAGCCGCCCCACAAGCTGCGATTTCGGTCGAGAACACTACGCTGATGCCAGTGTTGCGCCGGTACCATGTGGATGCGAACGGAAGCGAGGGTGACGTACTGCCACCATCCGAGCTCAACCACGGGCCGACACGCCGCCGGCAGCGCGCGGCCGAGCCCGCTTGGCACGATGAACACCCCGAGATCGCGATTGGCTTCGGCTAACTGCCGGAGGCTCTTCGGATCGAGATGATCGTGATGTCCGTGCGTGATCAACACAGCCGAGATTTCACCGAGCTCTTCGGCGCGGGCGGCGGGAGCAATGAGCCGCGGCACCACGCCCCCGGCGCGGCCAAACACCGGGTCGATCACCATGCGCAAACCATCCATCACAACCATGAACGACGCGTGACCTATCCAGAAGATACGCGATGTTCCAGGCAACCCCTCGAACGCAGCGAGGGCGTCTGGCGCGGCGGGGAGCGGCGTCGCGCGATAGTCCGACGGGCGCAGGGTGTTTGCTTGCAGCTTCCACTTCAACACGCTCGAAAAGCCAGGCAGCTGCGCATGCTCCCAGGGATTGCGGAAGGAGGAGCCGTCTACTGGCGACTTGAAGTAGTCCGGCAGCTCGCGCCGTAAGGAAGGGGCGATCGTGAGATCTTCGACGCGCAGGTCTGTAATCATACCAGTCAGCACAGCTTATGACCCTTTGTTGTCTAGCTGCTACCGATTCACGCAGCACGTGCCTCAAGCTGTTGAAAGCACGCCTCGAAAAGGCGATGTCGCATTCCGCCACAGCGATTTGGCGCTTTATCTTTCCGCATAAGAAGTGCCATTCCGCGGGACGGCTGGGGGACGCTATCGAGCTACAATGTTCGGGTGCAACTTCACCCGTCGGAAAGTGCCACGCTGCCATCCTTCGAAGTAAGGTCGGTGCTCAGTGCGCTGATGGATCCGGTGGTCGCCTCGGATGAGAGCGGCTCGATCACGTTCCTGAATCCCGCCGCAGAACGACTGCTCGGTTGGGACGCTTCAGAACTCTGCGGCAACTCGCTGACAAGCATTATGCCCGCCCGTTTTCGGACGGCTCACGAAACGGGTTTTCGTACGTTCGTCAACACCCGGCGCGCGAACATCTTGGGCCGACCGGTGCGCGTGCCCGCACTGCATCGCGATGGCAGTGAGATCGATATCGAGCTCACGTTATCTGAGCTGCGCCTACCCGCAGGCTCCGAAGTGCGGCCAGGGAGCGTGTTGATCATCGCTACCATTCGCGACCTACGCGAGCGGGTCGAGCTCGAACGCCAGCTCTCCTCGCAGCGCAAGAGTCTGGCTCAGCATGCCGCGGTCAGCGTGCTGTTGTCTGCAAGCTCCTATGCGGAAGCCATCCCGAAGCTGCTTGAGGGGACCGCACGCGCCCTGGAGTGGGAGGTGGCCGTGTACTGGCGCGTGGACGCCGCAACCGGACGGATGACGGCAGCCTGCACCTGGGCCATCGACCAAGTGCTTCAGAACAAGTTTGCAGACGACTGTCGGGATCTTAGTTTCGGGCCGGGGGATGGCTGCATAGGTCAGGTTCTCGCCTCGCGAGAACCTGTATTCTTGAGAGAAGCCCAGACCGACCCAACTTATGTGCGTTCGGAGCTGGTGGCCGCACACGGTCTGCGTACTGCGCTGCTCTTTCCGGTTTACTGCGCGAAGACCACCTGGGGCGTGCTCGAGTACCTTACTTTCAAGATCGAAGAGCCCGAAAGTGACTTACTGCGCACGATGGGCGCGCTTGGCTTTCAGATAGGTCAGTATCTCGCGCGTCTGCACACCGAGGAAGAGCTGCGCCAGGCGCGTGCCGACTCCGACGCCGAGCGCGACAACCTGCGTGCGCTGTTCATGGAAACGCCAGCTGCGATTGCGATCCTGCGCGGGCCGGAGTTTCGCTACACCTTGTCAAACCCGCTCAACCAAGAGATCGCGGGCCAGGCCGCGCTGATGGGCCGAACCGTCCGGGAAGCCCTGCCCGAGCTCGAAGCCGAGGGAGTGATCGGTCTGTTACAGCAGGTATACGAAACCGGCCAGCCCTATGTGGCGCAAGAATACCCAGTGACGATGCCCGAGCGCGGCTCTCAACCCGCGCGACGCGTCTACATGAATGGCGTTCTACAACCCCTACGCGCGGCGGACGGTAAGGTCGATGGGGTCATGATGTTCTCCTACGACGTCAGCGACCTTGTGCACTCACGCGAGCGCATGGCCGAGGCGGAGGAGCGCTTACGTCTGGCGGTAGAAGCCGGTAACTTAGGCACCTGGGACTACGATCCGCGCACGGCAGAGGTACGTTGTGACGCCCGTTACAAGGCCCTGTTCGGTTTGCCGCCCGAGGCCGAAGTGACGGCAAGTATATTGAATGACGCGATTCACCCGGATGATCGCCAGCACGTGCAAGCGGCGGTCGAGCAATCGTTCGCGCGCGATAACGGGGGTGAATACGCCGTTGAGTACCGGACCCGTGGCGTCACCGACGGAATCGAACGTTGGCTCGCCGTGCGCGGCCGTTCCTATTTCGATAGTGCAGGCAACCCTATCCGCTTCGTGGGCACCGGCCTCGACATCACGCGCGAACGGGCCGCACGCGAAGGGCTACAGTTTCTCAGCGATGCGAGCCGTATTCTCGCCTCCAGCCTCGATTACCGCACCACACTGACCGAGGTCGCACAAATTGCCGTACCGCGCCTGGCCGACTGGTGCGTGATCGAAGTGCTCAACGAGCAGGGCCACACCGACGAAGTCGCGATCAAGCACTCGAACCCCGAAAAAGAAGCCCTCGCTCGCGAGATGCGCCGCCGTTACCCACCCGATGCACGAACGACGACGGGTGTCGCGCGAGTCATCAGCACGGGCAAACCGAGACTGGTCAGCGAGATTAGCGACGCCATGCTGGTGCAGGCCGCGCGGGACGACGAGCATCTGCGCGTAATGCGGGAGTTGGGACTGTGTTCTTCGATCTTAGTACCCCTATTACTCGGTGAGCGAGCGATCGGCGCATTAGGTCTGTATCAGGCCGAGTCGGGACGCCGCTATACCGAAGACGATGTGAGCTTCGCCCAGGAGCTCGGGCGCAGGGCGGCCTTAGCGATCGAGAATGCGCGATTGTTCGAAGCGTCCCAGGCTGCCACCCGTTTGCGCGACGAATTTTTGTCGATCGCGTCCCACGAGCTCAAGACGCCCGTCACCTCGCTGCGCTTGTACCTCGAGGCCTTCGCCCGCGACATGCAGCGCGACGATCTTCAGACCTTACCGATGACGAAAATGTTGGCGCGCGTCACCAAGGCAAACCGACAGGTCGATAGGTTGACGATCCTGATAAGCGAGCTTTTGGACGTGTCGCGCATCGGCTCCGGGAAGCTCGGTTTGGAGCGCCGTCGCATGGACCTCTCCCTGCTCGTACGGGAGGTGGTGGACGGATTTGCGGAGCAGGCACGCGCCTCAGGGACCGAGCTTCAGATCTCCGCAGCGGAGCCTGTGATCGGAGCTTGGGATAAAGACCGGCTTGATCAGGTCGTCACGAACCTGCTCACGAACTTGCTGAAACACGCGCCTGGAAAGCCCGCTCAGATCTGCGTGGAGAGGTGCGAAGATCAGGCGGTATTGACCATTTCCGATGGCGGCCCAGGCCTCGATCCGCAAGACCACCTGCGCATTTTCGAGCGGTTCGAGCGCGGTCCGCAGGCCAGAAACATCGGGGGTTTTGGGCTCGGGTTGTGGATCGTACGTGAGATTGTGACAGCCCATGCGGGCCAGGTACGCGTGGAAAGCGCGCCCTTGCAGGGCAGCCAATTCATTGTGCAGTTGCCATTGGGCTCCGAAGTTGGCAATGCAACTGTATGAGACCTGAGCATACGGTCCTCGTCGTCGATGATGACGACGACATTCGCGATGCCTTGCTAGATCTGCTCGACAGCGAGGGATACACGGCGGTGGGGACATCCAACGGGCGCGAAGCCCTCGACTGGTTGCGTGGCGGGGGAACCCCTTGTCTTATCCTGCTCGATTGGATGATGCCGGTGATGGATGGGGAGGCGTTTCTGCTTGAGCAACAGAGCGATCCTGCCCTCGCGCAGATTCCAGTCGTGGTCATCACTGCT
>JBBSJC010000579.1:0-5145 GCA_038257655.1 Polyangiales bacterium | reverse complement strand
CTACCCACAGCGTCGAGCTGTTTTTCCTTTGTGGGAACGAGAGCCTCGGAGTCGGTTTGAGCGACGCCGAACAACCACTGTCGCGGTTGGTGATGGACGCGTGGGGTCGATTCGCTCACAGCGCCGATCCGAACGGTAAGACCCTTCGTTGGCCCGCCTATTCGACCGAGCGCGATGAGCTGCTTCTGTTGGGCGATTCTCCCCTCGTCGAGGCGCACACCAAAGAGGCAGTGTGCGACTTTTGGGACGCACTCGAGGCACAGCCCTCCAAGCGCCTGTGATCAGGGGCAGCTCGAGGGTGCGTCGAATCGCGTTCCTTGGAACGAGCGGCGCGGGTCGTTTGAGGAATCGCTACCCAGCGCAGCGCTGAGCTGCTGTTGGGCGAGCTCACGGTCTTAAAAGTAGCGAGCCTTCGATCGGCACAAAGCGACTGGCGGCGCGGATCAGGGACAGGGCGGTCAGACCGGGTACGCCGTAGACGGTCGCTTCGATACCGTCGCGACTGCGAACTTTGTCCAGCAGCAGATCGAAATCCCCATCGCCTGAGGCCAGTACGATTTCGTCCGCCCGCGGGGCCAACTCGAGCACGTCGATCGTGATGCCAACGTCCCAGTCGCCCTTGGCCGAGCCGTCGCTGCGCTGGATGTATGGTTTGAGCCTGACAGTAAAGCCTAGTTTGCGCAGAATCTGCTGAAACTGCTGCTGCTTGGCATCGCCCCGGTCGATCGCATAGGCATAAGCTTCCACGATCTGTCCGCGCTGGCTGACGTCCGCCCACAGCGCTGCGTAGTTGAAGTGACAGCCGTAGGCTTGGCGCACCGTGTAATAGAGATTTTGGACATCGGCGAACAGGGCGATTTTCTTCAGTGCAAGCTCCTCCCGTTGATCGTGCGCGCGCAGTATGGCAGCAAGCACTCGGCAAACACGCGTTAGCGGGTGCGTGAAAGCGGGCGCTGCTCGGGAGGACTCAGATGACTGCACTAAGTTTTCGATCGCCGCAGCCCTCCGATCTCGATGCGCTGTGCGCCCTGGGCCGCCTTACGTTTATCGAGACCTTCGGCACGTTGTACTCTGCGACCGACCTCAACACATTTCTCGATCAGGCGTTTGGCCCGCCAGGCTTACCCCTTGAGCTTGTGGACCCCGCATTCGCTTTTCAGATCGTCGAGAGCCAAGGCGCTATGATTGGCTACTGCAAGGTGGGGCCGCCGCACCTCCCCTTACCTGACGACGGGCGGCGTCAGTGCGAGTTGCGCCAGCTCTACATCGTCAAGGCTTGGCACGGCGCCGGCATCGCGGGGACGCTGATGAGCTGGGTACTCGCGTGGGCGGAGCGAGGAGGCTTCGAGGACATGTACCTGAGTGTCTGGTCAGAGAACCACCGCGCCCAGAAGCTCTACCTCAAATACGGTTTCGAGAGAGTCGGCGACCTGAAGTTCATGGTGGGTGAGCATGTTGACCACGACTTCTTGTTTCGGCTCCGACTCAAGGGGTAGGTCGTCAGGTCGGCTGATGCTTCGTGGGAGCGGGTAATGCGAGGACCACGCCGAGCACAATCGCGCCACCGCACGCGATAAGCCGCATGCTGACCGGTTCCTCCAGCAACACCACCCCGCTCACGGCAGCTAGTACGGGCACAAGCAGCTGAATGATCGCCGCCTGAGAGGCTCTCAATGCCGGCAGCGCGGCGTACCACAACGAGTAGCCAACTCCCGAGGCGAGCGCACCGGAAGTTATCGCCAAGAGCACACCGCGTGAGGTCAGTACGACGTCGAGAAAGGGCAAAGTTAATGCACTGAACGCGAGAGTAAGGGGAACGGCGAGCACGAAGTTTGCCGCAGTTGCAAGCAACGGCTTTGCCTGCGAGCGTTTGCCCCGCAACGAGTAGATGCCCCAGGCGATGCCTGCTACCAGCATGCAGAGGGCACCCTTACCACTCGGGGCGCTGGCTCCAGGTGCGTTGAGGGCGATCAGACCCGAGAGCGCAAGCCCAAGCCCAAACCAGGTACACAGGCTTGGGCGCTCGCCTTTGAAGATGGCATGGCTGAGCATGGTGGCTTGTACAGCGCCAAACAAAATGAGCGCGCCGGTGCCCGCGGGCAGCGCGACATACGCGTAGGAAAAGGGCGCGGCGTACAGGAACAAGGCGAGCGCCGAGAGCTTGCTTCCGGCCGACAGCAAGGTCGCCGCCGGCTGTCGCGCAAGCAGCCCAAGCGTCACAGCGCCGCTTACCAGTCTGAGGGTCGTGAAGCTGGAGGCATCGATATCGCCCGTTCGTAGCGCTAGTCGGCACAACAACGAATTGCCGGCAAACCCGAACAACGCCAGGCACGTCCAGAGTACGGTCAGGGGCTTCATCGCACCCAAGCATAGCGAACGCGCGCGAAAGACACGCAGGCACTGGCCGCGAGTGCGCACACGTCTAAGCTAAAGCGTGATCAGCATTCGCACCGAGCCCATCTGCCGCGACCACGCCTTCGCTATCTATCCTTACCTTTCTGACAGTCAACTGTATACGTATATCCAGGGTAGGCCCCCCCTGTCCGTGGCTGCCCTACATGCCCAGCTTGCGCGTTGGGAAAAGGGTTCCCTCGACCCGGCGGAGCAATGGTGCAACTGGGTAAGCTTTGACGGGCAGCAACCGGTGGGCACGCTTCAAGCGACAATCCGCGATCGCAGCGCGGTCCTGGGTTACGTCGTGTTTCGTCCGTTTTGGCGGCGTGGCTTTGCTACGGCCGGCTGCCGATGGCTTGTGAACGAGCTGTTCACAAAGCATCAGGTTGAGCGTGTGTACGCCTTCGTGGATGCACGCCATATCGCATCGATGCGGGTCGCTGAGGCTGCGGGCTTACGCGAGCTCTCCGCGCAGGAATCTCCGGCTGAGCTTCCGGCTACAGACATCGCCTTCATGGCTGAGGCGCCCACAGCCGCGGCGCCATAATGGCTCAAGACGAGCGCTGTCGCCGAAGCGGCCGGTCGCGGTAGGCTTCGGCATGTCTCAACCTCCTGGGCCCACGCCACCGCATCAACGCTACCCAGCTCGGGCAGATACGCTTTCGATCATCGAACGGGAGCCTATCGACGTCACGATCATTGGACAAACAGGACGCGTCACCTAGACCCCAGGGGTCATGCACAGCTTTCGCAAGACGACACGGCCGCTCACGTGGCTACGCGACCAGGTCGATGCCGAAGAGCGACGACTGCTTTTTCAAGCGGTGGTGGTGGGCGTCGTGGTCTGGGCCTTTGTGGCGACGCTCAAGTGGGCGGTGCATACCGGGCTCGCGTTCACCCAGGGCATGCTCGAGCGCACGCCCCACGTCGCATTTGTGTGGGTGCCTTTGGTGCTCGGCGCCGTAGGTGTGGCTTGGGTTGCGCGCTTTCGGCGCACCACGGTCCACTACCGAGACAACAACGATAAGCTGCACCCGCTCGATGCGGTCGAAGGCGACGGCCTCGAGCGCGCGATCGCCCTCTATTTCACCTCCGAGCCTGCACTGGATCGCGCACTTTTAGGCGACCAGGGGCTGCAGGCGCGCTGGCGGCTACCGACCTTTTCCCTCGCGTTGCGCAAAATGGTCGCAAGCTTTCTTACCTTGTGCTCGGGCGGTGCAGGTGGCCTCGAAGCCAGCGTCACGCTCGTCGGCGAAAGCACCGCCGCAGGTCTGTTCAAGCCGCGCTCGATGCCCAAGGTCGTGCCCGACCGCGTGCGCAACGCGGTGCCGAGCTCAGTGCGCCAGCACCTGCGCATGAGCTGGTTTCAACGCGCGCTTGACTGGTGGCGTGCAGCGCAGCCCGAAGATCTGCAGGCCGCGCAACTGTGCGGCATTGCCGCCGCGATTGCCACGCTGCTCGGCACGCCATTCGCAGCCGCTTTCTTCGCGATCGAGATTATCTATCGTCGGCGGCCGATCGTCGACCGGCTGATTTACGCGCTCGTTTCGGCCTTGATCGCGTTTTTTCTCAACCATCTGGTCACCGGGGCCCACTCGCCGTTTGCTGCCGTGGCGATCAAGCCACCGCTTTATGTAGGTCGCTATTACCTCGCGTTGAGCGCTTTGGCCGTGAGCATGGGCCTGTTGTCCACCGGCTTTCGCGCGCTGCGCTCCTGGGCCGATCGCTACTATCACACGCGCTTTACGCCACCTATCAATCGCCACGTGATCGGTGCCTTGGTCACGGGCTCGTTTGCCGTAGTTAGCGTGCTGCTCTTAGAGTGGCTGGGCTGGACGTTGCCCGATGGCGTCAGCGGGGCGAATGCGGCTTGGCTCGTGCTTGGGCCGGGCGAAAACATCATCGAGTGGGCGCTACACGGCCAGATCGGGATTGGCGTTGCGCTGGTCGCGCTGGTCGGACGTTTCGGGGCCACGGTGAGCACGATAGCGTCCGGTGGCTCGGCGGGCTTACTGTTTCCAACTCTTACGTTTGGATGTTTGACGGCATGCGCGTGGGCTGGGCTGTTCGAGCTCGACGCGGCCTTACTGGTGGTGCCCGCGATGACGGCGAGTCTTGCGAGCGTGGCCAATGTACCGCTGGCCGCGATCATGCTCGTGGTCGAGGGCTTTGGCTCGCAGTGGATCGTGCCGTCCATGTTCGTGCTCGTGCTCGCGTCGGTGTTTGCGCACAACAACTCGATCTATCGCGCGCAACGCGAGAGCTTCGATCGCGGTCAGATCTTGCCCGGCGTGAGCGTGCGTCGCATTCGCGTGCCGGGCGCCTGGGCCGGCAAAGATCTGCGCATGCTCGGTATCCGCGAGCGTTTTGGCCTGACGGTCATCGGTATGGTCGATCGTAGCGAGTCCGAAGATGGCGAGCTTGACGAACGCATCGTGCTCAATCCGCGCCCGGACCAGACCCTGACCCGAGGGGATCTGCTGATCGTGCTCGGAGAAGACGACAGGCTCGATCGCTTTGCGACCGTGAGCGCGGACGCGACGCTGACGGCGCAACCTGCCTATTCTCCAGGCAGGGATTCTTAGTACAGGTCCCCAGAGTAGGTGATCAGTCGATGTCGGGCCGGAGGGGCGGTTTTTGTCAGAAAGTTGCCAGGCTCGAGCGTTGTGATCGTATGCGGGCATGGCGATGCAAACCTCGATTCGGATCGAACTCACAGACGATGAGCGCTCGGAGCTTGCGCGTCGGGCT
>JBBSJC010000578.1:0-5158 GCA_038257655.1 Polyangiales bacterium | reverse complement strand
CATCGCCAAGACAGGCGTTCCGACTTACCTTCTTGGTTTTGCCGGTGTGAACGAGACCCTGATGCAACTGATCGCCAATGCTGGCGATCCGGACAACGCCGGACCTTACCATCCCTGCGATAGCAACGCTGGTTACACGGAGGCGGGCGAGGGCTGCATTTGCACGAACAACATCCTGCTCGGCTCTAACCAGCCAGGCGGCAACAATCGTTATCGGCCTGCCGGTTGTGTGAGCTTCAACAACGTGGCGAAGACGACCTGGTATACGGTCAGCAATCCCGCCTCGGTCGTGAGTGCGGTCAACGCGATCGCAAGCTCGACCGTCGGCTGCTCGCTGCCGCTCACCGCGACCGGAAACGGAGCCAACGACGGCACGATTTCGCGCGTTCGCTACATCACGAGCAGCACGAACACGCTGCTTACAGCCAACACGGACTACACGATCGCGGGCAATACGGTAACGCTCGTTGGCGCCGCGTGCACGAACCTTCAGAACACGGTCAACACGGATCCGAATGCCCGCGTTGAAGTGGAGATGGGCTGCGCCTGCGTGTCGAGTGGCAGCGAGATCTGCGGCAATGGTAAGGACGACGATTGCGACGGCCGCATCGATGAAGATTGCGTTCCGACTACCACCTGCGGCATCGACGCACCGCCCGCGCAATGTCCGGGCAGCTGCGGCGACGAGATTTGCGGCAACGGCAAAGACGACGACTGCGACACCTTGGTAGATGAAGGCTGCCCACCTCCTCCCGGCATCTGTACGAGCCCGACCTATGAAACGTGTGACGGTCTGGACAACGACTGCGACGGTTCGATTGACGAGGGCTGCCCGCCTCCAGAGATGTGTGGCCTTGAAATCTGCGATGGTCTGGACAACGACTGCGACAGCGTCATCGACGAGGGTTGCGGCATGTGCATCCCGTTTGCGGAAATCTGCGACGGACAAGACGACGATTGTGACGGCGTCATCGACGATGGCTGCGCGGAATGCCAAGACCCGGTGAACGAGATCTGCGACAAGATCGACAACGATTGCGATGGCCAGACGGATGAGGGCTGCGCAGGTCCAGTGCTGCAGTAAAGGTCAAAAGTCATTGCTTAGGTTGTGGGCCCCCGTACGCAATCGCCTGAGCCAGCGCCGGTTGACGCACAAGCCCTTCCCAAGGCCGGCCTGCTCGGTGTTAGAGTCGACCCCTCACGCGGGGCTTACCTGCTCTCGCGCTTAACGGTAGTTGGCTTATGGATATCCCTTACCTCGAAGGCCCTGATCCCAGGCTTGTATGGGGGCTCGTTCCCCGCTGTTTGGGCCTGCTCTATTTGATCGCGCTCGGCGCGATGATCCCCCAGGTCCGCGCCATGGTCGGCGAGCGCGGCGTCGCTCCAATCGGGCCTCGCCTGCGCCGCATGGCGCAAGACTTTCCGGGCCCGCGCCGCTTCCTCGAGATGCCGACTCTGCTCTGGTTGAGCTCGAGCGAGACCATGGTGCAAGCGGTCCCGATCATCGGCTGCGCGGGTGCGTGCCTCGCGATCTACGGCGGCCCGCTCGGCTGGGTCGGCCTGTTGATCGCCTGGGTTTGCGCGCTGTCTCTCGACGTATGCGCGATGATGTTCCCCTGGGATTGCATGTTGCTCGAGGCCGGCTTTCTCGCGCTGTTTCTGCCGAGCACGGAAGCCTTACCTTCGCTGCATGCGGCGGAGCTACCGTTACCCCTGGTGGCATTCACCTGGCGTTGGCTCGTGGCGCGCTTGATGTGGGGGTTTGCCAAGCTGAAGTTCATCGGCACCAAGCCCGGCGATTCGCTCTATCTCAAGGGCTTCATGACCTGGATGCCGATGCCGAGCCCGCTCGGTTGGTGGATGCAGAACGCACCCGCCTGGGCGCTCCGGGGTGCTCTCGTCTTCATGTTCTTCTCCGAGGTGATTTGCCCCGGGCTTGTGCTCCTTCAGGGTGACCTGAGGCTCGTTGGTGCGCTCGGCTTGATCGGCCTGATGGTTGGGATTCAGCTCACAGGCAACTGGGGTTACTTCAACGTTGGCTACATCCTGGCGTGCGTCGGTTTGTTCGATACGCAGTCTTCGTTCTTCGACGTCTTTGATCAGGGGCTTCACGCCTTCATCTTCCCCCTCGACCATCTATTCACCAACGTGGTGATGTTGGTCTTATTCGTGGGCTCGCTGCTCTACTTCCCGTTCAACAGCTGGTGCTCCCAGACCTGGATCAACTGGCCCTTTGACGACGTCACTTGGAATCGCCGTTGGCTTGCGGGCTTGATCGGTTTCTATCGCTTCATCTCGCCCCTGCGCGTGGTGAATGCGTATGGCGTATTCCCGCCGCACTCGAGCCCGCCCGTCAAAATGGTGCCGATCTTCGAGGGCAGCCGTGATGGCGAAAACTGGGAAGCTTATACCTACAAGTTCATGCCGACCCACGAGGAAAGCGCACCGACCATGGTGTCGCCTTTTCACCCGCGCGTGGATCAAGCGGTGATTTACGTCAGCGCCGGCATGACCGACGCGGACATGCTGTCGAGCATCATGGGTACCGGCCGGCCTTACGGTTTGTCGAGCTACTCGCCCTATTCGTGGCCGCACAAGTTGATGCAGCGCATGTTGCAGGGCGAGCCGCTCGTGCTGGCTCGGTTTGCAGCCAACCCATTTGCCGACGCGCCGCCCAAGTACATGCGCCTCAGCACCTACGCATTTACCCCGCGCACGCCTAAGGACCGGGCGGCCACCGGCAAATGGTGGACGCGGCGCTACGTGGGCCCGCTGTTTCCGCCGACCGAGCTTGACCCGCGCGCGTTCATCGATAACTTGCCGCCGCCGGAGCTCTTCCATCCAGACGACGTCGACCGCAAACGTCGCGCGCCAGCGCTCAAGGCGATGACCGCGGCCTACCGCAACAGCGGTGATATTCACGGCTCGGTGCTCGTCGCCAGTGATCTTACGGTTCACGAGCGCGAGTGCTTTTGGTCCGAGATTGTACCTTTCATCGCGCAAGAGCGCCCGATGTGGCAGGCGTTGCCCGAGCGTGTGCAGGCTTTTCGCGCGCGCTACCCGCAGGCCGAACGCGTGCGCTTCGAGCGCATTCTCGAACGCTATTGCATTCTGCTGCGCACGCGACTCGAGCCTTACTTTTACCGCGACGCCCAGCCGAAGATCGAGCTCAAGAGCAACTTCCGCTTCAGCATGCTGCTGCACGAGCTGATAACCGATGGGCGCGAGGCCATGGAACGCGTGCTGCAACATCCCGAGCGGGCCGCGGAGCGAGCGACCCACTGTACGGATGCAAGCCTGCTCTACACGATCGCCATGTTTCGCTACGACGTCGTGATGTACCACGCCTACTGCATGCGACAGATGCTGTGCGTGACGGACGATCCGGGTTGGCCGATACCCGGCATCATGGAAATGAAAGTTTTCCTCAGCGAGCAGGTCTCGCCCAGCGTGCAGTGGCTGCCGAGCTGTGCACGCTTGCCGACCGGCGAGTGGCAGGTCGAGGGTTTCGAGGAGCCGCAACCCGCCGAATAGGGCGACCTGCGTGTCAGCAACCTGTGCCGCGCGCTGGGCGCCCGAGTGTCCATCGTCGTCCCCTGCCGCCAGTCGGGCGGATGGGTTACGCTCGCGTCCAGTGATGCTCCTGCCAGATAAGAAGCGCGTACTCGATGCTGTGCTCGAACGAATGAACGAATCGTGGTCGCAGATGATGGGCGCCGCGCAGCGCACGCGTGAGGGAGCCACCCACGCAGAAGCCAAGCCCGAAAACGAGAAGGACACCCGCGCCCTCGAACAGACTTATCTGGCACGGGGGCAGGCTGCGCGTGCACAAGAGATCACCGAGCAGATGCATGTCTTGCGCTTCATGCCTTTACGCGTCTACGGCCAGGACGATCCGATCGGCGCGGGCGCTTTGATTTCGCTCGAGGGCGACGACGACACCGAGCGCTGTCTGTTTCTTTCGCCCCATGGCGGCGGCACGGAGGTGCAGGTCGACGACGTTGACATCCTCGTGGTGACGCCGGCCTCGAGCATGGGCCGGGCCGTGCTCGGCCGCGTGTTGGGGGACGATGTGGAGCTGCGTCTACGCAACAAGCAACGTACTTACAGCATCACGGCGGTTCGCTGAACAGAAGGCGGGCGCTTGCACCCGGCGCAAAATCGCTGGCACCTGCGCTGCCGAAAGAACCAGTGGTACCCTTAACGCGTGACGGAGTTCGAGGGACCAAAGCGTACCAATCGTCTGCAGCTGTTTACCGGCGCAGTCGCACAGGCTCTTCGTAAGGAGCTCAAATCGCCTGTGCCGAAGACCAAGCGTCCGACGGGCAAGCCCACCGGTAAGCCCGCTCCCGAGAACGATAGCGGTACGAACAACCGCACGTGGGATCCCGAAGAGTGGGAAGAGGACCAGCGTTTTATCGAAGCGATGGACCTCGTCCAAGCGGGCGACAAACGCGAGGCGATGCAGAAGCTTGCAGCGCTCGTCAAAGACGATCCCACTCATTTGTCCGGTCGTTTGCAGCTGTTTCAGTTGGCAGCTGAGCTCAAGGTCGCAGGTCACGTACAGCCGCAGGCGGAGTGGGCGATAGGTTACTATTTGCAGCACAACGAGCTGCAGGCAGCGTGCGATGCCTACCGCCTGACGCGCACCGCTGTGCCTACGCTCGAATGGCCCGAGAAAATCTTAGTCAACGTTCTGATCGCGGGTGACAAGGCCAAGGACAAACGCGTGGTGGTGGATGCAACGAAGTTGCTGATTCATCATCACCAAAATACGCCGGCCATGCCGCGCGCGCTGCTTGCAGGCGCGCAGGTGCAAGAGGATGAGGGCCGTCCTGACCTGGCCTTGCTGACGTTACAGAATCTGATCGCGCGTTATCCGCTCGACCCGTTGACGGACAGGGCGCGCAAGCGACTCAGCGAGCTCGAAGGCCGTGCAAGCGGCGGCTAACACTTCTGGGCCGTTGCTGTCTGCGTCTCGTAGTTGTCCGGTTAGATTGTTTTGCGGGGGTCGCTTAGCGCCCGGCACAAAAGAATCAGGTCGGATCGGCGTCGAGGCGCCCCGTCGGCGGTGATGAAAATTCGCAAGGATACTCGCTGTATCTGAAGAATTTTCAGCGCCGGTGACGGGGATGCGTCGGCGTCGAGGCGATCTGAT
>JBBSJC010000577.1:0-5159 GCA_038257655.1 Polyangiales bacterium | reverse complement strand
AGCGCCGCACTCGTAAGCGCACACAATCGTTCAGGTCTTGGGGCGAACACGTTCACGGGGCCCACAGCTTTTCAAGCCGATGCGCAGTTGACGTCACTCACCGGGAGCGGCCATGCTGCGGCCTTGCGCACCCCCCACATCGCGTGCGGAGAATCTCGTGAATTCGCTTGCTTCAACTGGTTACGACATCGATGTCTGGTTGCTCGAGATCAAACGCCGGGTCGACGCCCATCTCGAACGCTTTTTCGAGCAAAAGCGTGAGTACGCGCGGGCGCTGAGCACGCCATCGCTCGAGCTTGTCGATGCGCTTTACGACTTCACGCAGCGCGGCGGAAAACGCACGCGTCCAGCCGTGTTGATCGCAGGTCACTTGGCCGTGTCCGAGCACACTCAGATCGATGCGCTGCTCGATCCCTGTGCAGGGCTTGAGCTGTTGCAAAGCTATCTGCTCGTCCACGACGACTGGATGGATCAGGACGATGAACGTCGCGGCGGCCCGGCCCTACACAAGCTGTTTGCCGATCGCCGCAACGATCGCCATCTCGGCGCGAGCCTCGCGATTTTGGCGGGGGACCTCGGCAACGGTTTTGCGATCGAGCTCACGGCTGGGGCCGCCATGCCGGAGAGTCAGCGCGCCGAAGCCCTGCGCGTGTTTTGGGAGATGCATCAAGACGTGGTGTTCGGGCAGGCCCTCGACCTTATCGCCTACCCCGATGTGGCGTTGATCCAGCGCCTCAAGACCGGCTCCTACAGCGTCAAAGGCCCGCTTTTGCTCGGGGCGGTGATCGGCGGCGCAAGCGAAGCCCAAAAGCAGGCGCTTTCGCGCTACGCCGATCCCGTCGGGCAAGCCTTTCAAGCCCGCGATGATCTGCTCGGCACCTTCGGTGCGCCCGAAAAAACCGGCAAACCGGCGGGTAACGACCTACGCGCGGGCAAGCGCACGGCTTTGATCGAGGAGAGCGAGCAGCGCCTAGCCAACGACCAGCGCGCACCGATCACACGCGTGTTCGGCAAAGCGGACGCGAGCGACGAGGACGTGCAGGCCGCGATGGACTTGCTCGAACGCTGCGGCGCGCGCAGCGCCGTCGAGGTCCGGGTCGAACGCCAGCGCGCAGAGGCCGAACATGCGTTGCAGGACGCGGGCCTCACGGCCGAGGGCGCGCGACGGCTCGAACAATTGGCGCGAAAGTTCGCCCATCGGGACCACTAAACGTCATGGCCCATGGACATGGCAAGGTGATCCTGTTCGGCGAGCACGGCGTGGTGCACGGCAGGCCCGCCCTCGCCCTCGCGGTCCAGCGCGGCGCCGAAGTGAGCGCAGTGCCCGCTGAAAGTGGGCCGACGCGCTTGCACATCGCGCCCTGGAACGTCGAGATCGACACCGGCAGCGAACCGAACCTCGGCCGCGAGCCGCTGCAGAAGGCGCTGAACATCGCCCGCGCGCTGTATCCGGATAACGTCGAGCTGACGCTGCACGCAACCATGCGTCTGCCGAGCGGCGCAGGCATGGGATCGTCCGCGGCGCTCGGCGTCGCTGTGTTGCGCGCCATGGATGAGGCGCGCGGCATCACGCGCAGCAACGACGAAATCTACCAGCGTTCGCTCGATTGGGAGCGCGTGTTTCACGGCAACCCGTCGGGCGTGGATAACGCGATGGCCGCCCACGGCGGCATGGCCGTATTTCGTAAGGGTCAGCCGCTCACGCGCATCGTGCCGCGCCATCCCCTGCGCATCGTTGCGGGTTTCAGCGGCGAGTCATCGGGAACCAAAGAGATGGTCGAGTCCGTGGCGCGGCAGTTCGAAAAGGATCCGGTGCGCGTCGGGAAAATATTCGACGGCATGGAGGCTATCGTCAACAACGGCAAGCTTGCGCTTGAGCAGGGCGAGCTCAAGAGCCTAGGTCAGTTGATGACGCTCAATCACCGGCTGCTGTCGTCGCTGATGCTGTCGACGATGCTGCTCGAAGACATGATCGCAGCGGCCGAAAAGGCCGGCGCTTTAGGCGCCAAAGTCACGGGCGCCGGCGGCGGCGGTTGCATGATCGCGCTGGTCGACACTGACGAGACGCGTGACGCCGTCAAAGCCGCGCTGCTGGCGATGGACAAGCAAGTTTACGATGTGGAGAGCTACACATGACGACACAAACGGCCACTGCCCTGGCGCGAGCAAACATCGCGCTTGCCAAGTATTGGGGTAAATCCGACGTCGCGCTGAACCTGCCCGCGGTGCCGAGCCTGTCGCTCACCCTCGAGCCGATGCGCAGCGAAACCATGGTCACCTTCGACAGCGGGCTGAGCGCGGACGAGGTCATGCTCAACGGGAAGGTTGCGACCGGTAAGGCGCATGGCCGTGCAGTCAAGGTGCTTGACCAAGTGCGAGCGCTCGCCAAGCTCGACATGCATGCACGCGTGGAGAGCGCAAACAACTTCCCGACCGCCTCGGGCTTGGCTTCGAGCGCCTCCGGTTTTGCCGCGCTCATCGGCGCAGCCTGTAGCGCCGCCGGCTTGGTGCGTAATGAGGAGCTGTGGAGCGCGATGGCGCGCCAGGCGAGCGCCTCCGCAGCACGCTCGATCTATGGCGGTTTCGTCGAGCTGCCGCGGGGCAAGCCCGGCGACCCGATGCTGTCCGCGCGCAGGGTCGCAGGCCCGGAGCATTGGGACGTGCGGATCGTGGTGGCCGTCGCCAACGAAGGCGAAAAGGACGTGGGTTCCACCGAGGGTATGACGCTCAGCGAGCAAACCTCGCCCTACTATCGCGCCTGGGTCGATTGCTCCGACGCGCTGACCGCCGAAGTACGCGCGGGCGTGCTCGCCAAGGACCTCACCAGGCTGGGCGAGGCCATGGAGCAAAGCACGCTCGCCATGCACGCCTGCATGATGGCCTCGCGTCCCGGGCTCTTGTATTGGCAGCCCGCCACCTTGGCAGCGTTCGGCACTGTCAAGCGCCTGCGCAAGGAAGGCGTGGAGGTCTACGCCACCATGGACGCGGGCCCCCACGTCAAGGCGCTGTGCCATGCCCACGATGCCGCGCGGGTGGCGACTGCCCTGGCCGAAAGCCCGTTGGTGCTGCGCACCCTGACCGCAGTGCCCGGGCCCGACCTGGAGATCCGCAGGTGAGTCGCTTGATCGCGGCCAGCGCGCCCGGAAAGCTCATGATATCAGGCGAGTATGCGGTTCTCAAGGGGGCGGTCGCCATCGTCGCCTCGGTCGACGCCCGAGCCTACGCCCGCTGGTCCCCTGCTTCTGACGGCTCGCCGTTCGGATCGGCCGACTCGCAGCAAATGCGCCCGTTGCCGCCCGAGGCCCTGCTAGGACGGAAGCTCGCGGAAGAGCGAACGAAACCCGTGAACGCAGCCCTCCACATCGACGTTAGCGAGCTACGCAAGTCCGGCCGCAAGCTGGGCCTGGGCTCATCGGCCGCGGCATCGGCCGCCGCGGTGGGGTCCGTGCTGGCGAGCGCAGGACGCGATTTGAGTGATCCGGCCGTTCAGCGCGAGGTGCTGGAAATCGCCCTGGCCGGCCACAAGGCGGTCGCGCCCGAGGGCAGCGGCGCCGACGTTGCCGCCGCCTCGTTAGGCGGATTTGTGCGCTTTCGCGTGGAAAACGGCGAGCTTGCCGAGGCGACACGCCTGGACTGGCCGCGCGATGTCGCCACGCGCGTCGTCTGGACCGGCATCGAGGCGCGCACCAGCGAGTTTGTGCGGGCCGTGCGCGCCTTTGAAGGTCGCGATCAGAGCGGCTACGGCGTGATCCGCGATCAGCTGCACCAGCAGGCTGCACGCTTTGCCGAGGCGATAGTTGCGGGCCAGGGAGCCGAAATTGTCAGCGCGGCAGATGCCTACGGCCTAGGAATGGAGCGCCTCGGCCAAGCCGCCGGCGTATCGATTGTGACTACTGATCTGGCTCAGATTGCGACCCTGGCCAGGGCACATGGCGGTAGTGCCAAGCCCTCAGGCGCCGGTGGCGGCGATGTCGCGATCGCATTTTTTAACAATCATTCCGATGCAGCAGCCTTTGATTCGGCATGCACGGCGGCGGGCCTGGACCGCCTTGACTTAGGGCTCGGTGCAGCAGGCGTTCGGGTAGAGCCCGACCTGCTGTCCAAGCCCGCTTAAGTAACTCACGAGGTCATCATGGTATCGTCACGGATTCCCGGATTCTACAAGCTGCCCCTCGATGAACGTCGCCGGGTGACAGCCGAGCGCCTGGACCTGACCCAGTCAGAGATGGCCTCGTTGGATCGTGGCGGAATCGATCGCGATACTGCTGACAAGATGATCGAGAACGTGGTCGGCTCCTACACGTTGCCGTTCGCGCTCGGTCTGAACTTCGAGATCAACGGTCGCGACTATCTGGCGCCTATGGTCGTGGAAGAGCCCTCCGTCGTTGCGGCGGCCTCCAACGCGGCGCGGATCGTGCGCTCGGGGGGCGGCTTCAAGGCCGAGTCGGATGAGCCGGTGATGATCGCCCAGGTGCAGCTCGATGGTGTCAGCGATGGGCCGGCCGCCTGCGCCCGCATCATGGCCCATCGCGACGAGCTGTTGCTGCGTGCGGATGCTGCGGTCGAGAATCTGGTCCGGCGCGGGGGCGGGGCCCGGGACATTGAAGTGCGCGACTTGGGCGACGGCATGCTGGTCGTGCATTTCCTGATCGATTGCCGGGACGCCATGGGCGCCAATCTGGTCAACACGGTCGCCGAGTCCGTCTCGGACCGCGTCGCCGAGCTGGCCGAGGCTCAGGTCGGCCTGCGCATCTTGTCAAACCTGTGCGACGAGCGCTGCGTGCGCGTGAGTTGTTCGATCCCGATTGACGCGCTCACGGACGGCGGCAAAGACGGCGCTCAAGTGCGCGATGGTATCGTTCGCGCTTCGCGTTTTGCCGAAGCCGACCCCTATCGCGCAGCCACGCACAACAAGGGGATCATGAACGGCGTCGATCCCGTGATCATCGCCACCGGCAACGACTGGCGCGCAGCTGAGTCGGGAGCCCACGCCTTTGCGGCGCGCAGTGGGCAGTACAAGCCGCTGTGCGTCTGGCGTCAGGCGGAAAACGGAAACCTCGAAGGTTTCATGGAGATCCCGCTCGCGCTCGGCGTCGTCGGCGGACCAGCCCGCATGCACAAGGGCGCCGCCCTGGGGCTCAAAATCTCAGGCGTGGGCT
>JBBSJC010000576.1:0-5209 GCA_038257655.1 Polyangiales bacterium | reverse complement strand
GCTCCTTCCGCGATGTTGAGCGGAACGGAAAATGCTGCGCGCCGAAGCTGGTCGCGTAACTCAGCGTGACCGCGGGACCAGGACAACGCTCACGCCCACGTGGAGAAAACGTCCTGGCAGCCCTAGTGATCACCTACTTCTGGGACCTGTACTAAGGTAGAGCCAAGATGATGGCCTATCCAAATCCGAGCACCCCACGCGCCTTTTGGCGCGACGCCCTCGACTGGAAGCACTCGATTACGCGCCACCTCGTGGGGCGCATCTTCGCTTTTTCCGCATTTGCTTTGCTGGTGAGCCTGCTGTTCTTGGTTTTGCCGTGGAGCCCGCCGCAGATCAGCCACGTTCAATACACAGGTGGCGTGCTCGCGGCGTTGCTCGTGCTGCGCACCAACGCCGGCTACGAGCGCTGGTGGGAGGGGAGAAAGCTGTGGGGAGGCATCGTCAATCAGTCGCGCAATCTGGCGCGTGCTCCAAGGTATCTGCATCGAGGTAGAGATGGGCGACAACCAGACACATTCCGAATCCAAGCTGCGCACTACTGACGGGCCGCGGCCCTGCGCCGTCATCGTCGGCGTGCAACTGCCCGACGCCGACGACGCGGCGTTCGAAGCCTCGCTCAAAGAGCTGTCGCGTTTGGCCGAGACGCTCGGTCTCAACGTGGTCGGTCGCGTGACCCAACGCCGCGCGACGCTAGCGACAGCGGCGGTGGTCGGGGTAGGCAAGCTCAAGGAGTTGGCCGCGTTCACCGATGGCACCGGAATCGTGACCAGCTACGTGGCACCCGGTAAAAAAGGTAAGGACCTTGACGAAGACGGCGACACCGACACCGACACCGACACCGATTTCGGCAGCGACGAGGCTGAGCCTTCGACCGCGATAACCTACGAAGTGGCGGAGAAGGCCACGACCGTGCTCGTCGATCACGATTTGACGCCCTCGCAGATGCGCAATCTGGAGAACGCGACCGGCGTCGAAGTTCTTGATCGCTCCATGGTGATTTTGGCGATCTTTCAGCGACACGCGCGCACCCGTGAAGCGCGCATGCAGGTGGAGATCGCGCGCCTTGCCTACACCGCGCCGCGACTGCGCGAGGCGCACGCCGGACAAGACCGGCAGCGTGGTGGTATCGGTGGCCGTGGTGCCGGCGAGTCGGCGATGGAGCTTGACCGCAGACGCATTCGCGATCGCATCGCCGAGCTCAAACGCGAGCTCGAGGTGGTAAAACGCGAAGCGGATACACGTCGCAGCCGACGCACCCAAACGGACTCCCACACCGTGGCGCTCGTCGGTTACACAAACGCCGGCAAGTCATCGCTGATGCGCGCCTTGACCGGCGACGAGGTGTACGTCGCCGATCAGTTGTTTGCGACTTTAGACACCACCGTGCGTGCGCTCAAACCCGAAACGCGGCCGCGCATCTTGGTGTCCGACACGGTAGGTTTCATCAAGAAGTTGCCCCATGACCTGGTCGCGTCTTTTCGCTCCACATTGGAAGAGGCCAAAGACGCAGGCTTACTGTTGCATCTAGTCGACGCTGCCGATCCGGCCTTTCGCGATCAGATCGCCGTCACGAGCGAAGTGCTCGCCAGCATCGGTGCGGGCGAAGGGCCCGGCCTGACGGTGTTGAACAAGTCCGATAGGCTCACTGAAGCCGAGCGAGACGCACTGCAAGCGGAGTTTCCAGATGCACTGCTGATGTCGGCGCGCGACCCTGAGCATGTGCAGCGCTTGCACCAACGTGTCGTCGCGTTTTTCGAGCAGGACATGCAGGAAGAAGAGCTGCTCATCCCCTACGACAAGCAGCGCTTCGTTGCGATGCTGCACGAGCGCTGTCGTGTTCTCGAGGAGCGGTACGAAGCCGAAGGCAGCTTGATGCGTGTGCGTGCGCCCGCGGCAGTGCTCAGCGCGATCAAACGAGAATTACAGGGCTAAACGTCCAAAGCCGCCGCGTCTGTGGCGCCGCTATTCGGCGTCGCAGCGTCGCGGTGTCCAACGTGCAGCGTCAGCGGTTACCCTGTGGCCTCGTTCGGCACTGACTGACCTTACTCTTCGGGTTTGATGTCTTCGAGCGTATTGCCTTCGAGCTTGTGGCCCTCGAGCTGCTTGTCTTCCAACGCACGCTTCTTACCGCGCAGCGTGCGGGAGGACTTGCTCTCGCCGTGCTTCAAGCGGTTCGCTTCCGCCTGTAGCTTCTGCTCAGCGCGCTCGCGCTGCTTTCGGTACTTGTTCAGATTGATCACGTCGCCCATGTCGCACCCCGCTCACGATCTGATTGATGCCGTAGCAGCTTCGCCGTGTGAGCTTGTTTGGTCAAGCCTACAGGTGTCGTCAACGGTCGTGTCCACGTGCTTGATGTCGCGCCAGCGCTGAGCGCGAAACCCTCAATCGTTCTGTACATCGCGTCGGCTTACCTAGCGAGGCATGCACTTTGCTCTACGTCCATGCAGGGCGTCACGCGCAGGGTGTCACGCCCATGGAGGTACGCATGAACAAGTTGATCCCCGCCCGCGCGGCCATTCTTACGGAGCTCTTGCATGCTTGTCGAATGGGTACTGGACGAATCGTCGCAACCTTAGGGGCGGGAATCGTCATGGCACCGGTGTTGTTCATCGCATTGATGCCGCTCGCGCTCGTGGCACTCGTTTTGATCCCGCCGGTCGGCGTCTGGCTTGCCGCCACGAGTCTGCTGGGCGGCGACTCCAGTCTGTAGTCGTGAAGAGTCACGGCAGGTGACGCGATAGGGTTCTTCGTGTGAGTAAATCGGTCTACCTGTGTCCACGGCGCCATGGCACCCTGCCGCCATGCACGTATTCGATAAGCACTACATCGATGGACGCTGGGTTTCCCCTGCAAAACCAGGGTTGACCGACGTCATCAACGCCTCGACGGAACAGGTGATGGGTCGCGTGCCGGAAGGCACCGCGGCCGACGTCGACCGCGCCGTCGAAGCCGCACGCAAAGCCTTCGACAGTTGGTCGCAAACCAGCGTCGAGACCCGTGCGAGCTTCCTCGAGCGCATCGGCGAGGGGCTCAAGGCGCGCGCAGCGCAGGTGGCAGAGACCATCGCGGGCGAAGTGGGCATGCCACTCAAGCTCTCCAACCTGATTCAGGTGGGGCTGCCAGTTCGCAACTTCGGCGTCTTCGCAAACGTGCTTCGGGAGTACCGCTTCGAGGAGAACGTGGGTAGCTCCCTCGTCGTGCGCGAAGCGATCGGCGTCGTCGGTTGCATCACCCCGTGGAACTACCCGCTGCATCAGATCGTTGCCAAGATTGCGCCCGCGATCGCAGCCGGCTGCACAGTGGTGCTGAAGCCGAGCGAAGTCGCGCCGCTCAATGCCTTCATGCTGGCCGAAGTCATCCACGAGGCAGGCCTGCCTGCAGGCGTGTTCAACTTGGTGTCAGGGCTTGGTCCGACGGTGGGAGAAGCGATCGCCGCACACCCAGGCATCGACATGGTGTCGTTTACCGGCTCGACCGGCGCGGGCAAGCGCGTAGCAGAGGTCGCAGCCAAGACGGTCAAACGCGTGGCGCAAGAGCTCGGCGGCAAGTCCCCCAACGTGATCCTCGATGATGCGGACTTCGAGCGCGCCGTCAGCGCGGGCGTCAGCAACTGCTACCTCAACTCCGGCCAGACCTGCACCGCGCTCACGCGCATGCTCGTGCCTGCGTCCAAGCGCGACGAAGCAGTCGCCATCGCCAAGAAGACAGCGGAGGCGTTGACGGTTGGCGATCCGCTCGGCGGCAAAGCCAAGCTCGGCCCCGTGATAAGCGACGCGCAGCGTGAGCGGGTGCGCAAGTACATCCAGCAGGGCATCGCGGAGGGCGCCACGCTCGTCACCGGCGGCCCCGAGGCGCCGGAGGGGTTGAGCCAGGGCTATTACGTCAAGCCCACCGTGTTTGCAGACGTGACGCCGAACATGACGATCGCCCAGGAAGAGATCTTCGGCCCCGTGCTCTCGATTTTTAGCTATCAGGACGAAGACGAGGCCGTGCGCTTGGCGAACGACACACCTTACGGTTTGGCTGCGGCCGTCTGGTCCCAGGACCCACAGCGCGCACGACGCGTGGCACGAAGGCTGCGCGCAGGTCAGGTCGACATCAACGGTGCGAGCTTCAATGCCCTCGCGCCCTTCGGTGGCTACAAGCAGAGCGGTAATGGCCGCGAGTTAGGACGCTACGGGCTCGAGGAGTTCCTCGAGGTCAAGAGCATCCAACTCTAGCTCTTAGTCTTCCATCCCCAGCGGTAGACTTAGACCAACTGCGAAGCACCGACCTCTCAGCGCCGCGTGTCGCTGGGATCGAACAGGGCGCAAAGCGCTGGCATTCATTGTGCTTCCTTCTGCGCGCAAGGCACAGAAGGAGGCACGCTATGGGAGCAGCGAAAATCACCACTGATCACGACGAGATTCGCGCCTGGGTCGAAGAACGCAACGGTACCCCCGCACACGTGAAACGCGCGGGTGCGGATAGTGACCCCGGCATCCTGCGCATCGACTTTCCAGGGTTTGCAGGAGAGCAATCCCTCGAGGCTATGGAGTGGGATGAGTGGTTCGAAGCCTTCGAAGAGAACGGCTTGTCCTTCCTCTACCAAGAGGAGACAGCCGATGGCGAGGAAAGTCGCTTCAATAGGCTGGTCTCGCGCGAGAGCGTCACGCCGACAGCGAGCCCCGCGAAAAAGGGTAAGAGTGCCAACCAGCCTGCGCATCGCGCGCGTAGCTAATCCCGTCGGCGCTCCGCTGCCGGATGCTACGCTTATGCCTCACTGTCGCAGTCCCAGGGGGCCGGCGGCACGAAAGGGGTTCAGTCGAGATGAGCGCTCCGCGCCTCGAAAATATCAACGTCGCAGGCCTTTCGGACATGCCGACGCCCAACGATGTGCATGCGATTGTGCCGCTGAGCGAGCTGGGCGCCCAGACGATCGCTGCGGGCCGCGCCGCCGTGCGCAGCATCCTTGACCGCTCCGATCCGCGGGTACTTGTCGTGATCGGCCCCTGCTCGATCCACGACCCCGAGGCGGCCCTCGAGTACGCAAGCCGGCTTCACGCGTTGTCAGCCAAGGTCGCCGATGCGCTGATGATCGTGATGCGCGTGTACTTCGAAAAGCCGCGCACCTCCGCTGGTTGGAAGGGGTTCATCAACGACCCCCGCATAGATGACTCGTTCCGTATCGAGGAAGGCATCGTGCGCGCGCGCCGCTTGCTCGCCCAGT
>JBBSJC010000575.1:0-5227 GCA_038257655.1 Polyangiales bacterium | reverse complement strand
GATCGCCGCCGTTATCCAGGATACCGAGACCCCAATCGGCTCCCATGCGTCCGAAACGCAGCTCGCCTAGGTCGCGATTGCGAGCCTCGCCCCAGGCCCGACGGACACGGACAGTGTTGGCCGTAATCGGATCATTCGGTCCATAACCCAGCGTGCCGGCTCCGACGTTATCGAGCAGATCGAGCCACATCTTCACGCGCACGTCGTCGCTAACGTGAATCTCGGGCTTCAGGCGCAAGCGTAAGTCCGTGCTGACCTGATTCTTCGAGCTGCACCGGCCGTTCCCGCCAGATTTGTCACCACAGCCATCCTTCACGGGGGCGGTCCCCTGCCCCTTCGCATCGCGTCGGTCACGATCGGTCGGTAAGAAGGCAGCGAACGGATCGTAGTTGGCGCGCCCTTCCCTTTGGAAGCGATCGTTGCCAGTCCCGTGGCTGAGATAGCCGCGACGCAATAGCGTGCTGCGCATGCGGAAGTAACCATGCAGCTGAAACACGCCCTCGGGCGCGGTCCAGCCGGTCTCCTGCTTGGGTGCAACTGGCTCCACCTGCAGAAGCTTGGCCGCGGCCGCCGACGGATCGGGCAGCACCGGGACGAGCACCGGTTCTGTAACCTCAGCTTCAGTGCCTGCTGCGGGCAGCTCAATCGGCGCCAGCGTCGGTGGAGTCAAACCACCTCCCCCTCCTGAAGGGGCTTCGCCGCCTGCTTCGGACGGCGGCGGGGCCGCGTCATCCGCATCGGGCGCAGGCTCAGCAGCAGGCGCAGGCTCCTCGGGAGCAGGCTCCTCAGCTGGTGGATTGGTGGGCGTTGCTTGCGCGAGGACCGAGCGGGCGGGCCCCAGCATCGCAACCAGACACGAGAGGATCAGAAAACGGCGCATAGGCACGGGGCCTCCTAGCACGACGCCTTTCGCGTGGTCAATCGTGGGAGCCCGCGAAAAACCTAGCGAAACTCGCGCGCACCAAAACGAACTTCGTGACCACCCGGGCAGCGAGGCTAGACTCGCGCGCTGGAGGACTGTGGGCGATAGCGTGCGTGTAGTGCCACTCGGTGGCTTAGGCGAAGTGGGCATGAACTGCATGTCGATCGAGTGCGACGAGCAGCGCGTGCTCGTCGACTGCGGCATCGGCTTTCCAGGCATGCCGTTTGGCACCGACGTAATCCGTCCAGATTTTCGCTATCTCGACGACGAACCGTGTCGCGAAACCGCGCTCTGGGTCACCCACGGCCATGAAGATCACATCGGAGCGATTCCGTATCTCTTGCGCGAGCATCCTATGCGCATCTATGGGCCGCCCTACGCGCTCGCCCTGTTGCGCGAGAAATTCCAGGAGTTGCCACCCCCACGTCCGCCCGAGCTGATCACGATCGAGCCCGGTAAGCGCTATCCGATCGGCCCCTTCGAGGCCGAGCCCATTCGCGTAACGCATTCGATCGCGGACGCCACTTCGCTTTCGTTGCGCACGCCGGTAGGCACGATTATCCACACAGGCGATTTCAAGATCGATCCCACGCCCACGGACGGCGAGCTCTTCGACAGCGCTCGCTTTCGCGAGCTCGGCGACGCCGGCGTTCGACTACTGCTGAGCGACTCGACCAACATCGACGTCGAAGGCTCCACCGGCAGCGAGCTGCCCGTCGGTGAAGCGCTGGCGGAGCTCGTCAACGCCGCAAGCGGCCGCGTAGTGGTCACCCTGTTCGCATCGAACACGCATCGTTTGCGCTCGATGATCGACATCGCACGCCGCACGCGACGCAAGTTGTGCTGGCTCGGACGATCGGTTCAAACCCATGCCCGCATATCTGCAGACACGGGCTATCTCGATCGCGCAGAAGACGTGCTCGTCACGCCCGAGCAAGCAGCCAAGCTACCGCGCATCCGTGTGCTGATCGCAGCCACCGGCAGTCAGGCGGAACCAAAAAGTGCCCTGGCCCGCCTGTCTCGGCGCGATCACCAATACCTGAGCCTCGACGCGGGCGACACCGTCATCCTTTCATCGCGGGTGATCCCGGGCAACGAGCGTCCAGTCCTGCACGTGCTCGATGCGCTCGAGCGCCAAGGGGTCGAGGTGATCGACCGGCGCACGCATCGCGGGGTACACGTCAGCGGCCACGCACAACGCGCCGAACAATCCGAGATGTTGTCCCTCGTACGGCCGCGCTCCTTCATCCCGGTGCACGGCACGTTTCATCACCTGTCAAAACACGCTGCGTTAGCCCGCGAGCTCGGCGTTCAAGACACGCTGGTTGCGGGCAATGGCGACATCGTCGAGATCCGCCGCGATCGCATCGGCGTCATCGATCGCGCGCGCACCGGTCGCATTCACGTTGCACGCGGCATGGACGTGGCCGATTCGGTGCTCGAGGATCGCATGCGCCTTGCGGAGGTGGGCACTGTCGCAGTCTCGTTCAGCATCGACGAAGACGGTCGGTTGCTCGCGGCGCCCGATTTCCAAGCACGGGGCGTCACGTTTCGCGGCAACGTTCGCGAAGTGCTGGAGCAAGCGACTATTGCCGCCAGACGGGGGTTGCGCGAGGCCGTGTCCGATGGCCGCCTGGACGATCTCGATGGCCTACGCGAGCACATTCGACGCGTCTTGACACGCTTCTTCACGCAGATGATCCGGGAACGCGTCGTGTGCATGGTGCTGGTAACCGTGGTGCGCACGTGACTTGCTCGCGAGCGTGCGCGCTCGCCGTAATCGCTGCGCTTGTCGCCTGCACAGTAACCCACGCTCCCGCCAAGCCCTCCCCCGCGCGGCCCGCCGTTGTCACCGCGCCGTCACCAAAGAGCGTCGCCACACCGACCACAGCAAGCTCGCGTCCTCCTTCGCCGCGCGAGCACGACACGATCAAAGCGCTGATGCGCGAAACGGAGCGCATCCGCGGCCTGCGCTTTTTGCGCCCTGTCGACGTGCGCATTCAAGACCGTAAGGCGATGCGCGCGTATGTCAGCGCAGCCCTCGATCCAGTCGAGCTTGAACGGGTTCGTGTGCGCTACATCGCCCTTGGTCTGCTCGATCCAGCCCTGGACGTGCGTGCGCTGATCGAGGCGCTGATGGAAGAGGAGCTGATCGGTTACTACGATCCAGAAACCCAATGCCTTGCGATACGCGATGACGTCGCTCATGCGTTCGCCCGCGACCGCGATGAAAGCGCCGCGCTCGAGTGGCGCGCGACCGTCGTGCACGAGCTAGTCCACGCACTTCAAGACCAACACCTGGGGCTGCGCGCTGCGCTCGACGGCCAGCGCACTACCGATGCCGATAACGCGCTCGGTGCGCTCGTTGAGGGCGATGCGACGCTTGCCATGCTCGCTTATGCCGCGGGCCTTTCAGGTGTCAGCCTCGACATGCTCGTGCACGATCGCGTCGAGCTGGCAAAGATGCTCCGTTCCGCGCCCGAAACCTTGACCGGCAGCATGCGCCTGGCCCCGGCGATCGTTCGAGACCCACTATTATTCCGCTATCGCGACGGTGCTTTGTTCGCCGCTGCATTGATCCACGCGGGCGGCTTTCGCACGGTCGATGCCGCCCATCGCACGCCGCCCACGACGACGCGCGAAATCCAGGAGCCTGCGCGCTTTCTCGCCCGCGAAACGCAGGCACCGATAGCGCTGCCGGGTCTTGCGCTACTCGAAGCAGCAGGGCACCGCATCGTGGATGAAGACAGCCTGGGACGCTTCGAGCTCGGCATCTATCTCGGTCCACGAGGTCACTCGCTCGCTGCTGACTGGCGCGCCGATCGCTACGTCGTGTTCAAGCACGCGCGCGAGGTCGGCTCGCTCTGGGTGATCGCGTTTCTCAATCCCACCAGCGCCAAACGAGCGGCCGCCACGGCCCGTCGCGCTCACCCAAGCGCGACAGTCACGATCGACCGCTCAGGCGCGCATGTTTTGATCATGCGCGGCGTGTCGGTCAGCGCGCAGCCTGGCTTGACAGACGAGTTTCAAGCCTGGGCCCGTACGCGCTGAGCAGCTTGCGAGCACTTCGCGTGGACCGCCGGGCTCGACATTCTATATGGCGCGCCATGTCCGATTCGCCCCGTGTGTCCTGGGATCAGTACTTCATGAACATCGCGCGCGAGGTCGCCAGCCGCTCGACGTGTGCTCGCAAGCACGTCGGGGCTTTGATCGCCCGCGACAAAGTCATTCTTTCGACCGGTTACAACGGCTCCATTCGCGGCTTACCCCACTGCGACGAGGTCGGTCATCTGATGGAAGACGGCCACTGCGTTCGCACCATCCACGCAGAAGCCAATGCCGTCATCCAGGCCGCCACCCACGGCATTCGACTCGAAGGCGGCGACATCTACGTCACCGCCTCTCCGTGTTGGACATGCTTCAAAATGATCGCCAACACCGGCATCCGGCGCGTGGTGTTCGGAGAGTTCTATCGGGACGAGCGCATCTTCGAAGTAGCCCGCGCTTTGGACTTAACCTTGATCCACCTCGCTTGACGCTGGAAGGAGCGGGCACTAGACAGGCCCTTCCAACGTTTTGGTGAGAGGCGTCGCGCGATGCAGTCGCAAATTAGCGAAATCAGTCCTGTCTTGGTCGAGGTCAGCGTCGAGGTCCCCTGGGATCGCGTCGAGAAAGCTCTCGAAGGCAGCTACAACCAACTCGGACGCACCGCCAAGGTGAAGGGCTTTCGCCCTGGCAAGGTGCCACGCACAGTGCTCAAGCAGATCTACGGATCTCGCGTTCAACAAGAAGTGATTCAGAATTTGGTGGAAGCCGGCCTAGGCCATGCGGTCGAGCAGCACAAGCTGGCGGTGGTAGCCGTGCCGCCGCTCGAGAGCACGCCCGGCATCAAGCAGGGAGAGGCGCTCTCCTTCAAAGCCAAAGTCGAGGTCCGCCCCAAGATTGAGAGCGTCGACACCACGGGGCTTGAGCTTACGCGCAGCTCCGGGACCATTCCGGAGTCCGAGGTCGACGAAGCGATTGAACGGCTGCGTCAGAGCAACGCGGAGCTCGGCGTGCCCGATCCCATGCGCCCATCCACCGACACCGACATCCTTGTCTGCGACTACGCGATCGCCATCGACGGCACCCCTCGCCCTGAGCTCACTGCCAGCGCGCGTGCGATCGATCTGAGCGGTAGCCTCCTACCCGAGCTGAAGAACGCGCTCCTCGGCAAGCAGCCGGGCGACAAGGTTCAAGCAAACGTGACCTTCCCTGCCGAACAGGGCGGCGAGTTTGCTGGCAAGCCGGGCACCTTTGATATCG
>JBBSJC010000574.1:0-5228 GCA_038257655.1 Polyangiales bacterium | reverse complement strand
TCTCCGCCGAAGCGGGCTTCGTGACAGGCCAGTCCTTCGTGATCGATGGCGGGATGACGCGAAAGATGAGTTACGCGGAGTGAGGTCCTGGCGCCTGCTTGGCCAGCTATCGGCGCCACTGCTCGGCAGCTATCGGGCTAAGCTGCGCGCGTGAGCCTGCGCGTGGCACGCCAACTACTGGTCCTTGGGCTTGCGCTGTCGCTGTGGGCGAGCCTGGGACGTGCCGAGCTGCTCAGCGCGCTGCTCGCCTATCTGGTGGCCATAGCGGTGATGAGCACGGGCCCTGCACGCAGGCTCCTCGTGTCCCTGACGCCATGGCACCTGGCGCTGCTTGCGCTGCTGATGGCGGCGCCGGGCGTCGCGTTCGGGTACAAGGCGCGCAGCCAACTGGCCGAGCGCGAAGGCCTGCACGGGCTGACGACCCAGCTGAACGACCGCTTGCGCCTGGAGTCGCTGCCCAGCATCGCGCCCGCCTTGGTGTCGTCCGAGCGGCCGCAAACGTTTTTCGTGCATGCACCGGGTGCCCAACACATTCAGGTACGTTTTGGCAGCCAGGCGCAGCCGGTCACCGGCGAGGCGTTCGGACACGGCCTGTTTCGCGTCGACTACGACCCGCGACGCGATGGCTTACCTGATGCCCAGCACGGGAAAGTTAACATTACTATTCACGCGGACGAACGCGAGGTGGTGCGTGAGCTTCATGCAAGCACACCGTTTGCGCACCCACGCTGGCTTGCGCTGTCTCCCGATCGCACCCTCGCCGCCACGGTCAGCGAAGAGACCGATGAGCTTATCGTGCTCGATCGACACGGCCTACGGCTGCGCGTGAAAGTGGGCGACGGGCCAAGCGATTGCGTCTTTGTGGACGACGCCCATCTGGTAGTCAGTTACGTTGACTATTCGCAACTGCAGCTGATCGCACTCGACAGTGGACGTAGCGTCAGGGAAGTCGAGGTCGGTGCGCGTCAGGCTCGCCTCGCCATCAGCCCGGATCTCAGCACGATCGCTGTGGCGCTCGCGGACGGTAAGCCCAGTGTGGCGTTCGTCACGGGCAGCAACACATCGTACGGCCCGCCGAACGGCCCGTCCGCAGCGCTTCGGCTGAGCTCACGCGTGACGCTGGACGCTGCACCCGATTGGCTGGCGTTTGGCAGCGACGCCAGCACCTTGATCGTGACCACGCGCAACCCTGCCCAGATCCTGCGGCTCAGACGGAGCGCGACGGGGTATAGCGTAGACAAAAGATTACCTTTGGTACGACCGGTGGTAACCCTGGCACGGGGCGCACAGGGCAACCAGCTGCTGATGGCGGCCACGGATTATCAACCGCAAGGTCGCGTACGCTTGGGTAACCATTTCGTGCAGGATCAACTGCTGCTGCTCGACACCGAGAGCATGCATGTTCGCGAGCAATGGTTGACCGCCCGGCGCAGCGAACGGCAGTCTAATCCAGGCGACCTCGATCGCGGTCTCTCGCCCATGGGCATCGCAGAAGCTAGGCACCGCCCCGCGCATCGTCAGCTTGATGCGCAGCCGCACGCACAGCCCAATACACAATGGCTGATAAGCTTTGCCGGCAGTGACGAGCTGTGGCGCGCAGCATCGGCCGCGTCGCCGCCTGCGATCATCGACTTGGTAGACACCGCGTTGCATGCGCCCCATGGCCTCGCCGAGCTAGACGATGGCACGCTGATCGTGGCTTCTCCCAGCGCAGGGGCGCTCGGTATCATCGCACCCGGCGCAGACGAGCCGAAGCTCGTGCGGCTTGCTCCCGATGACGATGCCTTGCTCAAGCGCGACAGTCTGCTGCTCGCACGTCGGGTGGGAGAGCGCGGTTTTTACGAAGGCACGCGCAGTGGGATCTCATGTCAGAGCTGTCATCTGCACGCCGACAGCGACGATGCCATGCACAACCTCGGTGGCTACGTGCTCGTCCCCACGCTCAGCGTACGGGGCATCACGGGGACTGCGCCTTACCTTCGCGACGGCAGTTACCCTAAGCTTTCCGATTTAGATGAGCTCGCTCAAACCTTATATCGTGGCTACCTGCGCAAGCAGGCCGCGCGCGGCGACACGCTCACCGCCTACCTGGAGTCACTGCCCCGCGCGCGTAACCCGGTGCCGATCGACGAGCGCGACCCGGCACGCGAGCGACGCGGCTGGAGCGCATTCGTCAAGGCGCGCTGCCCGAGCTGTCATGCCCCTCCCGCTTTTACCCAGCTTGGCAGCATTCCGCTACACACGCTTTTCCCCGAACAAGCCGCAATGCAGCGCGAGCGCGAGCTACTGGATACGCCGTCGCTGCTTTCGCTCGCGCGCTCGCCGCCTTATCTGTCCGACGGACGTGCTGCCACGATCGACGCGGTGATTTCCACACACAATCGCCGCAATCTGCACGGGGACACCCAAGGGTTGAGCGTCAGTGAGCGCCAGGATCTCGTGGCGTTCTTAGCTTCGTTATGACTGAGCACGCATCCAAACCTTACTATCGACGAGGCCGTTTGGCCTGGCTTGTGGGTACGGTAAGCTGTGTACTGTTCGGCCTGGGCGGGGCGTGGGCGCTCGCACAAAGCTATCCACCCCTGGTGTCTTGGTCGCTTGCGCGATTCAGTGGCTGGCTGTCACTTGTGGCTTTGTCGCTGTCGCTGTGCGTGAGCCCTGTGTTGCGCCTCAGCCAGCGCTTCGAGATCGGAAGGTTGTCGACAGTGCGTGCACCGGAGCTACGCCGACTGACCGGCATGGCTTCGGCTTGGCTGGCACTCGTCCACCTGGCGTTGGGCTTCATTCCCCTGCATGACGAGGCGCGAGCTTCTGCTGCTTGGTTACTGGACACCGCACACGTGCGCGCGGGACTGTCGGCGCTGTTAGTCTTGCTCGCGCTGCTCCTCAGCTCGTTTGCAGCAGTGGTACGCGGGCTGCATTTACGGGCGTGGAAGGAACTGCATCGCTTGGCCTACGTCGCGTTCGCCTGCGCTGTACAGCATGTGCTGCTTTCGCCCTTTGCCCCGCGCGCTTGGGTACTAAGTCTTTTTGCCGTAATCTGCGCTATCGGCCTGCTGCGCCTGCTCCCTCGTGCCGTAAAGGGGCGGGTGTAGCTCTCACTTCGCGTAGGCCTGCGCTCGCGGGCTGCTCACAGCAGTCGAGCACTTCGCGGACGCGCGCGAGCAGCTCGTGCTGGGTGAAGGGCTTCGCAAGAAAGGGCCGCGCGCGTGCCGCCTCTCCTTCTTCACGATCCAGCGCATCGCCGCCGTAACCGGACGTCAACAGCACCGCGGTGCCCGGACGTGAGCGCGCGATCAGCTGCGCGAGCTCGACACCACTCATCTTCGGCATGGCGATATCGGTCAGCAACAGGTCGATCGGACGCTCGTAGGCGCGCGCCTTGTCCAGCGCCTGCTTCCCGTCTTCGGCGCACAGCACATGATAACCACTGGACGCGAGCAGGTCGCGCGCCACCGAGCGCACCAGCGCGTCATCATCGACGAGTAATATCGTCTCGCTTCCCTTCTTCAGGGCTTTCTTGGCGACGGATCCGGCGAGCGACAACGGAGCGTGGGAGCGCGGCAGCTCGACGCATACCAGGGTGCCCTTACTCTCGTCGCTGTCGATACTGATTGTGCCACCGAGTTGTTCCACGATGTCGTAACAGGTAGCAAGACCGAGGCCGGTGCCGGAGTCTTTGGTCGTGAAGAACGGATCGAAGGCGCGTTCGACCACTTCGCGCGCCATGCCAATGCCGTCGTCTCTGACGCTGAGTGACACGACCTCTCGCCCACTCTTTTTTGCGCCCACGATGCCAATCTGGATGCGACCTCCGCGGGGTAAGGCATCGCGCGCGTTGACCACCAGATTCATCAACACTTGCTCGAGCTGCCCTTGATCGGCGCGCACGCGATGGCCTTCGGCTGCGATCACGAACGCAAGCTCGATGCGCTCTCCGGCAAGTCTGCGCAGCAGTGCCTCAAGTCCCATGACCACGCGACTCAGGTCGAGCACTTTGGGTTCCACGGTCTGCCGTTTCGAGAACATGAGCAGCTGCTGCACCAAGCGTGCGGCGCGTGCGGCGCTCTCCTGGATCAACCCCACGTGCTCATGGAGCTGCTTGGGGGCGAGCAGACACAGATCAGCCGAGCCGACGATCGCCGTCAGCACGTTGTTGAAGTCGTGGGCGATCCCCCCCGCCAGCCTGCCCACGGCCTCCAGCCGTTGACCTCGCACCAGGTGCTCCTCGAGGCGTCGTTGATCGGTCACGTCGATCGCAGTGCCGGCCATGCGCACCACGACTCCCTGTGTATTGCGCCACACGCGCCCATAACATTCGATCCAGCGCTCTTCTGGTCTGCGTGTCGTGCGATGCACCGCATGGAAGGAATCGACGGCGCCATCGGCGGCAAGCACGCGCATCAGCGTTGCATTCATGCTGCCGCGATCATCAGGGTGGATACACTCGGCGTAGGCATCGAGGGTTTGCCCGAAGGCTCCCGGTGCCAGACCGAACATCTCTTGGGCGCGTACGCACATGCTGACGACCCCAGAGGCTGGCTCGTATTGCCAGGTACCCATGTGAGCAGCCTCGAGAGCGACGCGCGTGCGCTCTTCGCTTGCACGCAGCTGCTGCGTGGTCTGTCGATAGGCCGTGACGTCGGTAAAGGTACATACCACCGCCGCCCCTTGCGCATCGACTGCTGGCACCGGCTCGCTGTTGATGTCGATCCAAGTCACATGACCATCGGCCTTAACCAGACCCATGATCACATTTCGACAGCTGATCCCGGTGCGTAAGGTCACGAGGGCTGGGTGTTCGTGAGCTAAGAACGGCAGACCATTTTCTTTGATCGCTCGGCAGCACGGGTCGAGCGAGTTACGTCCCATCAGCTGCTCTCGCGTCAGCCCCAAAATACGCTCGGCCATCCCATTGCAGGCCAGAATCGCGCCGTACGCGTCCTGCACCACGACGCCCTCGTTCATGCTGCCCACGACTGACCGAAAGCGCGCTTCGCTTTCACAGATGGCTCCGCCCGTGCCGCGCGCGTTCAGCTCAGCGAGCGTGCGCTTGAGCTCGCCGTTCTCCGCCCGCAGGCGCGCGAGCTCGTTGTCACCGGTTTCGCGGTCGTATGGCATCAGGGGACGGCTAACGTGCCGTGAGTCAGCGTTCCCGTCAATGGCCACTGCAGCGCTGACGTTTCGGGAATATCCACGAAGTGCGTGCGAGCCGGCGCTTGGCCTCG
>JBBSJC010000573.1:0-5251 GCA_038257655.1 Polyangiales bacterium | reverse complement strand
TTCTGAAACGCCAACAATACGTACCCCCCAGCGCTTTAAGTGGTCTTACGGCGCAACCACCGCGTCCACGTGGTCCACCAGGAGACCACACGACTCTGCGGGCAAGCTTGCCGCCCACCATGTGCACAGCTCGTCGCCCCTGAACTGGCTGGCACCGATCCCATACGCGCAGAGGCCCCAAGCCGCGACCATGGGCAGCGCCACGATCATAAAGCGCTCTCGACTCTCTGACAGTTTCATTGGCAAAGTCACGGTCGACTCCGGGTCGAGGAAGAGCGCGAGCAGCGTACGCTTTCGCTTTCTAACCCTTCTCGCTCACGTGCGCACGAACCCGGCCGCTGCCGGTGAGCCTGCGGGCCGGTGCTTTCGTCACGGGAGAGACGAGCCTTCCCCCAGCTCGCGAGCGCGGAAGCTCGCCTTGCGCAACCGTTCTGCGGTTTCGGCCGGGATGCCAAGCCGCTCCGCCACACGCGCAGCATCACGCCGCGCAGCATCACGCCAGCCGCAATTCTTGCGGGGAGGTCCCTGTTTTCGGAAGCCTCCGCTTGCTGCCGGCTCGAGCAGGGGTGAGAGCACCTTCGGGCTCAGGAACTTCTGTTAGGTTGCGCGGTCCCCCCAACTGCGAGAGGTCGAACCCATGATGAGTATCAATACATGGCTCTTAGGGCTGTCTTTGGCCGCGGGCCTTTATGGCTTCGCTGCCCAACACGATGATGTCGGTTCCGTTGCATCGGTGCCGCACGATGAGATGCGTTCCACAGCTGCAAGCGGCGGCGCCGCACCTGGCGCGTCCGTCGCCCACCGCGCGTCCTGTCCCGGCCAGCCCCACGAGGGCGATCAGTGGCGATCGGTGCTGTCGTCCCCCCGGCCCGAGGCGCGCCGCGGTCAACCCCGGCAGCTCCGACGTTTCGGTCCTCACCGTTGATGGCGAGGACGCACGCGACGATGCGCCCCAGCCGCCCTGCCGGCGGCAACTAAGACTGCTCTCTGCGCTCGCACTTTAACGCCCCCCGAACAACACTAAGTTATCCCAATCGGGGTTGCCGGCCTGGCGCGCGCTCAGGGCTGCGCGCCGCAATGCCTCCGACGGTCGCTGCTGCTTTAGCTCCGAGTAGAACTGCCCAATCAGATGGCTTCGACACTGAGCGACAAGTCCGCGCTGAAGAAATGAACACCGTGATAGACAGACTCCGGAATCTGTCGCTCGCCGTGATGAACTTGCTGCACGTTGAAGACATCGCATTCGAGTTGTTTGGAAAGACGCGCCGCAAACGAGCTGTCCACCACCTTGGCTCCCGCAACCATCCAGGCATGCAAATACACGACAGCGCGCCGGGGCGCGGCGCCAGGCCTACGCACGCGACGTACGAGAAAGCGGTGAAGCGCGGAGTAATCGCGAAAGTACCTCTCGACCTCAGCAGGATGCATGGGCACATGGGCACTATCGAAGACGAGAGACTGAACTTCGAAACCGAGCACCTTGACGGTTTTGCCGCGCTGGGGCTTCACACCATTGGGTGGCGCCGGAAAAAGCTCGCCGCGCGGAGCCTGCTCGTAGTGGGCGAGGCGCGCGTGCGTATTTGTAATTCCACAGGCACGACGTTGCCTCAGACAAGCGAGTGCCCCAAACGCTCGATCGACATTCTGATGCATCATACTGTTTGTTCCCCCGTCGAAAGGTAGACCTGACAGGACCGCAAGGGAAGCAAATGCATTGCTAGCTACGGGGGGTCGTTGTCGCCGATCTGAGCTTCTTCCTTCCACCAACGTGGCGGCATGGGCGCGCTCATATTCTCTAGTTTGAGCAGGCCTTCGAGCCAGGCGAGGCCCTGGCTTTGCTTGGCAAAGACCTTGGCGGGCCAGGGAGGACCGTTGATCCAAAAAACTGCGGTGAGCGCTCCGCGCGCAATAGGACTGCTGACGATGAAAGCCTGCCCCACGACGTTGACATCGACGATCTTGGAGATCATGCGAAACGAGTCAGCAACTCGTTTGCGGTTGAGCGCGGAGCTCCGCCGCCATAGGTCCTGAGGACTCTGATGTGGGCGCATACGTCGACGTACTTGACCCCAAGCAATACATCACACGGCCGGGTCTCAAGCTGCGCCGCTATCGCGTCACCGCCCGGGTGCATGCAGAGCTTCGCCAACGGTCGCGGCTACACCCTCAGCAAGACTAAGCGCTCAAACCTATTTCCGGAGCTGACAGACACGGAGGTCGCGGCACTCGAGGAGGCGATCCGCAGCGCCTTTGCAGTCAGTTAGTCCAGCGCCGACGGCTTACGCGGAGGCGGGATGTCGGTGTTCAAAGCTCTTGACCTGGCAGCATGGTCCTACCCGAGTAGGACCATGGCTCGAACAACGCGCAGTAAGAAGCCGGCACGAGCCGTGGAGGTAAGACGCGGCGCCAAACCCCGTGCTGCCAAGGTAGCAAAGCCTGCGCCCAGGGTCCGCACGGACAAGCTGAGCGTGTCGCTAGGTACCGAGGATGTGGTGTGGGTGACGCGTCGCGCGAAACGCCTCGGTACCAGCGTCTCGGCGGTGATCGCAACTGCGCTCGCTTCGCTGCGACGCGCAGAGGCCCAAGACACCTTACTATCGCTGCTAGGCGATGACAAAGTCAGCGAAGCTTCGGTCGCGGCCGCGCGTCGCGAAGCCTTCGGCGCATGAGGAAGGGCTTCACGTTCGACACGGGCGCCCTGATCGCGCTCGAGCGTGGCGATCTGCGCATGCGCATCGTGCTGCAGCTCGCACGCGCGGACAGCGTGCCCATCGTCGTGCCCACTGTTGTACTCGGCGAATGGTGGCGCAGGCGGAGTAAGGTGCGCGAGGCGATTCTAGCGTCGGTGTTAGTGGAGCCGCTGGCCGAGAACCTCGCGAAGACTGCGGCCGAGGCGTTGGCCAAGGTGCGTGGCGCCACGTTTGTAGATGCGGTGGTGATGGCGTCGGCAGCATCGAGAGGTGATGTCGTCTACACGTCGGACTCCGGCGACCTAGATCGCTTGTGGACGCACTTTGCTGGCGTACGGCGCGTGTGCTCGGCCTAGGGGGCATCGCAGGATGTCATCCCGTTGCACCGCACGAAACGCGCGCGAGCGCGCCGGTTGCGACCTCCCGAGCTGCGGCCGCGCCGGCCGGGTCCGCGCCTGCGTCCGCTTCGGCCGACGGCCTTCGTGCGGAGGGTATGACGGCGGGAACGATCTCGCCGCGCATGGCGAGCTGTCCCGCTCACTGTAGCCGTGCTTGGAGTGAACGCGTCATGCAGGCGGGCGCACCACCCGATGCTGCAGCCGTGTTCGAAGATCGCAGCATGCTGGAGTCCACGGTCCCCTGCATTCGAGCGTCCGGCGATACAAGGCCCGAGGCGGTGCGGCTGTGGCAGTTGTTCGACCAAGAGCAGCGCTCTGCCGCAACGCAGGCAGTCTTCGCGCAAGAGCTTACTGCGTTACGCACCGCCACAGACCAAGACTTCGTTGCAGCGAAAGACGCACGTCGAAAAGCGAACGCCAGTCCCGAGTGGCAAGCGGTGCTGCAAGCCTTCGCCGACTGGCAGGCAGACGATGCCAAAGCGGCAGATTTGTTGGACTGTATGGAACGCAGCGGAATGCACTGTCAGGTCGCAAGCGGTGGGGAGTGAGCGGCAAGGGACGAAGGCTGTTGTTCCGTGGGCAAAAGCCCCGCAAAGAACGGATGCAAGTTGACCCCGAACACATCGTAAGGTTCACCTCGCACAGGCAGCGAGAATGCCACTTCAGCCAGTGGGTCGCCTGCATGGGCCGCGAGGTAGTCAGGGTCGTACGCGAACCGCGCGCCATGCGGGAGTCGCTCGAGACGCCCCGCGTGGACGTGGCGTACGTACACGTCCGCTGCGACGTGCCGACTCGGCTTCACGACTCGCTCTCGGGGGCTTGGGCGAGCAACGCTGGGTCGACCGCGAGGCCACCCTTGCCCTGCGCCACCTTAATCTCGAGTCCCAGCACGGCCAGGACGTCCACTAGCTTGTCGAGACGCAGCGTGGCCTTACCCTGCTCGAGCTCGTACATGAAGGCCAGTCCCACCTCGGCGAGGCTCGCAAGCTCTGCTTGGGTGAGACGCAAGAGTCGCCTGCGCGCACGCACTGCGGCGCCGAGCTTGCTAGGCCAGGCAGGTTGAGGAGGCTTTCGTCGGCTCGCTTTGGATCTCTGCGATCGCATGGATTCTGAAGAGGCTAGGCCAGATCGGCACGGGTGGCAGCTGGAATCCACACGATCGCATGGAAAATGAACTCGAGATAACTGTCCTTCCAGCTTTGTGAGCGAAATCCATCCGATCGTGTGGATGGTCTCGGTTTCACGCCACCATGTTGCGCAACTTCGCGACGGGCTTTGCCAAGATGTTCTCGTCACTTGCGTGCTCGCCATCCATGCCGGCCGTGACTGGGGATTCGGCCCTGTCCCAGGCCGATCTGGAGTGGGCAGACATTCCCAGACGAGTACCAGTTCATGGATCCGGAGCTCGTGGAGCTGCTCGAGGCGCGCGTGGGCGAGTATCTGGAGGGACGTCAGACAGAGTAAGGTCTACGTTCGCATTTTCGTGGGATGTTCATGCCCGCGGCCGTGGTGAACCAAAACAGTGGTTACTGAGCCGCTTACCGAGTGAGGGTCACGGCTTCTTCCCCTTGCGCGCCGTGCCCTTCGTCGCGCCCTCACCAAGGCGCTTGGTCTCGGCCACGACGCGATCGAAGTCGCTCTCGAAGAGGCGGTCCTGCACGATGCGGTACTTCTCGAACTCGCTCTCGGCGTGGGCGCGGGCAATCTCGGCGGTCACCTTGCCTGCGTCCTCTAGCACCTCCCGATCGGTCGCAGCGATGAAGCGGCTCAGTCGCGTCTCCCAGTCCTGCATGGTCATGGGGATCTTGCGCAGCGCCATGTCCTCGGCCACGTCGAGGTAGGCGTTCACCAGCCGCGAGAGCTGCGCGAGCTCCGACTCGGTCAGGTAGTTCTTGGCCACGACCACGTCGAACTTATGGATCTTGCCGTGGGGCGCGTCGGTCCAGATGTGGAGGCCCATGTGCTCCTTGGTCGCGTCGGCGCGGTCGACGATGACCTCGGCTGCGGTCTGCCCGTGGATGGCCCAGTGCAGCTTGTTCTGCACCGTGGCGAAGAAGCGCTGGGTGGCCTGGGCCTGGCTGTCGTAGTCGATCGCCGTGGCGTACAGGTCGGTGATCTTCTGATAGAACTTGCGCTCGGACAGCCGGATTTCCCGGATGCGCT
>JBBSJC010000572.1:0-5258 GCA_038257655.1 Polyangiales bacterium | reverse complement strand
GCGTGACCGCGGGGTATCGCTCCGCCCACTTCCACGGCAATGGCCACAAATTCGATGGAGCATCGATACACATCCAATTTCTGAAAACTGAGCATACCAAGGTATCGGCCAAGGCCGACCGAAGTTGCTCCCGTCGCCGTCAAGGCTCACGACCAGGACAACGCTCACGCCCACGTGGAGAAAACGTCCTGGCAGCCCTAGTGATCACTAGTTCTGGGGACCTGTACTAAGCCATGCCTTAGATCAGCTCGGGAGTCGGGGGTGGCGGCGGCGGCTCCGGGTCCCCACCAGTGCTGGGATTTCCTGGGTCGCCACCGGTATCGCCTGGCGGTGTTGGCGGTGTTGGCGGTGTTGGCGGTGTTGGCGGTATTGGCGGCGCAGGCGGTGGCTCGTTGACCCCGTCACAGACGGGCGCGCCGTTCTGACCGTTGAGCTCGATGCGGTAGGACTCGCCACTGTCCGCGCCGACCACACCACGCTGGTCGTGGTCGACGATGATCGCGCACTCGCTCTCGGTGGCATTGCCGCTGCCGTCGACGACGCGCACACCCAACTTATACACGCGTCCATCCTTGGGTCCCTGACGCTCCGCGCGCAGCTGCACCTGATTGCAGTCGTCGATCAAGATGTCCGGTGCGTGGTGTCCGTCACCGCGACCATCGACGGGCTCGTCGCTGCTAGCCCAGATGAACTCCGCTTTCAGGTCGCTCTGACACGCGTCCGTCACGGACACACAATCGTTGACGCTGATGGTATGGAACTTATGATTCGGCGGCCAGAGATTGAGGGTATGTGGCTGCAACGAGGGCGCTTGATTGTCCGTCACGGTCAGCGTCGTCTGACAGAGCACGGCATCGTTTGCCCCGGTGACCACGACCTCGTGGCTGCCGACCGCGAAAGGGCCGGCGTTCGAGACCGCGATGTCGTCACCAGCGCAACCATCCACATTTGCGTCGCGTACATACACCGTGTCGACATCCGCTGTGCCACTGCCGTCCGTGCATTCGACTGTGAGAGACTCACTACACTCCCATGACCCCGCGGGTAGGGCCGCGTCTGCTTCCACGCACTCTGCTGCGAGTGCTTGCGATTGATTGGGTGTGACGGAGCTGTCCTCGCCACAGCCAACCAGACCTAACGTGCCGGCACAGATCAGCCGACCTGCATTCCATAGAGGTTGATTTCGTTGTTGCATAAGACTGCTGTGCATAGGCGCCGCGGCCCGGTTGAAAACAACGGAATCGGCTTGGAAAAATACAATTTAGCTACACTATGGAAGCTACACCACGCAGATTTGTGCGACGGCCTGCTACAACGCGGCATGCGCAAAAAATGGCTCCTCTCCATGATCCTGATCGCCGCCTGCAACAAATCGGCTGAGCCCGCAGCCGAGCCAGGCATGCCCACGACCGTCGCCGAAAGCCCTGCCGCTCCCAGCTCGCAACCTGCGACGCCCGCTGCGACACCGACTGCGGCAGTTCCGACCGAAGCACCCAGCGCCGGGGGGCTGACTTGGACGGACGAAAAACCCCTCGTCAGGCGCGCGCCCAAGAACTCGATGCGAGCCGCAGAGTATGGCGTCGAAGGTGATGAGAGCGCCGAGCTCAGTATCTTTTACTTCGGCCCCGACCAGGGCGGGGTCGTCGAACCTAATATCACGCGCTGGCTGGGTCAGCTCAAGCAGCCCGACGGAAGCGACACCACCCAGAAGGCCAAGCGCAGCGAGAAGAAAGTCTCGGATATCAAAGTGAGCCTCGTAGAAGCGCAGGGAACATTCGCGGCCGGCATGGGGATGCCCGGTTCACCCGCTGCGGAACCGCTGCCCGATGCGATGTTGCTCGGTGCGATCGCCGAGGGGCAGAAGGGCTCTGTGTTCTTCAAGTTGATCGGCCCCCGCGAAGCGGTGGAGCGCGCGCGCCCGGCTTTCCAAGCGATGGTGGACTCGCTACGACCACAGTAAGGTCATTGGGCTAAGCCTCTTACAGTGTGCCGCCTACTTCGGTGACAGTCCGAGCCAGCGATGCCTTAGCGATGCGACGCGACCTGCCGCCGTTGTTCCGAGGCCTCGCTCAACATCTTGAAGCAAAAGCTCTCGGCTTCTCCTAAGGTCGCGACCACCACATAAGGTGCTGGCATCGGCGACAACCACAAGATGGCCGTCAGCGCGCCGCGCACCACCGTGGAGGGTATGACGAACGCGTAACCTGCCGAATGCAGCCGGCTTGGCGCCTCATGCTGTTTCATCCACGCAGCCTGCTTTTGGCGCTGCTTGGCACTTGAGCCGGAGGCGTGTGTGGCGTCGAAGATCAACACGGTTTTCATTCTCTCGCGCACAGCTCGGTCGAGGTTCTCCTTCAGCTTCAAGAGGTATGCGTCGAACTCTTCGTCTGTCGGCGCACCGTGGTGGGTGACGACGACAAGCGGCCAACGGGACTGGTCGAACTGAATGCGCGCTGCCATCGCCGGACGCTCCTGGCCTTAGTAGCCCATGCTTGAACCAGTCTAAGCGTTTATGAGGGGCCGCAAAAGTGCTCAGGCGTATGCTGCGCCGATTTGGCCCCACGTGTAGGGAATGGTTTGTGGCTGAACGACATGGACTGCCGCACAGCTGAGCACGGGCTTGTAGCCGAGCATTGATGCCGCGCGATACCCTGGTAACAGCATGGCTCTACATCAAGGAAAACAGGTTCCGACCGTCGCCCGCATGTACACGCGACGCGGCTGGATGACCGGGACCATGCGTTTGGTCCCGAACCAGACTGTCATGGACTTTCTGGATCACGCCAACCGCTTCATTACCTTCACTAAGGTGCAGCTCGCAGCCTACGAACAGGAGGTCGAGTATCTGTCGTTTCAGCGAGCTGCGATCGGACTGTTTGTCGCGCCCGAAGGCGGCGAATGGCGGTTGCGCGCGGCGGAGGGCCAAGTGAAGTCCGTGCGCGTGTTGTGTCTGTTCGAGCAAGGCGCGGTGCGCGGCACCCTCGATATCCCGGCACGCGTACGCGTGTCTGATTTTTTCATGAATCGCGACGGCTTCGTGCAGCTGACCAACGCCCACGTGCGCCTGCCCGATCCACAGGGCCAACGCACCAACGAAGTCCATCCGTTAGCGATCATCAACTCTGCGCACATCATCGGTGTATCCGAGGTGCCCGCTAAGGATACGTCAGCCAAATAGCGGCCCGCTGAGCGAGGCCGCGAGGTGTAGCGCTGTCGCGGGTGGCTTCGCAATCGTAGCTGCCCCACGTGAGCCCGCTCCTCGCGGCGCAAAGGTAAGCAGGCTAGTACCGGCCCCCTATGATCACGATCGGCGGCCCGTCCCTATCCCTGCGACAAGAGTGGACGCTGGCGAAATGCTGCGCACCCGCGGCCCACACCGCGCTCGCGCTCGGTATCGCGCTCGTTCTGAGTTCAGCATGCGCCTTGCCCGCGCAGGACAACGACGTGCCGCCGACGCAGACCTCGTCACGGGTACAGATTGCCCCTGCATCGGCCAGTAAGGTCACGAGCAAGCGCATGGCGGCTTACCCTCAGCCAGGCTGGCATGTACCCAAGGCCGTGGCATTCGCGCCGGACGGTAAGCTTGTCACTTATCTAAGGAGCGAGGCGGGCAATGAGACGATGGCGTTGTACGCCTATGACTTCGCAGCGGCTGCCCACCGCGTGCTCGTGCGCTCGAGCGATCTAGTCGGCCTCCACCCGTCCCTTTCACGCGAGGAGGAGCTGCGCCGCGAGCGCTCGCGCAACAAGCTGGAAGGTGTCAGCGAGTATGCCTGGGCAAAAGAAGCCAACCTGCTCGTCGTGCCACTCTCGGGCGACGTGTTCGCGCGCAAGCCAGATGGCGCACTGGTGCGACTCACAGACACCGAGCAGCCGGAGCTCGACCCGAAGCCGTGTCCAACCGGAGAGCGCATCGCCTTTGTACGCGGTCGCGAGCTGTTTTCCGTCGAGGTCGCCTCGGGCAAGGAAGTTCCCTTGACCTCGGGCGCAGGCGAGGGCGTGACCCATGGTCAGAGCGACTTTGTGTCCCAGGAAGAGTTCGATGAGCCAAGCGGACACTGGTGGTCACCAGATTGTGATCGCGTGGCCTACCTTGAAGTCGATGAGCGTAAGGTCGACGAAATTCCCGTGCTGGGTATCCGCGCGGGCAAAGAAGACTTGATGCTGGCTCGCTACCCGCGTGTGGGCCGCCCCAATCCGGTCGTGCGACTGATGCTGGTCGACGCCAACGGTAAGCATAAGCGTACGATCGAGCACGGCCTTGCTGGGGAGCATTACCTTGGTCGCCTGCGTTTCAGCCCCGATGGCGCCGCACTGTACTTTCAAACGCTCAGCCGCGATCAGCGTGAGTTGCGTCTTGTGCGCGTGGACTTGAACAACGGCAGCAAAACCGTGCTGATCGAGGAAACCTCCCCGACCTGGCTTGCCTATGCTGAAATGCGCGCGCTCGAGGACGGTGCGCGCCTTGCCTGGACGAGTGCCAAAAGCGGTCACCATCACCTAGCCCTGCACGACGCGCAAACCGGGACCTTACTGTCCCAGCTCACCACCGGGCCTTGGGACGTCGAACGCATCGTAGAAGTGGGCGTAGATACACTTTGGTTCATGGGCAATCGCGAGTCCGTGCTCGATCGGCAGCTATACGCGGTAGCACTCGCAGCGCCCCACGAGCTGACTAAGCTTACCACCCAAGCCGGCGTCCATGACGTGCGCGCGTTTCGTCGCGGTCATGGCTTTGTCGATGTGCACTCTGCCGTCGATCGCCTGCCCCAAGCGGACGTGTATGGCCCGAACGGCGAAAAGCGCGCCAGCATCCCGGTGCCTCTCGATCCAGATTTCGCGCAGCTTGCCGTGCGTCATCCGGAGATCATCGAGACACGTGCGGGCGACCAGAGCCTCCTCTATGGCGCGTTGCTGAAGCCGCGTACGCTCAAGCCGCGCACGCGTTATCCCGCCGTCGTGATGGTATATGGGGGGCCGTCGGTTCAGACCGTACGCAACGCCTACGATCCGCGTCTGTTGTGGCAGCACCTGGCAGACCGCGGTGTGGTGGTGTTTCAGCTCGACAACCGCGGCTCGAGCGGTCGCGGTCATACCTTTCAAAGCGGAATATCAGGCAAGCTCGGTGAGCTTGAGCTGCAAGATCAGCTGCGCGGGCTCGCTTGGCTGTGCGAGCAAAGCTACGTCGACTGCGCCCGCGTCGGCATCTACGGACACAGCTACGGCGGCTACATGGTGCTGACCGCGATGCTGCGTGC
>JBBSJC010000571.1:0-5276 GCA_038257655.1 Polyangiales bacterium | reverse complement strand
TTCGTTCATGTGACCGCGGATGCGCTCGTGCACGGTGTGCACACGCCGCGCGGCCTTGAGCGCGTGCTCCAGATCCCCGAACACCATCGCGTAGACGTTCTGAAACGTGCGCTTGAAGCGGCCCTGAGGATCGGTGCGCGTGAGCGAATGCTGGTCCACGCCTTGGGCCACGAAGGGATGCGCCTCCTGCAATAGCGCCGCCCGACCGCCGGCGAGAAACATCATCTGCTCGCGATTGATCGACCACACGATCGACTTAGGGCCGAATAGCCCCTGGCGCGGGTCTTTCACGCCCGCGCTCACCCGCTCGAGATAGACCTCAAGTTGATCGCGCGTGACAGCCATGCAGACGAGCTTCTCACTAACTCACCATCTGGTCAATAAGCCAGGCCGTGCAGAGAAAGCGTGGCTAGCTCGCCGGGGACACCGCTTGCGCAAACGAGGCGCGCGCTTGGATAAGGCCGCGATACTTGATCAGCTGCGCCGGGCGCCGGAACGTGAGCGCGCCGACGAGCCGCCCTGCCCGGCCGTAGAGCGCCACGAAGCGCCGCTCTTCGACGCTGCCGTGACAGACGTGAATCGTGTCGTCTGGATGCGAGCGACCGGCGAACTGAATCTTGAGCCCGTACTGATCGGACCAGAACACCGGCGCGGTCTCAAACGGGCGAGGCGTGCCGAGCAGCGTGGCGACCGCGTGCTCTGCCTGCTCGACACTGTGCGTCCAATGCTCGACACGCATGCTTTCGTCGTAGAGCGGATTGAAAAATCGCGCGACATCGCCGGCCGCCACCACGCCCGGAATCGCGATGCGATTCAGATCGAGCACGTTACAGGCGGCATCGCATTCAACGCCGTCCGCTACGAGTGCGCCGGAATCGCGCAACCATTCTACGTTAGGTAAGACGCCGATACCCACGATCACCACGTCGGCTTCGACTTCGCTGCCATCGTTCAATCGGACCCTGCGCACCTGAGTGTCTCCCACGAGCTCCTTGACGCCGACGCCCGTGCGCAGATCGACGCCCTGGTCGCGATGCAGGGCCGCGCACACCTGTCCCATCCGGTAGCCCAAGACCCGCCCCAGCGGCACAGGCAGCGCTTCGATCAACGTCACATCGAGACCGAGGCTACGCGCGCTCGAGGCGGCTTCCGCGCCGATAAACCCCGCGCCGATCACCGCGACCTTAGGCCTGTTCGCAAGCTCCGCGCGCAGCGCCAACGAGTCTTCCAGGGTGCGGATCACGTGCACACCCTTCAACCTGTCAGTGTCAGGTAATCTGCGAGCGCGGGCGCCCGTCGCGATCACCAAGCCATCGAACGCGATCTGCTCCGCGCCCACCCTTACTATTCGCTGCAACACGTCGAGCCCCGTCGCACGTGTGCCGAGCTTGAGCTGCACATCGAGTCCGTCTAACCCTTGTTTACGCAGCGCAAGCTGTGAGGCGTCCCACTCACCTCGCAACACCTCTTTCGACAGCGGCGGCCGGTCGTAGGGCAGGTGCGCCTCTTCGCCTATCCAGACAATCTCGTGATCAAATCCGCTCCTGCGCAGCGCCTCGACGGCGCGTAACCCTGCAAGCGAAGCTCCGACCACCACGATGCGTTGCATAGGTCGAGGGCTTACGGACAAAGCCGCGCCCCTTCAAGCGAACGCGCTCCCTGCGTCGCGCTGAAATCGGCGAGCTAGCGCGACAGCTCGAAGTACAAGGCGCCCACCACGGCCAGCACCGACATCAGGACCGCGGCGATCCAAAACCGCCGAAGAGAAGCCGCGAGCTTCGGGTCTGGCGTGATCACGGTCTGCTCATCGGCCGGATCCGTGCCCGCGGCGACCGTGGGCAGGATACTGTTGATACGCCCCGGCGAAAGCGAGCTTACTTCGCTGAAATCCCGCGAGAGAAAGTCGCCGTCTTTCAACGACAAGAGGCGCATCGCGCTCATCACGGCGACTACGTCTGGAAAGCGCTCGAGCTTGGATTTAGCAAGGCAGCGCGTGACGAGGGCATCGAGCTCCTCTGACACGGTCGCACCCACCCGCGCGCGCGACTCGCGCAACGAGGGAATCGGCGCATGTTTGTGCGCATGCACGACAGACGCCGCTGTGGCCCCGATAAAGGGCGGCTCGCCCGAGATCATTCGGTACAGAATTGCACCAAGCGCATAGACATCGGTGCGCGGGTCAAGGGGCTCCCCGCGCAAGAGCTCGGGCGAAGCATAGGTGGGCGCGCTGATCGAGCGCACGCCCGTGCGCGGCTCGTCGTCAGCGCGCGACAAAGGCAAACGGCCAAAGCCCGTCACGCGCACGTGTAGACCATCGTCCGTCGACATCACCCGGACGTTGGCGGGCCGCAAATCGCCGTGCACGATTCCGAGCTTGTGCGCTGCACGCAGGGCACGACCGATTTGACGCGCCAGCGCCAACGCCGCATCGAGGGAAATCTCGCCCTGCTCGTGCAGATAGTCAGCCAGGCAGACGCCTTCGAGCGCGTCGGTCACCACATAGAAAGGTCCGCTATCGCCATCGACGCGTCCGAACGCCTGCAAGGTGACGACATTGGGATGGGTAAGCTGCGCACATTTGGCAACAGCCAACGGAAGCTCCCGGGCGAGGACACGCTCTGAAACCATACCGTCAGGAATCATGTGTAGGGCCACCTCGCGGTGGGTGCCTGCATGCTCAGCCCGAATCGCGCGCCCGTAACTACTCTCGCCGAGCGGCCCGAGTAACCGATACAGACCTGAAACGAGCTCACTCGGGTCCAGATCCGCTCGTTTTTTCGCGCGCACGCCAGAAGACCGATCCGCGATATCGGGCCACAAGCGCTCCTGCGCTCGACCCTCCGTGCGGTCATTGTCGCGGCGGTGACTTGCCACTTCATCTCCTCGCGACAGCCCAAGACTGCTCGGCGAGCCCCGACATCAAGGTAAGCGAATCAAGGAGCTCAAGCCTATCTTTTTCACGAGTCGGTGAGGAAGTATGATCTTTTGAAACAGATTGCCTGATCCTTATACGGAGAAGCCCGGCGAAAGCGTTGCGCGGTCGAGCGAGTGCGCGCCCTCCAACGTGGCGACGGGATAACTGCAATAGAGCGTCGAAAACAGGGCCGCCGGCCGATGATTGCCGCTACGACGCGTCCCACCAAAGGGCAGACGCGATGAAGCCCCACAGGTGGGCGCATTCCAATTCACACAACCGTAACGCAGATGGGCCCAGGCGTGCTGAAAGGCCCCCTCATCACGGGTCATCACGCTGGCAGAAAGCCCGTAGATACTCGCGTTGGCGCGGGCGAGTGCGTGGTCCAAGTCATCCACCACCTCGAGCGCCAAGTCGGGGCCGAACAGCTCTTCGGTTTCGTAGGCTAGTGCACCCGGCGTTTCGACATGATGCAAGCTGGGTGAAACGTAGGCACCGCGCGGCTGCACATCAATGGCCCCAGACGACCGCAGCGCGCGCACGCCAGCCCTCTCTGCTTCCTCGAGCGCCAATAGGAAACGGGCGGCGGCCTCCTCACTGATTACCGGCCCCATGAACACGTCCCCGCGCAAGGGGTCGCCCAGCACCAGACGGTCGATGACCTCAAGTGCACGCGCCACAAACGCGTCGAATAACGGACGCTCAATCAGGGCGACTGCCGTGCCGCTACAGCGCTGGCCGCTCGTGACAAACGCGCCCCACAGCACGTCGTGCACCGCCTTGTCGAGGTCGGCATCACGCAGCACGAGCGCTGGATTGCGCCCTCCGAGCTCAAGCGCCAAAAGTTTGTGCGGTTGCTCGAGGGTGGCGCGCTTGATCGCCTGCCCCGCGTTGAAGCTGCCCGTCAGCATGACGGCATCGACATCTGGGTGCGCCGCAAGCCGGGCGCCTACCGCAGCTTCGCCTTGCACAAGATTGAAGACCCCTGGGGGAAAGCCTGCGGCCTCAAAGCACTCTGCGTAAAGCTGTCCCACGCCGGGTGCAAGCTCGCTCGGCTTGACGATCACGGTGTTGCCGGTGAGCAAGGCTGGCACCACGTGTCCATGCATCAGATGAAGCGGGAAGTTGAACGGCCCCAGCACCAGCGCGACCCCGTGTGGCTTGAACGCATAGCGCTGCGCCCGTGCGCCCATCTCGCGCGGTGCAACGAGCGCAAGCCCGTCGCTCAAGGTGATGTCGATCTTGTTGAGCGCGGCGGAAACCTCGGACTTTGCTTCCCAGACTGGTTTGCCTGTTTCCCGCGTGATCGTGTCTGCAAACACGTCCTTTCGCGCTTCGATCGCCGAGCGTAGCTTTGACATCAGCGCTGCGCGCTCGTCCGCCGCGACAAAGGCCCAAGACTCAAAGGCCGTGCGCGCGCTCGCCACCGCTTCATTCACCGCGGCAAAGCGATAGTGAACCTGCGCAACCACCGTAGCGAGATCGCGGGGGCTTACGCGCTTGATCTCTCCATCGGCCTGGTCCTTGGTCGTCTTGACGAACGCACCCGCGATGAAATCGCCGCGCATGTTCATAGTGTTGACCTTACCCTTTGCGCCAGATCGCGTAGCCGACGAAGAACGGTCCCATCGCCTGGATGAACTCTGCCGTCTGTTGCGTACGACGCATGCGCCGCACCAGGTGCGACAGCGGATGCAAGTCCTTACCGATCAACCCGATCACGAACTCGTTGTCCTTTGCGTCAAGACCGTGACACGCCAGACGGATGTCGGTGGCAAGCCCCTGCTCACCGTAGGCGCGACCGATCGCCGCGTGCTCGCGCAAGATGCCCGCTTGTTCTTTCGTAGACAGGCGCTCGAAGCCACCGACGCGACGCAGCGGATACCAGACCGCCCAGGGCAACGCCGGATCCACCGCATTCTCGATCGGACGCTTGAGCAGCCAATACTCGAGGTCGCTCTCGTAGCCGATGGCGTAACTACGGCCGAGCATGCAGAAGTCTTCGCGTAGGCTCATGCCGCGCAGGTTCGGAGCAAGCAACGCCGCCCGCACTTTGGTGACGAAGTGAGCCGGGTCTTCGCTCCACGTCAATACGCCGAGACCGCGCGGGTCGTTGACATCGCGGTACACGACGCCGCAGCTATCGTGCGCTTCGAGCGAGGCGCCGATCGACTCCGCGAGCACATCCGGGTTCTCGTCTGCGTTCGCGCGATACACGAGCAGCTGCATGAAAAGCCGTCGATTCATAGAGCGCGGGTTGCCCGTGTGATGGCCTGCCCGCTCGTTCACATCAATCTCGGGCAGCTTGGGGGTCTCGGCCACCATTCCCTGTGCCCGCGCCGTCTCGTCATCACTCATGGGA
>JBBSJC010000570.1:0-5282 GCA_038257655.1 Polyangiales bacterium | reverse complement strand
GGTTCGAAACGAATGCGATCTGTCCGCTGGGGCCACAAGCCGGGCTGACGTCGATGCCGGGGTCGTTGGTCAGGCGCCGCACGTCGCTGCCGTCCGTGTTGGCGCTGTAGATTTCCGAGTTGCCGTCACGGGTGGACACGAAAATCATACGGTTACCGCAAACCGTCACACCCATGTTGAGACCGTTCCCGCGGATCAGAGGCTTGTCATTACTACCCGAACGCGTGATGAACATGCCATCGGGGCTGAGCACCGAGTACCAGACGCCGCCTGGCCCAAAGGTGGGCAGCATCGAGACGCCACGACCTTGAGAGACGCGCCCGACGTTCTCACCGTCGAAGTCCGCCACGTACACGTCTTTCTTTCCCGGGCCCTGGCGGCGCGCAAAGGTAAGACGCGTGCCAAATGCGCCTGCTGTACCCGTCAACACGCGCACGACCTCGTTGGCAAAATCGTGCATGAACGTGCGCAGATCGCTGGACGTGCCCTGGTAGGTGCGCTTGAGCGTAGGTTCTGCGCCGCGCGCCAGCTCGAACAAGTTCATGGTGACGGCGATCTTGCCGCCACTCTGCGTGACCTCACCCTTGATCACGCCTTGGGCGCCCACGGCTTGCCAGGAAGGGGCACTGATCGTCAGCCCCTCTGCCGGCAGGTTGGCGACGAACGAAGCCGGGTCGAGCACCTTGAACAGCGAAATCAAGGCGAAGTCGTTGCGCAAAATGCCCGCGCCCTGCACCGAACCGTTGCCAGCCAGATCAGGTACCGCGATGCGGTACAGCGACTCCGCAGGCGCGCTGACGTCGATCACCGGCGCGGTTGGTAAGGGCGGCTCCGCGGAAGGTGTGGCCTGACTTCGCACCCTCTGCATCGGTGCAAACGAAAGCCCAATGCAACACACAGCGACACAAAGCGTAATCAGGGATTTCATCTTCATCCTATTCACCGACGGAGCGAAGTAAGGGGATATTCCGCTGCACGACTATGTGCGCGCGACGACGGAAGATACGAATGGTCTAGCGCGCCTGGTTTCCGTTGAAGCGCACAGGCAGCGTGCTGTTGTAAAAGGCATCGCGCAACTCTGGGGGCGGCTCGGGAATGCTGGCGTTGGCCGCAATCAGCTCTTGCACGCGATCGATCACGCTCTGATCGAACAAAGGATCGCCGCTCGTCTTCTGGATCTCAACCGAACTGATTTGACCATCGCTGGTCACCTCGATCGCGGCAATCGCCGACAAGCCCTCGACGTTTTGCACGACGTTGGGTACCGACCAACCGCGCCGAAAGAACATCGTAAGCTGGCCGAGATAGATGTTGCCGGCCTGCGCTGTCGTCGCGGTTCCCTCTGCGATGCCTTGGGGATCACCCTCCTGCTCGTAAGTCACGTCTTCTGCGAATTCCTTGGTGCGGTCGACCAGGTTATCGAGCAGCGAATCTTGCGCTTCTTTCGGCCGGTCTTTCTTGTCTTCGGGTTTGGGCTCGGCTTCTTGTGCGTCCTTGGACACGACCACACCGTCAGGCCTGCGCTTGACGACCGGAGGCACCTTGCGGCTCGGCAACTTGGTCGGATCGAAGGGCTTACCGAGCTTGACAAATTCCGCGGCTATCATGTTGGGCGGCAGCCTCACGTGCTTGCGTTCATCCACCGGGATCGCGAGGCCAAGCAACACCAAGAGCCACTGGGAAAGCATCATGGCGAGCGGCACGATCAGGTGCGCTACGAACACGGCTGCGGCGCCGGCAGCAAGCATCCCCGGAGAGACTGGCTGACGGTCGAGCAGAGAAGGCGGACGCTCGGCGCTGAGGCTGCCCTTGAGCATGGCTACTCCGATGCCAACGGGTCGGTGACGAGCCCGAGCTTTTGAATGCCTGCTTTGCGCACGATCGCCAGGATCTTGACGACGAAACCGTAAGGTACGTTCTCGTCGGCCTGGACGTAGAGCTCCTTTTCGCGCTTCATGCGATCGTTAGACAGCAAGGTCACTTCGAGTTTCTCAAAGGCGATCTCGTCGCGCCCCAGATAGACCTTTTGCTCTTTGGTTACGGTCAAAAGCAGCTTTTCTTCGTTGAGCTCCACGCGCGGCGCTTGGGCAGCGGGCAGGTCGACATCGACGCCTGTATTCATCATCGGCGCGCTGACCATGAAGATGATCAGCAGCACCAACATCACGTCGACAAGCGGCGTAACGTTAATCTCGCCGATGGGTCCCTTACCGCCACCACTACTAAACGCCATGCTGTGCTCACTCGCTCTTCAGAACGCTCTTTGGCGGGGTCAGTTCACGAGGAAGTGACGGCGCACGATGTTGAGATAGTCGCTCATGAAGGCGTCCATCTCCGTCTGAAGCACGTGAATGCGACGAATGAAGTAATTGTACGCCATGACCGCGGGAATCGCGGCCACTAGACCGACGGCGGTGGCGATCAGGGCCTCTGCAATGCCGGGCGCGACCACGTCGAGGCTCGCGCTCTTTTGGCCGCCGATCTGAATGAAGCTATTCATGATGCCCCACACCGTACCGAACAGACCGACAAAGGGCGCCGTGGAGCCTGTGGTCGCAAGGAATGGGATCATGTTTTCGAGGATGGTCACCTCGTTCATCGAGGCACGACGCAGGGCGCGTTCGACGTTGGTAAGCTCGCCTGCCCCGGCGGCGCGTCCGCCCGTGGCTCCGAGCACGCGCGCAAGCTCGACGTAGCCGGCATGAAAGACCTTGGCGAGCGGTGAGGTATTGACGCTTGCAAGCTGCCCGTACACCGCCTCGAGGCGCTGCGCGGTCCATTGCGTCTGGCCCGAGCCCTGGCCTGATTCCCAGAACATATCGAGGAACCTGTTGCTCTGACGTGTCGCGCGCTCGAGCCGAAACAGTTTGGCGCCGATGATGAACCAGCAGATGAGCGACATCATCACCAGCACCACGAGCACAAGCTTGACGGTGGGCGATGCACCAAGCACCAGCTGCCAGGGATCGAGCGCGCCACTTTTTCCTGCGGCGGCCGCGCCGGCATCCATCCCGACCAAGTTCACAAAAATCAGTGTGTCCATGCCGTTTTTTCTGAGCTGATGTTCGGGGGGATCCCGGACCCGTTCCGTTCAACCATGGCCCTGGCGGGGTGTCAACGAAAGGGCGGGTGCAGGTATTTCAGGGCTCATGGCCTTTTCCCGACTCTAGCTATGACCCTCTGCCTTCTTCTTGACGGGGGGGAACATCGACGCGACAACGTAGGTGGCCTTGATAGGGCGGAGTAAGCCACCATCGTGGAATTCGGAGAAAGAATGATGCGGAGCGCATGCATCCGCCGCGCGCGGCTCGTTGTGCTCGGAGCTGTGCTGTGGCTTGCGTTTGGAGAAACGGCCGCGCAAGCGCAGGGGCAAGACCAGGCCAACCCGATGGACGTCTCGCGCGAGCACATGGAGCGCGGCCAGGCCCTGTATCAGGCCGGGCGCTTCATCGAGTCCGCCGAAGAGTTCCTGCGAGCCTACGAGGCGCAACCTTTCGCGGCGTTTCTCTATAACGCAGGCGTGTCGTACGAGAAAGTCGGTGACCCGGGGCGTGCGGCAGACTACTTCAGCCGCTACCTCGGCGCGGATCCGCAGGCCGATGATCGGGGGGAGCTTGAGGCGCGTATCGCGCGTCTGACAGGGCTTGCTCGGGCCAGAGAGAGCGAGCAAGCCGCGGAAACCGCCGCCACGCAGGCCGCCCAAAGTGCAGATACCCAGGCCGCGGCGCTGGCGCAGGCAGAGCTCGACACGGCCAAAAAGAAACTGGCGCTGCTCGAAGCGCAGCTCGCGGCCGTCAAAGCGTCTGGGCAGACCTTCAAGTCGTTGTTGTCCGTGCAGACCAAACCCGAAGACGCGACGATCACCCTGAAAGATGCACAAGGGAAGCAGATCGGCAGGGGCACGGGCTCGCCGTTCGCGCAGACCTTGGATGAGGGCCGCTACTACGTCGAGGTCGAGCATCCGAAGTACAAGACGATCTCGACGCCGATCTCGATCTCGCCCGGTAAGGTCTACGTGATCATCACGGAGATGAGTCAGGGCCAGTTTCTCGGCTTTTTGCGGGTGACGACCAACGTGCCGGGTGCCCAGGTGTTCGTGGACAAAAAAGAAGAAGGTGCTCTCGGTAAAACGCCCTTCCAGAACACGATGGCCACGGGCGCCCACCACGTGTGGATCGAAAAACCGGGCTACGAAACAGTGGAGCGCGACGTCGACGTCGGCGTCGGTGACGATGTGGAGCTGCGCGTCGACTTGGTGCGCGTGAGCTACGGACGCATTCGCGTGCTGGCAAACACGCCTGAAGCGGAAGTCTTTATCGATGGTCAGGCCGTGGGCCGCGTGCCCGTTGAGCACGACGTCAAAGGTGGCCCCCACCAGATTCGGATCAAAGCCCCGAACATGAAGGACTGGGAAGAGACCGTGAACGTGCGCAATGGTCAGGTCATACCCGTGCGCGTGCGCTTGCGCCCCGCCGTGGGCCGCGCCGGCGCCTGGGTGACGGCGGGCATTGCAGCAGGTTTTCTTGGAGCGGCCGTCGCCACGGGCGTGCTCGGCAAAAACATCGAAAACGAGCTCAACAAGGCGCTCGAGGGCGGCATCTTGGCGCAGGACGATCCGCGGATTTTGCGCGGCAAGATCCTCTATATCGCCTCGGACATCGGCTACGGCATCGCCGCTGGTTTGGGTGGGCTCGCAGTGTATTACTTCCTACGCGATCCCTTGCCGGACTCGGAAGGTCGCGTGCTCGAGCCACGCGATTGGACGTTCCTTCCGGCGGTGAGCCCCGAGCGCGCGGGCGGCAACTTTCATCTGAGCTTCTAGGCGGAGGACGGCATGACGAAGCTCCATTCACTGCGTTCTGTGCTGCTCATGTTCTGTTCGCTATCCGGCGTGCAAGCCTGCGATTGGCGCGTATTCAGTGAGCTCGAACAAGCGGCACCCGTACGCGTGCTCGAGGCACCCGAGGGTTACCGGCAATCGAACTATGGTCAGGTCGTCGTCACGTCCAACGGGCAGCTCAGTGGGCGCGAGGTGTCGCGAATCGTGGCAAGCGCGGGCGCCGAGTCGCCGGTAGTGGTCGAACGCGTCTGGAACGGTAAGAGTTTGGGCTCTGGCCGCACGATTCGCTGTAAAAGCAAGAACCAGTGCGACAAGGGTACCGGCATCGGCGCCACCTTGATCCCGGTCGAAGTCTGGGGACGCAACCTGAAGGTTGAAGGCACTTCTCTCGAGCAGCAAAGCTGCGTGCTTTCGCCCGGCATGCCCAATGGTTACATGTTCT
>JBBSJC010000569.1:0-5284 GCA_038257655.1 Polyangiales bacterium | reverse complement strand
GGCGCAGCTCGGTGCTGAAACCGTGCTCAAAATGATCTTTCAAGACGGCTTCGTGCACGCCGATCTGCACCCCGGCAACGTGCTGCTGACCCGCGATGGTAAGGTCGTGATCATCGACCTCGGTATGGTCGCCTCGATCCCCCCCGATATGGTCAGGCCCTGGGTGGAGACCAACCTAGCGCTCGCCCAGCAGAACGGCAGAAAAGCGGCTCAGATGTTTTACAGCTTCGCCCCGAACGTGGGCTCGTGCGACTACGCCGTGTACGAAGAAGAGATCGACGTCTTCTTCAAGAGCTTGGCAGGCAAGAACATAAGTGAGCTCGAGGTCAGTGAAATCGTAGGTAAGATCATGGCGATCTTACGTAAGCACCGGGTGCAGATCGATCCGATGTTCACTGTGGTGAACGTGTCGATGCTGGTCGCAGAAGGCTTAGGCAAGCAGCTCGATCCGCAGATGGATATGATGGAGCTATCAAAGCCCTACCTGTTTGAAGCGCTCCTCAAAGCCCCAATCGGCAGGCGGCCCTTGCGTGAGCCGCCGCTTTCGCCAAGCGGCGCAGCTCAGCTCGCGTAAGGCCCTAAACGCGTCCTCCCATCTGCTCGTCTCTTGCGCGCCGAATGACCTCGGCGCAAGCTCGCGGCCGGAGGGGTAGATGGTTGATTTTGCTTTGGTCGGCGCCGCTGGCTTCGTGGCGGCGCGACACATGCGGGCGATAGCAGATACCGGAAACAGGCTCGTAGCAGCGCTCGATCCCAAGGACAGCGTCGGAATGATCGATTCGTACTTTCCCGATGCCCATTTTTTCGTCGAGTTCGAGCGGTTCGATCGACATATCGACAAGCTGCGCCGCAAAGGCACGCCGATCTCTTACGTCAGCGTCTGCTCGCCCAACTATCTACACGACTCGCATATCCGCTTCGGATTGCGCAACGGCAGCGACGTGATCTGTGAAAAGCCACTGGTGCTCAATCCGTGGAACTTGGACGCCCTCGCGGAGCTCGAGCAGGAAACCGGTCGCCGCGTATACAACGTGCTGCAGCTGCGCCTGCATCCGGCGATTCGCGAGCTCAAAGAGCGCATCGCTATGCGCACTCTTGCTGATCCGAACCTGAAGCTCGATGTCGACCTTGCTTATATCACCAGCCGCGGGCGCTGGTATCACGTGTCATGGAAGGGCGACGAGACCAAGTCAGGGGGCATTGCCACCAACATCGGCGTGCACTTCTTTGACATGCTGCAGTGGGTTTTTGGCCCCGCGAAGCTCAATCTCTTGCATGCCGCCAGCGACACGACGGCAGCGGGCTACCTCGAGCTTGAGCATGCGCGCGTCAGATGGTTTCTTTCCATCGACGAGGCAGCACTGCCCAATGAGGTCCGAGCGCGCGGTCAGCGCACCTACCGTTCTATCAAGATAGGCGGCGAGGAGCTCGAGTTCAGCGAGGGCTTTGCGGATCTGCACACCGCAACCTATCGCGACATCCTCGCAGGCGGGGGCTACGGCCTTGAAGACTCGCGCGCCGCCGTGCAGCTCGTGCACGACATCCGTCACGCGCGGGTGCAGCGCGATCACGCCAGCATGCACCCGTTCGCGCTCATACCGAGCTCCTAGCCTTTGCGGCCGAACAGACCGAGCAACCAGCCGAAGAAGCCCGGCTTGCCATCGTCTTGTTCGTCGTCATCTTGCAGCTCGGCTTGCTTGGCAGCTTTGGCAGCAGCGGCCACGGCAGCCTTCGGAGCGGTCTCGCCGCGCAGCCCGGTCGCGAGCTGCACAGGGCCGACTCGGATGCGCTCAGCGCCCATTTGCTCCACCACATCGTCCGGTGTGTAGCGCGTGATCAGCGTCACCGCGCGCTTGAGGTTGAGTTGCGGAATGGATGCGTAAACCTTGAGGATGCACTCTGAGTCTAGCGTGAACAGTAAGGCACAGCGCAACGGCTCCGCGGACCCGGGCAAGTCATCGAGAACGAGTGCACCGAGGTAATCGTTGTCTTTTGCGTGGGGACTCTCGCCCTGGTAGAGGGCAAGCTTGAGCTCGCGCGTGCCGGCCGCGATCACGGTGTTAGCAACCACCTTGTGCGGCAACTTCGTGTTGCGCGCGACCACCGGCATAAACCTACCTGCGTTACCCCCTAGACCTATCGCTGTGGGGACCACATCGGTGAGCACCACGCTATCGATACGATCGTGGGAGTCGGCAGCGATTGCGGCACCTAGGGCGACCACCTCGTCTGGATGCACGCGCTTACTCGGATCCCTCCCGAACATGGCTTTTAGCGCGGCGTTGACGCAGGGGATGCGGGTGGAGCCACCGACGAGCAGGATGTCATCGAGCTCGGCCGGGGTCTTGCCGGCATCCATCAGCACGTCAGACACCGCGTACATGCACTTTTCGACCAGCTGCTTGCACGCGTCTTCGAACTCATTGCGCGTAATTGGGACGGCCACCTCGAGCTTGGTGCCGTCTGCCAAGGTGAAGTTAGGCAACTCTACCGTCGCGCGGGGCTGGGTACTAAGGGTGTGCTTGGCCTCCTGGCAAGCGCCGCGCATTCGTTCCTTGCCTACCGCATCAAGCCGCAGGTGGTTACCCTTCCCGAGCTTCTGCATCACCAGGTCTACCAGTTTGCGATCGAAGTCGATGCCACCGAGGAAGGTATCCCCGCCAACCGCGAGCACCTCGAAAAGGTCGCCTTCGATCTTGATGAGCGACAAGTCGAAGGTGCCACCTCCGAGATCAAACACGAGCACATGTTTGTTCTCACCACGTCCGCAGCCGTAGCTCAAAGCTGCGGCGGTAGGCTCGTTGATGATTCGTAAGACTTCGAGCCCTGCCCTGCGTCCTGCCTCGCGCACGCAGTTGCGCTGACTTTCGTTGAAATATGCGGGCACGGTGATCACCGCGCGATCGACCACTTCACCGAGGCTCGTCTGCACGGCGCTGCGTAGCTCGCGCAAAATCAACGCCGAGACGTCGGTCAGAGACACCGTGGTGCCACAGACCTTGGCAGCCACCATACCGTTTTCATCGGGTACGAGCTCGTAGGAGAAGTGCGGCTGATAGCGCTCGCGCACCTCCGACTGAAAGGTGCGACCGAGCAAGCGCTTGGAGCCGTATACGCTGCGCGTAGGGTCGAGCACCATGCGTCGCTCGGCAGCGTGGCCTACCGTGACCTGCCCCGAGTTGTCGTAATGCACTATCGAAGGAAGGGTCGTGTAACCGAGCCTTGAGCTTATCACTTGGGGTTTGCCGTCGCGTACTTGGGCCGCGCAACAGTAAGTGGTCCCGAGGTCGATGCCGATCGGCCGAGCTGCCATGCGTTCTATGATCGGGTACTCGACGCGAGCTGGCAATAGTCCGCACAACAAAGGGGCGCAGACATCGCATGCACGTCAATGTGTGCAACTCGGACGAGTGGTCGGCAAGAGATATGCACTCATACACATCATCCGACAGCTGGCTGCGTCATGTTGAGCAAAATGCCGTAAGGTGGCACCCGCCCGTGCGCCCAACGAACGTGGCAATCTCGCTGAGCTCGGCACGTCAGCCGTGCACGGGTGCGGGCTATCGGCTCAGCTGGTCCGTGCCTTCAAACCCTCGCGCACTTACCACGATCTCCGCCGTCGAGGTGCTGAGCGGCCGCGCTTCAACCGCAAACTGATCTTCCTCAGGCACGATTTGCGTGCTGCTGATGAGCGGTCCGTCTTCAAGGGTGCCATCTCTGGCAAAGACCTTCATGCCGAGTAGCTCCCCTGGGAACTGACCATCCGCTGCCGCAGTGGCGCTGACTAAGATGCCACCGTCGTCGGTAAGGCGCGCGCTGGGCCAGCCGACACTACGGATACCGGTCTGCCCCTGCAGCACATACTCGCGTCCCCACTGAACGCGCCCGTTGCCATCGAGCCCGACCAAGATAAGGTCGGTGCCTGTATCGCCGATGCCATCGACGGTCGCTGCGATCACCAGGCCGGTGGTGGGTAGCTCAACCACCGCATTGGGCGCAAAGCCGCTTGCGATGCCGCCGCCCAGGTTCGGGAAGCGTACGAAACCAAGGGAGCCGTCCGCTCTAACCCGGGCGACGTAGCCCTTACCACTCGCATCCCCAACCAACGTCAGGCTTCCAGCCGACGACGGAATGACCGCGCTCGGGTACAACGAGAGCCGTTCGGGACAGGCGAACGACGAGGAGCTTTGCGGCACCTCTTGCTCGTCCAGACGCACGATAAACGCGAGCGCCCCTGCATACTCGCCCGTGCGCACCAGATCACCGACCACAACCAGCTCGTCCCCACTACGCGTGAGCGCGGTCGGCGTAAGTCGGACGGTTTGTGGGTTGTCATCTGACAGCGTTTGCGCGCGCAGCACAGTAAGATCTGCGCCCAGATGCACAAGCCACGCGGAGCGCAGAGAGGGACACTCGCCTGCCACCACAAAGCCGCTACTTGCATCGCGAGCGATAGCCTTTGGCGTGGCCCCACAGTCATCCGGGAGCGAGTACGAGATCGCCCGCTCAACGGCACCAGACTGGGAATGTTTTACCAGCACGAAGGCACTTGAGTCGCCCGGTCGAAATATGGTGACCAGGCCCGCGTCGGCGCTAGGCACGGAGCCCAAAGAACGCAAGGCTACGTCATGCGTCGTAACGAGTTGGCTACTCCAGAGCGCCGTGCCCACGTCGTCGAGCTTAAGTAAGCTCTGTGCGCCACCGCCGCCCGCTACGTAGCGACCGTCGATGCTCGGCGTAAGAAACGGAAAGCCTGTCGGGTAGGCGAGCACGGATTCCAAATCACTGCCGTCTGCAGGCGCGCCCAGTAGCTTGGCCCAGGGTGTAAAAGGTGGCTTTTGCAAGGTGGTCGCGGAAGGACCACCGCCAGGTGGCACGCTCTCTCCTTCGGCCGTGACATCGCAGGTGCCGCTTGCGACCGTCTTATCGAACAGCGAGAGTGCGCCCGTGCTCCAATCTAGAAAAGTGACGGATCCGACCACCGGCAGCGAAGGCGTCTTGACGACCACACCGAGCTGCGTCTCGAGCCCCACCGCGAATTCCCAACACGGATTCTGTAGCGGGTTGGCGCGCAAGGCGGCGACGGCTGAGACTGTCGCATAGGGACCAATTACGCCATAGAGCGCCAGCGTGAAACGCACGCCGGGTTTGACGCTAGCTTCGGCGTACAGATCGATCTCCGGCGTTTCGGCGCCAGCGTCGACCTCTTCGATTTCGAAGGGGATGATCTCCGAGTTCTTTGCTTTCGAGGATAAGACAACCTTAGTAGTAACCTTGATGTTCG
>JBBSJC010000568.1:0-5297 GCA_038257655.1 Polyangiales bacterium | reverse complement strand
TGCTTGCGGTCAAAGCGCACCTGGATCTTGCTTGAACGCAAGTCGCGCGGGGCCTCGAAGCGGACGGATTTGAGCGAGAAGGTGTTGTCGGCGAGCACGGTGCGCTCCTCCTCGACGAAGAAGAGCTCTTCGTTGACCTGGTTGGGCGGCAGAAAGCGAATGCGGGACAGGTCGAGGCCAAAGCGGTCGATGGGGCGCATGTGCACGGCGGAATGCTCGCGTGAGTTGTACTCCTCCTCGACCCAGTAGGTGAATTCGCGGTTGAGAGTGGCGATGCTGCTGAGGTCGAGATTCTTCGTCAGAAAGCTCATGCGCACGGTGCGAAAGAAGCGCTCGACCTTACCCTTGGCGGCACCATCGCGGACGGGAGTGTGGCACAGCAGGGTCCCGAGACGCGTGCAAATTTGCGTGATCTCCTTGGACGCATAGATGGAACCATTGTCCACATATAAGACCTCGGGAACACCCCGCTTGTAGAGCGCGCTGCGTAGGGCCTGGATGAGAGTGTCTGTGTTCTCGGCGAGGAAGAACTCGGCGTGGCAGCAAACGCGGCTCGCGTCATCGATGAAGGCGATGAGCTTAGGGCCCGTGCACGAATAACTTACCCGCTTCGACGCCGATCCAACCCGCCCAGCGGCGTTGCGAAACCTAAGAATGCAGGAGCATACTGTCGGTTCCGCGCCTTGCTGGACGGGCGTCTCGACGCCGAACCGGGCAAGTTATTCGCGCACGGGCCCTTAGTTTGAGTTTTCATCGCCCCGTTGGTCACGTGTGGGCCGAACATGGTGTCGGCCTGCCACATCTGGTTGGCGTGGGCCTTGGAAAAGGCGAGGCGACGCTTGTCATCGCTCTCGGCGTCGGGCTTGAGCAACTCATACTGTTTGACGAGCCGACGGAAGGTGTTGGGAGCGACCCGGTCGCGCGAGAGTAAGCCCTTCTCGATGCAGGCGCGGTAGACGGCGGTGGTATTGGTGATGTTGCCGCGAAAGCTGGGTCTCACCTGATCGATGGCTTCCATGAGCAGCTCCGGCTGCACCTTGCGCGGCAGGCCTTTGTCGCGGCGGGCGCGCGGATGCATCGTGGTGATGCCATCCTTCTTGTAGCGTGAATACCAGGTCTGGATGGTGCGCCAGGTGAACTGGAAGCGCAGGTCGTTGTCGTCGGTGAAGGCGATCGTGCTGACGTGCCTGATGCGCTCGACGATGGTGTTGCCTGGGGCGAACTCGATGGCGCCGAGCACGCGCATCTTGAGGTAAGGGCTGACTCGTTTCATGGGGGAACCTCCGGGGTGTGTTGCATGCCGGAGGTCGTACGCCGTGAAAGTAAGGTCTGGTATGGACGTCTGCCGTGGGTGGTCATTTCGGCGCTTTCGTGCCGAGCAGCCTACGCGCACAGTTCGGCGTGTGATGAGTCAGGCACCAGACCCCGAACTATCCGAACAAGCCCCGCTGGGAGTCGTGCTGGAAGGCACCGAGTACGCAGTCCGAGGTGTCAAAGACACTGTGCAGATGCGCAAGGAGTTGCGCGAAAGGCCGCGAGTCGTCGGTGGGTGGTCGAGGGACCTTACTGTGCAGCGCGGTGCGGAGCAGGGGTTGGGCCGCGAGCAGCCTGTGCCAGAGGCGGTATGCACTGCGCAGACACAGGCCAAAAGGCCGCTCGCACTCCCAGAATGCTTTGATGCAGGTTCCCTTCACGACCGCCGTCATCATGCGCGACAGGGTGCAGGTGCGAACGGTAAAGCGGGCGATGACGTTCGAGAGCCTCACCGAGAACGTGCGTCCACAGCCCATCCTGCGTCCACGCTTGGAGCAGACGAAGCGACGACCGCGGACCACGAACTCGCCAGCGCGCTCCGCATAGCCCCAGAGCATGCCGTGGCCGATCAGCATCCCGGTGCGGCGGCAGTGCGGGCACGGCGCGAGTTTGGCGCCGAGCAGCGCCTCGTCCAACGCGCGCAGGTCGCGCACGAAGCTGTGTCGCCAGGGGTGCAACATCGTCCGGCGAGGGGAGAACGACGGTGTGCAGCGGCAGGCCGGCTGCGGCAAGTGCGGCCTTCGCGGACACGGCCAACTTGGCCGAATTCACGGTGTCAGACAGGTGGCGCTTGCGAGAGCAGTGACGATCAGAACAGGGCTGGCGTTACGCTGGGAAGGAGGCTTTTAACATCCGAACAACAACCAGCTGGCATCGGTAGAGCCTGTGAGAGGGGCCTTGGTGAGACCTCGGAAAGCCTGAACTCGTAGCGACGTACCCGCTCGCCTGAGCGCGCCGACTGCGATTGCCGCCGCAGGCATTGCCCCAGCCGGCTCGGACGGCTCTTCATCACGCCCCGACTACTCAGCTCCAGCGCACCGTGAACACACCGCGTGTTGGCAGCACGTCCGTCAACACCACAGTCGCCGTCGTAGCGTTCGAGAGCTCTGCCACCGCTTGAAACCCGCCGGCAAAGCCCATCAGATTCGTGGTCGCGTAAAGCCCGCGCGGAAAGACGACCGAAAGCCTCGCGGTGCCGGCCCCTACCTGATCGACTTCGATCTCACTTCCGCGATGAAACGAACGCCAGCGTACGCTCGTGCCGGTCAGTAGCAGGGCCGGCGACGCAAGCGCCATCATCGAGCGATAAAGACGACCACTGAGCAGAGTCTTTTGCGTGCGATGCGTCCATTGCATGAAGTGCTCGTCGCTCATCGCATAATGGTCTGCGATCGCCAGAAAGAGCGCCTGCATCGTGACCGATGGGACCCAGGTACTTACGAGGGGCGGTCTGACTACAAGCTCGGCGAGCGGCGCGGGCAGCCACGGCAGCGCATCGTGCATCGGCCGATCTTGCGCGCTGTCGCGGTACATCGAGGCCTTTGCGAGCACGTCTGGATACGAGGCCAGCCCTCGGGGTAGGGCGGCCAGGTACGCGGCGACGCGAGGAAAGTGTCGGTCGTCCAGCTTAGAACCTACCTATCGCGCGCATCCCGTAATCATCGCTCGAAAGCTGGGTAGGCGTAAGCTGAACCTCGCTCTTGCCCAAATGCATGCTCGTGTTGTTGCCGTAGTTGGGTATCAACAAGCTCAGCATCATTGCCAGCACGCCCGCGCCCTGCATCACGCGCTGTTAGTTCGACTTCTGTTTGGCTCAGACTTGTGAAAGTCTCGTTGATTGTCCAATCTTTGTCAATGCTTTGTGCGCCGCTTGCCTGCTCAGGGGCTTACTGGTCGATCAAACCCCACAATCTAGTCTTCTTCAAGTAGATAAACGTTGAACAAGGCATCGACGTCCGCCGACTCGTGAGCCGGGTCTGCGCCTGTGCTGTGGCCCGGAGACGCCAATTGGCGTTCGGTGCTCTAGGCGGTGTGGCCCGCAGAGACGTCATGTTGGCCTCCGGGCGACCGAGGGTCTAAGGAGTGGGCTCTCGGCTAGTCGCTTGACTGTCAGGTAGATTGACTAAGTTGCACGCTCAGGGACCTACAATTCAAGGTGGTCCGGGACGCGGCCCTAAGGCATCGTGCGCAAATAACTGACCCGTTTCAACGCCGATGCATCCCCGTTGTCAGTGATGAAAATTCTCCAGATACGGGGAGTATCCTTGCGAATTGTTATCACTGACGACGGGGCGCCTCGACGCCGATCCGGGTCAGTTATTTGCGCACGATGCCTAAGCGCCGGGCGATACGAGCGAGGTAAGGTTTTCCTTCCCTTCCTTTTTCGCACGCGCTCACTGCAGACGAGCCTACAAGCGCGCAAGGAGGCGCCGCGCACGAGCCTTACGTTTTTTTTGTCACATTTTCTCGTGACTCCGCCTCTCTACCGACACGGACGTGATGCGAGGTCGAATGGGAGCGTTGGTGGCGGTACGAGGGGACAGGCAGCGGCGTTGCGAAGGCCGCGCTACGCCGGCACGCGCTGCGTTCTTCCCTGCTAAATTGCGGGCTACTGTCGATTGTTCGAGGCTCGGTTGCGACGCGCGCGCTGGCACCCAATTAAGATGCCGAGCGAGGGGCACTTTCCTAAAAGCCAGCGTAAACCTGGCTGCAGTCCTGGGATCTGAGGCGCCGCCACGGTGTGGTGGGCTATCGCTACCACGATCAGGATTGCGTGCTCCCTCAGTTGCTGCACGCGCCTTGCCCCTGCGCGGGCTCGAGCCTGCCATCTTGCACGTTGAGCCCGTGCTGCGGCGTCAGATCGAAGAATGGGTACAAATATTAGTCACAAAGTCGCTTTCTGCGTCTCTTACGGTCAGCCGCTCCGACGGTCGCCGTGAACGATTGTTGTCAGGTGACTCGGTGAGCTTGAGCTCCACGCGAGCTCGAGTTGGGTGCTCGTACGGCGCTTACCAGCGAAGGTGCTGTGCGGCTGAGATAGCTTTGAAACCATTTCGCGGGATCATGGAATTGGTATGATGCAGTCACAACTAACCGTGCACCAGGATGGCTCCTGGTTTCGCGTCAACGATCAGGAACGCGTAGATCTGCACAGTCGGGCAAGGTACAGGGTGTTGCTTCAGATGCTGGTGCGCGAGCACCTGCGCGATCCCTCCGCGACCATCAGCCTGTCGGCCGTGATTTGCGGCGTCTGGCCCGACGAGCGACTGCGTCACACCGTGGCCCGCAATCGCGCCTATGTTGCCCTGTGTACCCTGCGCAAATGGGGCCTGGAAGGCCTGGTGCTGCGAACCCAGCAGGGGTACCGACTAGACCCCAACCTGCGTGTCACCGTTGTCGATGGACAGGAACTGCCGCCCGTCGCCGCTGGTTCGCTGGAAGAACCTTCGCGCCCGGCGGAGCACGCGATCGCTACAGCGGAGCACGCGATCGCTACAACGGAGCACGCCGCCGTTACAGCGGAGCACGCCTGTATTGAAGAACGCACAAGCCACGAAGAAAGCGCGCTCGATGAGCAGCGAGCCTTGCACAGCATGCGCGTGCGCCGCATCGAGCTGCCACTCTGCGAAGACCGGCCGGAAGCGCTGCGGCGTCTGGTTGGTTGAGCGCCCGGCACAAAACACTCAGATCGCCTCGAGGCCGATCCGACCTGATTGTTTCGCGGCGGCCTTTAGTACAGCTCCCCAGAAGTAGGTGATCAGTCGATGTCGGGCGGGAAGGGCGGTTTTGTCAAAAAGTTGCCAGGCTCGAGCGTTGTGATCGTATGCGGGCATGGCGATGCGAACCCCGATTCGGATCGAACTCAGAGACGATGAGCGCTCGCGCTCGGTCGACTTGGAGCGCCGCATCGTGCGCAAATGGGGAACTCTCTTCGACGCGGCCCTGCGCGCTGACGCGCGCGTAGAACAATGACCGCAGACGTC
>JBBSJC010000567.1:0-5297 GCA_038257655.1 Polyangiales bacterium | reverse complement strand
CGCAACATCAACTTCACCAATGTCTGCGTGAAAAGCTGCAAATTCTGCGCATTTTCCCGCGACCTGCGCTCCGAGCAGGGCTACTTCCTGCCGCAAGAAGAGATCCTGCGTCGCGTGCAGCAAGCGCGCGAATACGGGGCGAGTGAAGTGTGTCTGCAAGCGGGGCTTGCGCCCGAAGCCAAAGGCCGCATCTACATCGACGTGTGTCGCGCGGTGAAAGAGGCCGCTCCCGAGCTGCATATCCATGCCTTCTCCCCCGAAGAGGTGAAGTACGGAGCCGCGCTCTCGCGCACGCCCGTCCGCGAATATCTGGCCGAGCTCAAGGCGGCGGGGCTCGGTTCTTTGCCGGGTACGTCTGCAGAAATTCTCGACGATCGCATTCGCGATCAAATCTCGCCCGGCCGGATCACCACCGCCCAGTGGATCGAAGTTATCAGTGCGGCGCACTCCCTCGGTATCCCCACGACCTCGACGATGATGTTCGGTCACGTGGAGACCGCTGCCGATCGTGCGCGTCATCTCGATTTGTTGCGCTCCATTCAGAAGGACAGCGGCGGCTTTACCGAATTTGTGCCGCTTTCTTTCGTGCATGCCGAAGCGCCGTTGTTTCTGACACAACAAGTGCAAGGTGTGTCGCCTGGACCGACCGGCGACGCCGTCACGCGTCTGTATGCGATTGCGCGCCTGATGCTGGGCGCAACCTTCAAAAACATACAGGCCTCCTGGGTCAAGGAAGGCTTGCGTACCGCGCAAGAGTTGCTGCGTTGCGGCGTCAACGACTTGGGCGGCACCTTGATGAATGAGAGCATCTCGACGGCGGCGGGTGCTCAACACGGGCAGCTGATGACGCCCGCTACGCTGCGTCGCGCCATTCGCGACGCAGGTCGCACCCCGGCCGAGCGCAATACGAAGTATCAGCACCTGCGTACGTTTTCGCCGCAGCTCAATGCGGTGGACCAAAGCGAGCCGCTGGACCTGGTGCAGGACTCAGACGCGCTATTCGGTACCTACGCCGCACTGCTGAAGGACACTCGCTTTCATTACGACTTCAAGCAAGACAAGCGCGCACTTGCCGTCGTGCAGTAGCCGCAACGCACAAGCGCCCACGCTTTGCCCTAGAGAGACCGCACGGCACGCTGTCCTAGGCGCAGCCAGGCGAAGTATGTTGTACCCAATGGGTGTCTCTGCGCCGAGGGCGGTTGTTGCTTTCACGTTCATAGGGCAGCTGCTCCTACACATGCTTGTACAGCTGGCGTCGCCCGCGTTGACCCGTGCCGAGCCCTTCAATTATCAAACGCTGCCACTCGGACAGCGCGCGCTCGGTATGGGCGGGGCCTTTACCGGGCTCGCCAACGATCCGTCCGCTGCGTACTACAACCCCGCGGGGCTTGCCTGGATCGCCGACAGTGCATTGTCAGCCAGCTTGACTGTCAATGCGTTTGACCGACGTACCATCGACAGTGGCTACCGCACACGCATCGGCGATCGCTCCTTGAAGCACGATTCAGAGCCGAGTTTGCCGGTGTTCGTGACCCTAGTGAAAAAGGTCGGGCGCAAACATCCCGTGCTGCAGCGCAGGCATGCGATCGCCCTGTCCACGTTCGTCGTCGCTCGACGCAAACTCAATTTCGACGTCGAGCTGCGCGGTGAATTCATGGGCGAGGACATCGCAGACACATTCTCCGCAGACCGCGAGGAAACGACCACTTGGAATGGTCTTTCCCACGCCTATCGCGTGTCCGAACGTTTGTCTTTCGGCGTAACTGGCTTCTTGAGCACGACGCGCACCCGCTACAACCAGGAGCACATATCGGTCAGCTTGGGCGATCTGGACAGGATCACGGGCAGCTATGGTAGCCGCACCAGCCTTTGGGAGACCTACCGTGCACGGAGCGAGGTGCGAAATCTCCTGCTGCGTTTCGGCGTGCTCTACGAGACCAAAAGCCATCTGCGGCTCGGGCTGATGTTGCAGCCTCCGAGCTTGCATGTGCGGGGCAGAGCCGACGTCCGCGCTCGCAAGCTGACTTCAGACCATGTCGGGATGCCTCCGGCGGGCAGGTTCATCAACGCGTCCGAAGATAACTTGCCCTCGCATCATCCCTTGCCCTGGGAGTTGCGCGTGGGTGCGAGCTACAAACCGATCAACTGGGTCACCGTGGCCCTCGACACGAGTCTGTACGGTAAGAACGGCAGCAAGAGCTCGCCCGTGGTGGCGATAGGCCCCCGCAGCCCCGACAAGGACACCGGTGCGGTTCCTGAGGCGGGCGCTCTCGCCCTGGAAACCTGGTATCGCAAGATGACCGCCAACGTCTCGATAGGCGTCGAAGCCGTGATCGAAAATACCGTGGCCCTGCGCGGCGGGTTCTTCACGAGTCTATCGGCCGCCCCCGACATACCAAGCGTGAGCTCTACTTACTCCTCGCCCGATATGAATCTGTATGGTGGAGCCCTAAGCGTAGGTTACGTCGCGAGCGGCTACGATCTGTCTCTCGGTTGTGCTGGCTTGCTCGGCTTCGGGGATGCGATCGCTTACAACATCGATGGCCCCGACGGGAACGTCTATGAACGCACGACCGTCAACGATCGCACGCTGTACATTTTCTTGAGTGGCGCCAAGAGCGCGGTCAGTAAGCTCGCTTCCACGGCCGACAAAAAGCTGCAGCAGATTCGTCGCGAGTACGAGGCGGAGGCCGCGCGAGAGGCACGTAGGACGGGACAAACCCGGCCTCCACGGTAAGGCGCGCCACAACGGCCCTCTCTCTAGAGCGTGGCGGTTTGATCGCGCTGGACGGCCAGGTTCTTACGCAGCGCACTGATGGTTTTGCGGGAGGCCTTGGCGTTCTCATTCGAGAGCATGCTGGCAGGCAGTGGCACCTTGGGATCGAGCAGCAACTGGAACGCGACGCTGGTGTGTTGCGGGTCGACTGGCGTGAGCTCCCAACGCGCTTCCAAGAAGTTGACGTTACCTTTCATCATCTTGGCTTCGATCACGCGTGTTGCGCCGTTCGCGGGCGCGGGTGCCATTTTCATCTGCGCCCAGAGCGTCATCGTGTTCATTGCGATCACGGCCTCCATGTAGACAATCGCTGCGTCGCCGCGCTTTGTGAGCACCTTGGAGGTACGAAAATGCGGTAAGAACGTATGGTATTTGCCGTAGTCCTCGACCACCCGCATCACGTCGGCAAGTGGTGCCTGGACCATTCCAGAGGCGCGCCCCCAGCGCACGTTCGTGTTCGGGTGGGAGAGCGAAGTGACCTTAATTGCGCCCTCCGCACGCTCTGGGCTTGCCTCCGCGAGCACGCGCGGTGACGGGTATGGAGAAAGCGGTGTGGCTGCTACTAGTAGTGCCGCGCCCAGCAGCGCTGTGCCCAGTGCCGTGCCCAGCAGCGATGCGCGAATTGGAGTGCTCATTCGACTTTCCATCCTAGCACCCCAGATGGTCTGTCCGCGCGTCGCGGGCTGTGGCACATTTGCATGGCGCTGGGTGTGTCGCGCGGCGGGGCCGGACAGTTACGCGACCCGCCCGACAGTTTCGCGAGCGGCCCGACAGGACAAGTTGCGCGAGCGGCCTGACAGGCGCCGGACACACCCGTGATAAAGTGGGGGCGATGTTGCATGGACTATCCCTCTTGTGGTTCGTCGCAGGTCTCACCTTGCGCCCCTACGTTCCGCCGGTATTGGGGCCGGATCCCGCGTTCTTCCCGCCCCAGGCCCGTACAGTCGAGGTGACGCCCGCCAACGGCGCATGGGATGCCAACGTGTTTGCGCGCCCCAGCTACACGGCACCGCTCGTAGGGCACGTGGCACGTGGCACACGGGTCAATGTGCGCGGTGAGCTTGCGCCACCAGACAGGGCTTACTGCGCCACCGGCGTGTACTACGCGATCGAGCCCTTTGGCTGGATCTGTTCGGCCGATGCACAGCCGACTTCGCTGCCCCCGACGACCGACTCAGTGCTGCAAGTCGTCGAGGGCGCGCCCGTACCTTACCGTTACGCCATGGTCGTCGTCGAAGAGGGCACGACCTTGCCCATGTGGAGCTCGCCCATTTCCCTGTTCGATCACGAGTCCGCCGAACGCGAGCTTGGGCGCGGCGACACAATCGCGCTCGAGTCGGTGATCGAGGACTTCGAGGGAGCAAGCTACTACGTCACGGTCGATGGTAAGGTCGTACCGGTCAAAGGCACGACCGGGGTCAACAAGTTTTCAGAGTGGCAAGGAATCAGGCTCGACGGCAGCGTGCATCTACCCTTTGGCTGGGTCACGCCGAACAAGGCACCCGTATTCGATGCACCTAAAGGTAAGAAGGTCGAAGAGCTCGAGCGCCGCATGCGCGTCGACGTGCTCGAAGAATCGGTCCTATCCGGCGTGCGCTGGCTGCGCATCGGTGAGGGTCGCTATATCAAGGCCGATCACCTCAATGAAGTACGTGTGCTCGCGCGGCCTGAGGGCTCGGGCACCCACGCTCAGTGGATCGACGTCGATCTGGGCGAACAGGTCGTGGTGGCGTACCGCGACAACCAGCCGATTTACGCCACCCTCACGTCCTCGGGCCGCGGCGCCAATCACACCCCGCGCGGCAACTATCCGGTGTGGGGCAAGTCGAGCGCGATTACCATGAAGTCGGAGGACTATGACGACAAACCTTACTATGTGAATCGGGTACCGTGGGTACTGTTCTTTCAGGCGCACAACGCTCTGCACGCGGCATATTGGCATGACCGTTTCGGCGTCGTGAAGTCCCACGGCTGCGCCAACCTTTCACCTCGCGACGCGCAGTATCTGTTCGATTGGCTAGAGCCCAAGCTACCTGCGGGCTGGACGTCCGTTCGCTTTTGGGATCTGACACAGGCGCCAGTCGTGCACGTGCGCAACTCCCGTCGTGCCAAGCCGTTCTTTCAGGAGCGCAACATCGGGCCCCCCGACAAAGACGAAGAGACGGCGCGGGTGGAGGCGGCGTTGGTGCGACGCGAAGCCAAAGAGCGCGAAGAAGCGGCCGCGTTTGCAGCCCAACAAGGCGTAGCGCCCGGTCTGCCGGCAACTCCACTGCCGCTGCTTCCGCCCTCACCCCTGCTCTAAGGGCGCTAGTACAGCTCCCCAGAAGTAGGTGATCAGTCGATGTCGGGCGGGAGGGGCGGTTTTGTCAAAAAGTTGCCGGGCTCGAGCGTTGTGATCGTATGCGGGCATGGCGATGCAAACCCCGATTCGGATCGAGCTCACAGACGATGAGCGCTCGGAGCTTGCGCGTCGGGCTCGCTCGCATGCGGTAGCCCATCACATCGTGGTGAGGGCCAAGGT
>JBBSJC010000566.1:0-5308 GCA_038257655.1 Polyangiales bacterium | reverse complement strand
TCAGAGAGTACGGGCAAGGCGCTGCTCGCGACCCGGATAGCTACACTGTCCAGTCTGCCTGGGCGGTCGACACTTTCGACACCCAGGGCGCCACCCAGCGTATGTAAAGCGGGGACCGTGGCGAAATCCTGGGCCGCAATGACGCCGAAGCGACGTTCGATCGCGGTCACGACCTGACGATCGGTGGTGATCCAAACGGCCTCGTCGACGAGTGCCTGCGTGTGGTGCGACAGCTGCGTGTCGTCAGCGCAGGCGCTCCCGAGCAGAACGCAAACAATCAGTCCAGCAGGTGAGGAAACTGGGGACATGGATACAACCTCCTCGTGGTCCTGAAGACACGGAACAATCTACAGATAGACCCACGAAAGCCCGTCCCTCAAGCGATCAAATCAAAGTTCGAACAGCGCTCTATAATCTTACTTTCACGTCGAAAACCTGGCGTGGCTGAGCTACATGCATTGCTGCAACGTCGCTGGAACGCGCGTCTGATGCGCACGCTTTGTGTCGGAATCTTCCAGGGAATCGACTTTATGAAGCGTCTACGGTTTCAGTCTGTTCGCGTTGATTGGCCACACGATGACCGTTTGATTTCGCTTCGAACGGCCGCACACGACCGATTCGAGGCACCAAACAGCGCGGCGCAGCTCCGCTGCCCTGTCGGCTGACCCAGCTATGCCAATGCGAACACTGCGACATGACGCAGGGAGCGAGCCTGCCGCGCTGCAGGGGGGCCGGCCGCTGGTGGAGCTCAGTGAGGCGCTCGGGCGCTAAGCGGGCGGACGGGCCCGGCAACGGCGTCGCGGCGCCGCGAGGGCCCAGAAGGACGCCTACCTACTTACCGGCGTCCCGGTTCAATCGAGTGGTTCCCCACTCCCCAGCGGGCCTCGAAGTGCAGGGACATGGTCGGGTAGCCTTGGCTGACCGGGCCAGGGCTACGAGGGAGCACAAAGATGCGCACATCCTTTGCCTGGGCAAACTCCAGACAGGTGTAGGCGTACATGACGGCCACTCGCTCGAGCCAGGCCACGAGGGGGATCGGGATGCCGCGCAGCTCGATGCAGAGCTGCGATGGCTTTTCCGATATTAGGTGCGCACTACCAAAGTTGAAGACCTGCGGCAACAGCACCATGACGCGGCGCGCGATCACCGCTGGCGGCGCAACGCGGGCGATAAGCTTATACACCCCGCTCAGGTCCTTCTCGGCTTGCCAACGGGTGCGAGAGCGTAAGTAGACTTCTGAGCTGACACCAGCGACCTGAGCCTCGAGGTTGATAAGGTCTGGCATCAGCATCACCTCATAGTGATTGCCAGAAAGAAATGGCTGCTCCATGAACGTACGCAGCGATGGCGGTAAGGCCGCGAGCAGCGCGTCGTAGCCAACGCCGAGGTTCTTGTCGAAGTACCCCCGGGTGGCTTTGTAGACGAGGCCCTTCACGCGAAATGGCGTGTCGGGCAGGACATATTCCATACGCTGATTGTCCCGTTAGTTGCCGTGCGCACACAAGCCCTGGATCGGCTGCGCACCGCCACACACCATCCCCTACTGCAAAGTTGCCGCGATTGGCGCTTCAAGACCGGGCTGCTTTCGGCCGTTTAGTGCGGTGCGCAGGCAAGCTCGATACGATTGCGACCGTTACGTTTGGCGCGCAGCAATGCGCTATCGGACACCTGGATCAGGGCTTGTGCCGAGCGCGCCTGGGCCGGCACGTCAGGGAACGCGGCGAGCCCGACCGAGCACGTTACGGCAAGGTCGCGCCCCTCGCTCACGCGAAAGAGTTTGTCGCACACCGAGCGACGTAGACGCTCACCCACGTAAAGCAGATCGGTGCGAGACACACCGTGCAGCACGACCGCGAACTCTTCCCCGCCATAGCGATAGGGAACCTCGTCTGTGCGACAGCACTCGCGTAGACGCGCAGCGAGCTCCGCCAACAAGGCGTCGCCTGCGAGATGTCCCAGGGTGTCATTGACGCGCTTAAAATAGTCGATGTCGATCATGGCCAGTCCCACGCATTCGCGCCTGCCCGGCTGGAGCAGCGCGTGCTCAAGGGCCTGCATCAAGGCGCCGTGGTGGCCAAGACCGGTGAGGGCATCGGTTCGCGCTTCGTGCGCGACGCGCTCGTATCGCTGCGCATTCTCGATCGCGCGCGCGGCGTGATCGGCGATCATCGAGAATACAAGCTCAGTGGCAGCATCGGGTATGCGGCCGGTGAACAAGTTGTCGGCGTAGAGCACGCCGTGCGAGCGCTGGCCCGTTCGCAAGGGGGCTGCCAGACAGGTCTTGAGGTCAAGCAACGACGACAGGTCGTCTGCGCCCTCGCGCGTGACCAGCCGACGCTCACGCAGTGCAAGTCCGATCGGTGTCTGCTGCCGCACATCGAGGCGTAGCCCGCCCATGCTCGCGCCCAATCCGCCGGCTTGAGCGTGCTCTGTCGCACCATGTAGCGCCGCAAGATCCAAGCCGCGTGCTTCGATCGACTTCCAGATCAGGTCCGCCTCATCGCGACTCTGGGGCCCGACGGCAGCTACGCAGCGCAGCTCCGTGCGCGCGCGCTCATCGGACATGAATAACAACGCGCGGTTCATCCCTAAACCGACACCAGCGGTAACTCCCGTTAGCACGGCATGTAAGGTAGACCGCAAGTCCAAGGTCTGATTAACGAGCGCGCCCACTTCATGCATGAGATGAAGCGCGCGATGCAGGGAGGCATTCTCCTCGCGCAGCCTCTGGAACGCGGCCTCGCGTCCATCACTGAGCACTCGCAGAGCAGGGGTAGGCTCTCGCATCGGCGACCTCCGCAGGGGGGGTTGGGGTCTGTCAGATTAGAGTAGTTCTATTTTGCGTTACTATCAAGGGTGTTTCGAGCGAGCCGCTCATCGTCCGCGATCAACCTTGGACAAGTGTGCCCAGCACACCGCCTCCTCTTCACTGATGCGCTCGGTGTCAAGGACGCGTCCTGCAGCACTCGTGCGTTGGTGTTGCATGGCGATGATGCTGCTTGCGACCCAGACTGCGCTGCCCCGGAAGTTTCTGCGTCCTGCGCTGTAGCTCTTGGCCAACGTGAACTGCGCGGCGGCCTCGGGGCTGAGCGGAAAGAGCGCCCGGATGTCGCAAAACACGCGGTAGTCGGCGCCATCAAAAGCGTTGATTGCGGCGTTGTGCGCCGAGACGAAGGCCTCCATCTCCGATTCCGTAAACGACCCCTCCAGCGAAACAAGGAGGATTCCGGGAGTTCCCTTGCCATCGACGCGCCAGCTGCCCACCCGAACCCCCCGCAAGACATCTGCTACTCAGCTTATCAGACATGCGTCCGCACAGACCGGCATTGCCGCTCGCGTGCTCGTCCCAACGGAAGAATTGACGCACCTGTGAGGTAGGGTCGCACGACACTTCAGGGAAGCGCCGCCTCAGGCGCGATCTTAAGACTACTGCCCCAAGAAATGGCCGGCTTGGCTCGTTGATGTTGTCGTGGGCGTGGTCCTGGTCGGCAACGGCGACGGGGACGAAATGCAACGATCCCGCCGAAAAGCGGCCGTACCACGTCGCCGTCGCCATCAACGACCAGGACCACGTCAACGCCTATGATCACGGTGGACTGACCTGGGGCAGTAGTATTAGTCACGCACGCATTAAAGGGGAATGCTGGCGTAGGGCATCCTGCATAGGCGTTAGCAGCTTTCCACCCAACGGCCTGCACCATCTCTGTGGTCGTGATGTCAACCGGAAGCCTGCGCTCCATGCGTGGCGCTGATGACTCGCCATGCAAGGGATTCATTAGCAAACGCGGGGCGAGAGGCGGTAGCGTCGCGGCAACAACATGAAGAAACCTTATCTCGAATGGATGTGGAAACCGACGCTCGGTTTCGCCACGCTGATTCTGTTGAGCTTCAGCTTGGTGGGAGGCTGCGGCGACGCTAAGAAAAACACCAAGTCAGTCGCGTCGAATGCGGGGACTGACGCGGACGACGCGGACGACGACGGGAAGGACGCAGGGGGCGAAAAGCCAGGAAAGAGCGGGTCCATCGACCGCAGCCATCTGGCGGACACGGGCACCAAACCGCTCGACTACGCCGACCCGGCACTGTGGGTGTGTCGGCCGGGCAATGATCCCAACGAGTGCTTGCGCGATATCGACGCGACCGAGATTCGCTCCGATGGCTCGCGCGAGGTGCTACCTCACAAGCGCGCCGAAGATCCCGAGGTCGACTGCTTTTACGTATACCCGACCGTCGCCCTGACCGGCAGCGGGAACATGACCGACTTCTCGGATATTAGTGCGGTGCTCGACCCCCTGTTGAGCCAGGCGGTCCGTTTCACGCGCATCTGCGAAGTCTACGCGCCCCTGTACCGTCAGGTGGTGCTCAACTCATCCGGCGGCATGATCACCACCACAGGCGATCGCGAGCTGCCGGTCAACGATGTGAAAGCCGCCTTCAAGTATTATCTTGAACACCTGAGCAAAGGTCGAAAGTTTGTGCTGATGGGCCACTCGCAGGGCACGACGATGCTGAAAGCGCTCATCGCAAGCGAAATCGACAACGACCCTGAGTTGCGTGCACGCATGGTATCCGCATTGCTGATTGGAAGTAGCGTCGACGTGCCCGAGGGCGAGGTGGTCGGCGGCGTCTTCAAGAACATCCCGGGCTGTACGAAGCCAGGCCAGACCGGCTGCGTGATTTCGTACGCCACCTTCGACGCAGCGGCCCCTCCTGGCGCGAGCTCCGTGTTCGGGCGCGCCGCGGCGGGTAATCAGGCGCTGTGCACCAATCCGCGACTGCTCTCGGGCGAGCGAGATCCCAACACCTACCGCGGTAGTTACTTCCCCATGAAACTTGGCAACCCAACGTTTGCGCCGGATCAACCTAAGCCCGAGGGCGTGACCACTCCCTTCGTGCTCTACCGCGATCTGTTCGTGGGCGACTGCGTCAAGCGCGAGGAGTTCAGCCATCTCGAAGCGCACATTGTCGAGGGCGACCCGCGCGCGCCCCCCTATCGCAGCGCGCTGCTCGAGGGCATAGGTTTCGGCCTGCACCTGGTGGACTACAACATCGCACTTGAGGATCTGATTGAGGCGACGAGCCTGCAGATCGAGGCCAGCCGCTAGGCGCCAGCCCAGCGATGCGTTAAGTGCGCAGGCTGGGGCAGGTCAGAGCCGCTCAGCGGGCGCTTAGTACAGCTCCCCAGAAGTAGGTGATCAGTCGATGTCGGGCGGGAGGGGCGGTTTTGTCAAAAAGTTGCCAGGCTCGAGCGTTGTGATCGTATGCGGGCATGGCGATGCAAACCCCGATTCGGATCGAGCTCACAGAC
>JBBSJC010000565.1:0-5316 GCA_038257655.1 Polyangiales bacterium | reverse complement strand
TCGGCTGGTCGCTCGGTGGCGGGCTCGAGGCGCAGCGCGATGAGCGCTTTTTCGACAATCGCTATCGATCTTGGATGGGAGACAGCGCGAGCTTTGTCTACTGCAAAGCGGGCTGCACGCTGGCTTTCGAGAGGCCGCGCGCTGCGCCTTACCTTGTGGTGGACCCGGAGCGGCGCTTGCTTTTGCATCCAGCCGAGGATCCAGAGCAGAAGCTGAATGCCGCGTTCCATCGCTTGCCACGGGATCGTCTGCGCGCTGCCCGCAACCACTACGCGCGGATCGTGCGCGCGTACTCGCGTCTCGGCGCGCCGCTGTCTGGCTCGCTTGAACGTCGCTTGTCAAGCATGCTGGACGAGCTCTTTCCGCAATCCCGGCGCACGGTCGAAGCGCCCTGTTTGTCGAGCGCCTTGCGATGAGCGTGGCAGGGCTTGCGCCTTTTGCGCGTGTGCTGCGCAGCACAGCTGACGCGTGTGGCGCCGCTGCCGCGGGCCTGACGAACCTGCAACGTGCCACGCGTTTTCTGAGCGAGCGTACCGTGTTCGTTGCGCGCCCGGATGACGTCATCATCAGCAGTTATCCGCGGAGCGGCACCACCTGGCTGCAGCTGATGACCCATCTGGTACTGCGCGGGGGTGGTCTCGACTTTCGACACATCAACGAAGTCGTGCCCTGGTACGAGCGCGCCCTCGCTCTAGGGCGACAGACTGCAGCGGACTTCAATGCGATGCTTGGGCCCCGGGCCTTCAAGAGCCACCTACCTTACGCCTGGCTACCGACCCAGGGTCGTCTGATCTACGTGTGTCGAGACGTGCACGATGTGGCTCTCTCTTATTACGGGCTGTATCGCTCGCACCTGGGCTACAGCGGCAATCTTTCGGAGTTCGTTGCGCGCTTCGTACGTGGTCAGTTGCAGTACCGCTCCTGGTACGAGCATGTTGCGCACTGGGAGCTTTGGCGCACGTCACCGCGGGTGCTGTGGCTGCGCTATGAGGACATGCAGGCAGACCCGCGCGCTGCGCTCAGCTGCCTCGTTTCGTTTCTGGGCGTCACTTTGTCGTGCGCGCGCTTTGAGGAAGTGCATGCGTTGTGCAGTCTCGAGAGCATGAAGCGTGAAGAAGCGCGCTTCGATCACGGCGCCGAAGAGCGCTATCAACTCGGCATGCAACCGGGAAAGTTTCTCGGGCAGCGAAGCGCAAGTCAGGGTCATTTGAGGCTCAGCGCTGAAGACTACGATCTATTGAACGCGCCGAAAACGCGGGCGACCCTTAGCCATCCACGCTGGGCGGACCTGCCCGCGTTTCTTCACTAACTGCGCCCTTCTTCGCGATCCACAGTGGGAGGTGTCACCCCGTGCCCAAGACTCGAGCGAATGGGAAGCTCACGCGCTGGCCGAGAGCGCGGGCCGTCCTCGTCTTACTGTTGACGGCGCTCGCGTGCGGGCTCGGTCTCGTGCCCAGGCCGTCATTGGGTCAGAACGCTTACCGCGCCCCCGGCGTAGAGCGCCCGAGTTGGCAGCCGCGCAGGCGTACGGGAGTGGTCATGCTGCGCGCGGCCCACGAGGGCACTCAGGTCGAGCTGTCCTTACTATCGGGCACTGCATTGCAGCCGTCGAGCGTCGCCGTGGGCTCGGCGTCCGCCGTCGCTGCTGCTGCACCCGACGCCGGGTCGTCCGATGCCAAAAGGCCTCTGCACGAGTTGCGGCGAGTGGGCGCGCTGCCACGGGGCCTGGGTTTGCGCGACCTTGGGCGCTGGCCTGCCGAGCCCAAGGCGCCCGCCGTGTGGGACGAGGCGCGCTTCGTTTCGGCGTTGCTCGCGCTGTGTCCTGTGACGAGGCAACGCGAAAGTGTCGCCCAGCGTGCGCAAGAAGTGCTGCGCAAGGCCCAGGAGTTCGGGATCGACGCGTCGTTGCTGGCGGCGCTCGTCTACCAGCAGAGCGGCTGCGATGCCGCGCGGCGAACGGCTTGGGGTGCGGGCCTTACTATGCTCAACGAAGGGCTATTTCCGCGCTCACTCAAAGGCAGCCGAGTCTACCAGTACGGTCAGCGTCAAGATGGCCATTGGGCGGCGACCACCCTGCCGCTGCCGCGTTACCGCTTTGCTCCCGACCGCTTCGATCAAGCCAGTGAAAACCTGTACTTTGCTGCCGCCCAGCTGCGTGTGTTTCAACAGCAGTGTCCAGACATCGATCTGCCGTTTCATTCCCGTCCCCATCGTCACTACGTCTCGCATTTCATCTGGGGCGACTCGGTGAGCGATGCGGGAGCCGAAGATCGTGTGCTCACCGCGCGCCGACGTTTTCTCGCGCACTATCACGGTGCACAAGCGCCACCTGCCCTCGTGTCGTTTCGTCAGCTTGCGCTTCAAAGCCCCCTGGATGGCGCACCGCGCATCGCAAACCATGGCCTTGGTGAGATGCGCGATCACGGACGTAGGCCTCACCTAGGCGTCGATTTCATCTCTTCGTTCGGCGAGCCGGTGCGCGCGATAGCGGACGGCGTGATTCGCTATGCCGGAACGGATACCAGCGATGGCAGGCTTCTCAATGTCGAGCCGGCTCACGCGGCACGCGTTCCACGTCATGACATGGGGCCGCGTGGTCTGTTCGTGCGCATCGATCACGCAGGCGGCGTGCACTCGATCTATGCGCATTTGGCGCAGTACACGGTGCGCGCAGGACAGCCGGTGCTGCGCGGCCAGCTTCTGGGGTACGTAGGCCGCACGGGCATCCACGACTCCGACCCGCATCTGCATTTTGGTTTGTTCGAAAACGAGCAGGTAGTCGACCCCGTGCTGGCGTTACGTGGGCTGTTGTTCGGCCCGGATGACTTGCTGCGCCCTGCCAGCGTTGCAGTGCAAGCCGAGCGAATCCAAGCGACGCAAGCAACTCAAAAGCCCGCTGCGCCTGCGGGTAAGCCGCCGTAACGCGCCCCCTGAGTACTAGTGCGCTTTGCACGTCAACGCGGCGGTCGGGCACGGGTTCGAAACCAGTCGCGATACTTCGACATGCGGGCGTGCTGGGCTGCGGGAGCTGTTCGCTTGCAGGTAGCGGCCTCGGCACTGTCAACAGGCGCGCCCCAGCGTCGCTCTACGCAATCGTTGGGGTTGTAGGCCAACTCGAGGGCCTCGACGCGGTCGATCACGTCGGCGAGGCTCAAGCTTTGCTTCGAGTCATCGCTGCGCGTGTATTCGAAGCGGCGCTCGCTAAGCATCTGACGCAGGCTGTCCTCAAGTGTCGCGATACTGCCCGCTAACTGCTCGCGCGCGATGCCGTAGCGCTCGGGCTGGCTTTGCACGCGGCCGGGGAAGGCGCGCACAGTGTCGATTGCGATCAGCAGTCGCATGTCACGGGAGGGCGTGGCGAAGTCTTCCCAGGGGCCTTGCGTCTCGAAAATGTCATGGCCTTCCGGCATGTCCATGGTCGCGCGCGTGCTGCGCACGAAGGCCTCGCCTGTGTCGATGGCCGAGATGCGGCGCGTGGCTTGTTCATCGAGTGCGTCGACGAGTCTGCGCAAGCTATCGCCCACCGCGACGGCGCGCGGGTAGATAAGCTCATCCATGCGCGCGTAAAACTCGTCCTTAGTGATCGCGTATTGCTCGCCAGAGTAGTCGGGAAAGTGTTCGCTGTTTTGCAGCTGAGTGTTGTCGAGCGCTCGCATGCGCTTGGCTTCGGGGTCGATGCCCACCGGACGGAATGCCTTGAAACCGGCGCCCACTTCCTGAGTGTCTGGCGTAAACAAAAAATTCCCTTGCCAAAAGCGCCGGCGGCCTACGCTCGCATCCGGCTGAGCGTCTGCTCCTAGCAACATGCCCTCGCCCGCTACGCCCTGCGGCACCCACTTGGCCACCACGATCACATGACCGTAAGGATCGGCAAACACCGCGCCAGGACGCAGTGCACGGCGATTGAGCGCGACTGGGTATAGATCGGTTTCGGTGTCCTCAGGCAGCGTGCGTCCCGAGGCAGAATGCACCGCAGAGCCGACCGTACGCCGTACGAACTCGCCAAACGCTGCTACTTCATCGCTCTGAGTGATCGGAAACTCGTTGCTCTTGAGCTCGCCACAGCGCGGCGCGACCGACGGTTTGCCGCGGCTGCACTGCCGGAACCCAAATGGCAAGCTTAGCTTCCAGGCGAAGTAGGCACGCAGCATGTAGGGCAGATCTGCGCAGTCAGGCTTGAGGGCGATTCGCGTGTCTTCACCCAGGCCCATGTGATCGTAAAGCAGATTGCGTTCGGGATTGGAAAGCAGCTGGTGCAGGCCATCAAAGGTGCTCGTGTCTTCGAGCGGATAGGAAAAGAGTTGCTCCACGAAGCCCGCGTACAGGTGCTCGGTGTCCCGTTCCCAGCGCCATTGGGAGGTCCAGGCGGGCGCTTCGGGCTCGCGCGCGGCAGAAGCTTCGCGCGGGCTGCTCGCGCTTCGCTGTGCGACGTGAAAGCGCTCGCAGGCGAGCACGCGCTCACCGTCGGCGACGAGCGCAGTCCAGCGGCCCGCTTGAGGCGTCGCTATCTCAGCCCAGCGGGTGAAGGGGCCGACGCCGAGCTCGTGTACCTCGGGCGAAAGCAGCGTTCCGTCTGGATCGACGAGCCACAGTTGGGCAGGGCGCGTGTCCTCCGTGGTAGCGGCGATCACGCGCAGGGGCGCAGCGGTGTGCGGCTCGCGCGGGGAGCGAAACAAAGCGACATCGGTACTATCGCGGCAGATCTTGGGATCGAGCACGGGCGGCGCGGCTGCCTTTCGAAAATCCGTGAGTGCGAGCAGAGCGTAACCGGGCGGCTTACCGAACACCGTAAGGTTAGCGATGCGCTCCAAGAACGAGCGCCGGCTGGTCCCCGCCCCTAACTCGAGGCCCGTCACTCGGACGCGATTCACTTCGAACAACGTCTCGCCACCTCCGGCACAGGGAGCCAGATACTCGGCGAGCGAGTGCAATACGCGCGGCACACCCTGTCGATCGCGGCCGAGGTAAATCATGATGTGGCCGGGCAGGTGTACTAGCACCACACCGCGCTTGGCGGCTTCGTCGAGCAGCGAAAGCCGTTCCGTCGCGCTCGCTGCTTCGGGGACGCTAACCGTGTAACTGCCCGCGTGACTCTGCTCACCGCTCGTACGGGGCACGCGCAGGCCAAACGTCTCGAGCACGTCGAGGGCAAGCCGCGAGCAATCTCGACCGCCTCCTTCGTCGCCCCAACCGTAAGGTGTGTCGAGATAGCGGAAGGCTTCGCTCAAGAACGCTCGGCGCGTCAGCGCGCGCTGGGTGGGACGTAGCTGGGCGGGCTTGAGCGTGTGCTGTTGAAAACCCCCGGCCGACGCGATC
>JBBSJC010000564.1:0-5334 GCA_038257655.1 Polyangiales bacterium | reverse complement strand
GAACGGCCGAAGGGCGGGCTGCGGCGTGTGCGCAGAAACCATCCACCTCATCAACCAAGTGTCGGGCCCATCGTGCGAGATCACGGTGCACGATACCCGCTACTTCGCTCGCTCCCGGATGGGCTCGGGCGGGGGCACCTGCTCGATCTTGAAGGGGCCGCTCACCGCGCCCGGATACAGCGTGCGGTGCGGGAACGGGATCTCGATGCCCTTGCGGTCGAACGCCTTCTTGATCTTGTCGTACAGCGTGTTCCTCACCTCGAGCAAGTTCTCGCGCTTCACCCACACGCAGAACAGCAGGTTGATCGCAGAGTCGCCGTAGCCGTTGACGATGAACACGGGCGCTGGCTCTTGCAGACAGAGGGGCGTCTCGTCGACCACGGAGAGCAAGACCGTGCGCACCTGCGTTAGGTCTTCCTTGTAGGCAACGCCGATGGGCATGTCTAAGCGGCGGATGGGGAAGTAAGTCAGGTTGGTGATCTGCGACTTGATCAGCGACTCGTTGGGCACCCGTGCGAACAGATTGTCGAACGTGCGAATCTTCACGGACAAGAGGTCGATCGCCACCACCTCACCCGTCAGGTCCCCCACGCGGATCACGTCTCCGACGCCGAACGGGCGCTCGATGATCAAGAAGATACCGCTGATCAGGTTCGAAGCCGAGGTCTGGGAGGCAAAGCCCACTGCCACCGTGAGGATGCCGGCTGCGCCGAGCAGCACGTCGAGCTTGAGGCCGAGCTCTCGCAGCACCGAGACGGCCACCAGCGTGACCATGGTGTACCAGGACACCCGTCGCAGAAGCCAGGTGTGCTGCGGTGCGAGACGCTTCGAGACCGCGGCGACGAGGCTCGCGTTCACCAGCCGCGCCACCATCAAGCCAAGGACCAGGATGAGCCCGGCACGCGCGAGCACCATCATGCGCTCGGAGGTGAAGAAGGAGCCAATCCATGCGAGCACATCGTTCATGGCTCACCCACGCAGGAGTCCGAAGGCCCGGATGATGATGTTTCGGCCTGCCTCCACGCGCGGTCCTTGTACGACCTCCGGCCGGTCCGCTTGCTCTGGCGGTCCTTCGTCGAGCTTGACCTCCGTAAGCGCTCCCGCAGGCCTGAGCTCGACCGTGACCGACTGCGTCCAAAGCAGGCCGCGAACGTCACGGTAGAGGGAGAGGTGGGGCACGGGGAGGCTCACGCGCTCGATCAGCAGTGGCTTGTCGTGCCGATTGCGCAGGACGGCTGCGGTGATCGCGCGCTCGGGGCGCAGCGGCTGGTCGTCCAGCGACAGTCGCGCGGTCGTCCGGCTGCCATAGCAGAGCTCACCGACCATCGTCGAGGGACCGAACCAGGTGTCCGGGGGACGCACGATGGGCAGCTCGATAAGCTCCCGTGCGGGCATGCCGATGGATACGCGCATCCACAGGGCCGTGCTCAGGTACACGGTGATCTGCTCGCCTGCCGGCAACGTGAACGGCGCGTCCGGTCGCGCCACCACCGGACGGTCGGCGAGTCGCGGCTCGATGGTCAGCGCGCCCCCGTCGTGCTGAAAGCCAAAGCGACGCACCAGCACGCTGTCGGACGCTTCCGGGATCTGGTCGAGCGGGAAGGGAAAGGTGACCGCGACGCCCGTGCGCGTCGCGTCGAAGCCGCTGTCTTGGCTGATGCGCCACTCGAAGCGACGGTTCTCGATCCAGGTGGTGCGCGGGCCGATCTGCCAGCAGCCCGCCTGCTCCTCCGGGATGTTGAAGAGTCCCCACCAAAAAGGTGCGGCGGTCGGCATGGTATGGATCACGACCGGCGATTAGAGAACGAGAGCGTCGCCGCACACAAAAAAGCTTCGCACCAAGCTCCGGGAGGACGAGGGCAAAGTCAAGATCGTCGGCACGATGTACAGCGTGTCCGACGGGCGGGTCACCTTCTACGACTGAGCTCGGCGGGGCCGTGCGGCGCTACCCGGGCACCGGTGGTCCGCGCTACTTGGCGCCGCTGACCGGGCTCTTGGGCGGGGCCGACTGCGGCTGCTTGCCACCCTGGGCGCGGCAACCCGGCCTCGATCACGGATGTCGTCGCTCACGCATGCCACGAAGGGGCAAACGGCGCTTGCCCCGCGGGGCTACGCAACGCATGACGAATCAGCGAGCAGCGCTCCCATGGCTTTCGGCAGCGCACGCGGATGAGGACCCATGGCTGCACCCAGGGCTGAGTTTCTTCGAAATGTCGGCGTCGCCACCTCGATCGTGGTGATGGCGCTAGTGTTATTGACGGTGGTCGTCGTAGGTGCAGACCTGTGGCCCTTGCTGTTTGCCGCCTGTTTGGTCGCGCTGTTCTTGCGTGGCCTGAGTGATCGCTTGTGCGCGCGCACGCCGCTCGGTCCCAAGACGGCCCTGACCCTCGTGGTGCTAACGTTGCTGGCGCTCGGAGGCGTGGGCGGCGTGTTGCTGGCCCCCGATGTGGTCGAGCAGGCCGACCGAGGTGCTGATGGGAATGCTGTTTGGCGCCATGGGCGTCGTGATCTCCGTGCCGCTTGCGGCTGCCACCCTGGTCTTCGTGCGTTGTCTGTATGTGGAGGACGTGCTCGAGCGTGGGGAAGAGCCTGAGGCGCATGTCGCGCCAATCACGGACCTATAGCGCAGTCCAATCCGCGCCCCGCTGACCCACGAGCGCACCTGACGAAGGAGCCTTTAGCGGCCCGCACCCGAATGCTCATCCGCGCGAGCTGCGTCCGGTATGCATACGCTCGCTTTGTCAGAAAGTCGAACGTGCGACTGCCACCAGGTGGTTCATCGTCGTTTGCGCCACGTGGCCGCTCGAATCTTACTATGCGCGTTTTTTCCGGATGCAGCGTTTCGTACGGTGAAGGCCACGCGCTGTTCGCCGCGAGGGCGAGGCTTGAGCACTCCGTACTCCGACAATGCGTGTTCCGAACCGATCGTGCGGGATAAGAAACGTACGTTAACCAACGCTGATGGCGCATTCGTAGGATTACTCAAGGATTGTCCTCTTGCAGACTTTCCAAACCTAGAGCTTCGTCATATCCTAGGCGCCGTCAGAGCATCGGCTCCTGATTTCGACTTACTCCAACCCCCCCACGCCCAGACACCGGCGGCACGCAGGACAGCGGGTCTCGCGTGCGGGCGCGTAGCCACATGCGGGCCCAGTAAACCTCAAGGTAGACCCAATGACCATCAAGTCGCTCCTCGCTTGTTCGCTACTATCTGTTGCAGGAATTGTCTCCGCTGCCGCTCCCGCCTCGGCCCACGACCGCGACCCGTGCGGAACCCCCTTACTCGGCGCTGGCGCTGAGCGTGTTCGATACCTAGAGCACCGAACGGCTTGAATCCATGAAATCCTGCGCCTTGGCCAATCCAGTGTTCGAGACCAGAGCGTGGCCACTTCTTCAGGGATACCAAAAGAATGACGCCCGGGGACTCGCTCCACGTCACAAGCGCGCCGCGCCGACTCCAGCTACTCGATGCTGCCCAAACGCCCGCCGCGCCTTCCGGCCGCCCTGTTCGTGCTCTGCGCGCTGCTCGCCTCCCCCGCTGCACTCACGCGCGCTCAGGACCGCCCGAAGCCCCGCGGCACGCACTTCATCCTCGAGGGTGGGGTCGGAACCAGCCTTGCGGCCTCGCCACGCCCCGCAATCGACCTGAGCGCAGGCGTCGGTGCCCGCCTGTATCGCACGCCGCTGCGGGGCTACCTGATCACGCAGCTAGGTTACGGTCAGTCCCAACGCGACGAATCCCGCGCCTGGCCCGAGGAGCGCCGTTCGGACCTGTCGCTGAGTGCCGGAGTGCGCCTCTACGTAAGTCTGCCCGACCGGCTGCGGCTGCACGTCGACGTGCTCGGCGGCAGCGGCTGGGTGCGCTCCGAGCTAGAGCGTGAAGGCGGCGGCGTCTTGACGGAGGGGGGCTGGTTTCCCCAGCTCACGCTAGCGCCCGGTCTGCAGTACCGGCTCTACCGCGAGCTCTCGCTCGGCGTGCGGGCTAAGTGGCTTGTGTCCAGGACCGGCTTCGATGCCGCGCGTGATGCGGCGGGCGTCGAGCGGCACCAGCCGTGGTCTGCTCTCGCGGGGATCACGTGGCACTTCTAAGTCGCACGGTCAGCGCGCTCGGGCTTGCGCTGACGCTCGCCTGGTCAAGCAGCTGTGCGAACGCGCCGTCCGGCGAGCTAACGCTCGAGTACGGGCCGGAGCAAGGGCGTTCGCAGCAGCGTACGGGCTGGATGTTCGTCAGTCGCGACAGCAGTCGCTTCGATGACGGCACGCTGCTCTACGGGGAGTTTGTGCCCTTTGCAGGCGGTCTCGGGATCATCGAGCTCGACTTTTCGGCGGAACGAGGTGCGCGCCCCGTGCTGCGCTACCAGGAGCGGCGAGGCGCCGACCTTACCTTCGAGGGTGAAGCTGTGGCGGGTGAGATTCGCCTAGCGCGCGATCTGGATGGGGAAGACTGCGGCTGCAGCACGGTCGAGTTTGCGCTGCTCTTCGAGAGCGGTAAAAAGCAGCGCTTCATTCACACGGCACACCTAGGATTGAGCGGTGGCCGCTGTGCGGAACCGGTCCGTTTGGGCGAACGAAAGGGGCCGGTGCGCATAGTAAGTGTCGATCTGTGCGCGCCGGCGCCCGAGCTGACGCCGCCCGAGCTGACGCCACCCACGACCTCCCCACCGTCCAGGCCTCCTAAACAGGACGACTACGAAGACGAAGCCGATCTTTGCACGAGTGGCGACCCTTACCATCCCTGCGAAGCGACAGTCGGCTGTGTTGCGAGCGACGACGACAGCGGTTGCACGTCGGCAGAGCAAGAGGACTCCGGCGGCGGCTGCGAGAGCGATTCCGACGAGTCCAGCGACTCCCGTCAGCCGAGCGGTTGCGAGAGCGACTCGAGCGAGGCCGAAGGCTGCGGTGAGTCCGAGGAAACGAGCAGTCAGGGCTGTGCAGAAGACGACGACACTGACGAGCCCACCGAGGCCGACGCCTGCGAGGGAGACGGCACGGAAGCGCGCCTGGGCCGGCTTCGTCGGCGCCGTCCTCCCGGCGCCTGGTCGCCGCAGCAAAGCAATGCCGTCACCGTCGCCTGCGCGCTGATCGTGCCCTGGGTGCGCGGACGCGGCGCGCGCAGGCGAGCCAAGAAGCGTTGACCTGGGAACCGCCCGCCCTCTTGCGTACTTACGTGCACAGTCGTAGCCGGGGCTGCTTAGGCATCGCGCGCCAATAACTGACCCGTTTCAACGCCGGTGCATCCCCGTCGTCAGCGCTGAAAATTCTCCAGATACGGGGAGTATCCTTGCGAATTTTCATCACCGACGACGGGGCGCCTCGACGCCGATCCGGATCAGT
>JBBSJC010000563.1:0-5339 GCA_038257655.1 Polyangiales bacterium | reverse complement strand
AGATCGAGTCCGAGGCCGACGCGAATCATGTCCCGGGTGCGCACTAGTCCCGTGCCGTACACGAGCGCATTGGGGGCTGTCGCCACCGGCAGCATGAAGCCGCAGCTGGCGCCAAACGCTACCGCTAGCGCCGGTGGGATGGGGGACACGCCGAGTTGGTCCGCTGCGCCTATCGCCAGCGGCACTAACATATTGGCGGCCGCCGTGTTCGAGCAGATTTCGGTCAACACGATCGAAAGCGCGATAGCGGACGCAGTAAGCATCCACAGACTCGAGACGCCCGTGAGCGCGATGAAGCCCTCACCGAGCACCTTGGCCAGCCCCGTCGAGAACATCGCTTCACCGAGCGCGATGCCCCCACCGAATAGTAAGATCAATCCCCACTCGATCTGCACCGCGTCGCGCCACATCAACACGCGCTCTTGGCCTCGCGCTTTGGGCACCATAAACAAGATCGAGGATGCCAGCACCGCGACGGCGCCCGGGTCGAGGGTTTTGCTGAGTGTGTCCGCAAATGGTAAGGCCAACGCCTTGGCTAAGTCAGGGGCGATCCAGCCGAACACCGCGAGCGCAAAGCTCAGGGCCGTGACTTTCTCAGCGCGTGACCAAGGCGGAAGAGCCCCGACAGAGCTCGTGGCGATCGGGATGTCGCCTGCCGGTAAGAGTCGGGCGAGCAGCAGGTATACGCAAAGCGTAAGCAGGAGCATGATCGGCACACCCACCTGCATCCAAGCCGCAAAGCCTATCGGGTGCCCTGCGCTTGCGAGCAATCGTGCGGTGATCGCATTGGGAGGTGTACCGACTAACGTAGCCAGTCCGCCCGTGGTGCTGGCATGGGCAAGCGCTATCAAGCTGCCCGCCGCAAACGTATTGAGCTTCTTTCCGCCTAGCGCGCGCTCGGGCAAGATACCGAGCAATACCGGTAACAGGATCGCAGTTGCGCCGGTGTTCGAGATGCCCATCGACAAGAGCATCGCCGCAACGAGCACCGCTGCCCGCACGCGCGCCGGTCGGCCTGCCACGAAAGGCAGCGAGGCTATGCCTAAGGCAAAGCGCCGATCCAGTCCGTGTCGCGCCATGGCCCGGGCTGCAAAAAAGCTCCCGACGAATAGAAATAGGATCGGATCGGCATAGGACGCGAAAGCCTGCTTGGCCGGACTTACTTGCGCGAACGTTAGGGCGGGCCCGATCAGCACAGCTGTCACGGCTAGGGGTATGACTTCGGTCACCCATGCGATCAGCACCGCACCTGCGATCGCCGCCAAGCGATGGGCTCCAATCTCGAGCGGCAAAGGCGCAAACCACAGGATCACAAAGGCAAGCGGGCTCAGCACCGCGCCGGCGCGGATCACCCAGCGCCCGGGTCCGGTCTCGCCTTCGAGGAGGTCACCAGCCTCATTCATGGACTGGCCATCTACCATGTTCGTTTCCGGCTAGGGGTAGTTAGCTGCAAGCAAGGGGGCGTCTGCTCATGCAATCAGTGCGTGGGGCACCTGCCTCACGCGACCTCTCTCGACAAATCCCTACGGTTCTGTTACGCATCGGCCCGGCCAACTGGGGTGTTGCCTCTATCCACGTCGCACTGAGGCGTGGCTGGACAGCGCTCCAATGCCTAGCGGCTCGAGCCAAAGCAACGAGGCTATCGAAGCCAACGCGCCGCCGCGGCGCATAGGAGTGTGTCCATGTTCGGTCAGCTGCGTAGCGCAATACTAAGGTTGCTACCCCTTTTACCGGTTCTCTCATTTGCGAGCATCGCCCGCGCCCAAGAAGACGCGATCGTCCATCACGGCGGCGGCGAGGCTTCGCTGGTCTTACCGGATCTCAGCTCCGTGATGTTCCTCGGCGTGCCGGGCACCACATTGCTTTGGGCTGGCGTCGGCGTGTGCGTGGCTGGTCTGCTCTTCTCCGGGGTGATCTACGGCCAGCTCAAGGCCCTGCCCGTGCATGAAAGCATGGGCGATGTCGCGCACCTGATTTACGAGACCTGCAAGACGTACCTCGTCACGCAGCTCAAGTTCTTGATGCGCCTTTGGTCGCTGATCGCCGTCGTCGTCGTCGTGTACTTCGGCGTTTTGTTGGACTTCCCGCCCGGCCGCGTCGCGTTGATCGTCGCGATGAGCTTGCTCGGTATGGCAGGCAGCGCCGCGGTCGCCTGGTTCGGCATTCGCGTCAACACCTTCGCCAACGCCCGAACCGCTTTCGCAAGCCTTGAAGGCAAGGCTTACCCTGTGTACGCGATTCCAATCAAGGCCGGCATGTCGATCGGCATGCTCTTGATCAGCGTCGAGCTGTTCTTGATGCTCCTGATTCTGCTCGTTATCCCCGGCGACCTCGCAGGGTCCTGCTTCATCGGCTTTGCAATCGGTGAGTCGCTCGGCGCCGCAGCCCTGCGTATCGCAGGCGGCATCTTCACGAAGATCGCGGACATCGGTTCCGATCTGATGAAGATCGTCTTCAAGATCAAAGAAGACGACGCGCGCAATCCCGGGGTGATCGCAGATTGCGTCGGCGACAACGCGGGCGACTCGGTCGGCCCCACCGCAGATGGTTTTGAGACCTACGGTGTCACCGGCGTCGCGCTGATCGCCTTCATCTTGCTCGCCGTGACCGATACCACCGTGCAGGTTCAGCTGCTCGTGTGGATCTTCGCCATGCGCATCATGATGGTGATCGCCAGCGGCATCTCCTACGTGCTCAACGAGATGGTGATGAAGGGCAAGTATGGCGAGTCCAAGCGCTTCAACTTCGAGATCCCGCTCACCTCGCTCGTCTGGGTGACCTCGATCATCTCGGTCGTGATCACGTTCGCCGTGTCGAAGGTGCTCATTCCTGACCTCGGCGATGGCAGCCTTTGGTGGAAGCTTTCGATCATCATCAGTTGCGGCACGCTCGCTGGCGCCATCATCCCCGAGTTCGTCAAAGTCTTTACTTCGACCGAGAGCGCACACGTCGACGAAGTCGTGCAGGCCTCGAAGGAAGGCGGCGCGTCTCTCAACGTGCTCGCCGGTCTGACGGCCGGTAACTTCAGCGCCTATTGGCTCGGTCTTACCATGACCGCGCTGATGGCCATCTCCTACCTCGTCAGCATGCAGGGCCTCGAGGGACTGATGATCGCCCCCGCCGTGTTCGCGTTCGGCCTCGTGGCCTTCGGCTTCCTCGGCATGGGACCTGTCACGATCGCGGTCGACAGCTACGGCCCGGTCACCGATAACGCTCAGAGCGTGTACGAGCTCTCGCTGATTGAAAACGTCTCGGGCATTAAGGACGAGATCAAGAAGAAGTACGGCTTCGAGCTCAACTTCGAAACAGCCAAGCAGTTGCTTGAAGAGAACGACGGCGCCGGCAACACCTTCAAGGCAACGGCCAAGCCCGTGCTGATCGGTACCGCCGTCGTCGGCGCGACCACGATGATGTTTTCGATCGTCGTCGTGCTCACCCACGGCCTGACGCAGAACCTCGAGAAGCTGTCGATCCTTCATCCTCCCTTCCTGTTCGGTCTGATCATCGGCGGCGCCATGATCTATTGGTTCACCGGCGCGGCCACCCAGGCCGTGTCGACGGGTGCCTACCGCGCGGTGGAGTTCATCAAGGCCAACATCAAGCTCGAAGGCGTCGAGAAGGCCTCGATGGAAGACTCGAAGAAGGTCGTCGAGATCTGCACGCTCTATGCACAAAAGGGCATGTTCAACATTTTCATGTGCGTCTTCTTTGCGACGCTGGCCTTCGCCTGCCTCGACCCCTACCTGTTCATCGGATATCTGACCTCGATCGCCTTGTTCGGTCTGTTCCAGGCGCTCTACCTCGCCAACGCGGGCGGTGCCTGGGACAACGCGAAGAAGGTCGTCGAGACCCACCTCAAGGCCAAGGGCACGCCTCTGCATGATGCCTGCGTGGTCGGTGACACGGTCGGCGATCCATTCAAGGACACGTCATCGGTCGCCATGAACCCGATCATCAAGTTCACGACCTTGTTCGGTCTGCTGGCAGTCGAGGTTGCGCTCAAGCTCGACTCGACCATGAATCTCGTGCTCGCCGGTGGCTTCTTCATCGTCTCAGCCGTGTTCGTGCACCGCAGCTTCTATGGCATGCGGATCAAGGGCAGCGACGAGCCGACGGTCGACGAGGCCGGCAAAGCCGGCAAGCCCCAGCCCGCCACAGCCTGAGGCTGATCAGCTACGAAGGAGAGGCCTCCGTCAACGCACCCCCCGGGGTGCGTTTTTTCGTTGCGCACTCGTGAGCAGAATCCGAGTGCCCCCATGCCGCTCATGATCGTGGCACGTCGCCAAGATCGTGTTCGTGACCAGTCCCAAAGTCATGTCGGGACCAGCACTTAGCCGAACCCGACATTTCTATGTGTCGCAAACCCGGCCGCGGCGCGCGGACACAAGACCTGCGCTGCCGCCCTCCACGTAAGCGTCGCGCGTCCGCCGCACCTGCCGCACGCTCAGGCTCAGCTGCGCCGCCACCTCGCGCTGCTCGCCCGTCGCTCAGCGAGCGCTTATCCAGTGCAGTCGTTCCAGCTCTTTCGAACTCATGGTCACCGTCGCCGTCCTCATGCCGTGGTCCGTAGCCCGGACGCGAGATCTCTAACTGAGAGAAAGGCGACATTACAAACTGGGGCCTACAGATCGACTTAATCAAGGCGCCTGTGGGTGCCAGCTTTGATCTCGCAGCTTATGACGTCCGATCAAGCGTTGCAGCTCATCAGGGACGTCCCCCGCTTTGCGTGTCACCACGAGCTCTCCTTGGTCGATTTTGACGTCCAACGCGTAGCCTCCGCGCACCTTGCGCGTTTCAGCACCTGAAACGACATCCACGGTCGTTTCCAACCATCGGTACGAACGCGGAATCGCGGGTAGACAGTAAGCTTTGCCCTGGTCATCTAGGCCGCAGACCTGCAAGTCAGTCTTGTGGAAGGTCGTTGACCATTCACTCCCGCAGTCATGATTATCGCCGCTTTGCTTCGCTTCGACGCGGAGCTCCAGCGCGCCGCCCGGGACCAAGTCTTCGAGTGCTACCTTAGTAAAGCGCAGGTCCACGCCCTCGTTCATCCCTACGAGCAGGTGCCTCAGCTCGACCACACGGTCGTAGCCACGCTCGCCTGCGAACGCGACGAGGTAAGAAGTGCCCCCTTCGATCTCGCCCAGCGTGAGCAGCGTGGCGCGACGAATCGCGCCGCTTTTGGCCCGCACTTCACGATGGGCAAGCGAGCAGTCCGGAACGCGATAGTAGAAGGCGCCCTCGCTGTTCATGGTCTCAATCGCGGCACGACAGGCTTCAAGCGCGGTCTTCACCGGGGGCAAGCAGATGGCGTGTGCGTCGCAACGGACGGGCTCGGT
>JBBSJC010000562.1:0-5343 GCA_038257655.1 Polyangiales bacterium | reverse complement strand
TTTGCACTCTTCCCCGGCCTTGCGTGCAGTCTTGGTCAGATCACGACGGCGCTCTTCCGTGAGCGCGGGCAGAGGGATGCGGATGAACTCGCCATCGTTCATCGGATTGAGGCCCAGATCGGCCTCCATGATGCCCTTTTCAACCGCTTTGATGTTCTGCCGATCCCAGACCTTCACCATCAACATGCGCGCTTCCGGCACGCTGACGGTGGCCACCTGCGACAGGGGCGTGATCGTGCCCCAGTAGTCGATGCGAACCCCGTCGAGGATGTCTGGATTGGCGCGCCCCGTGCGGATCTTGGAAAGCGCTGTGCGCAGCGCGTCTTGGGACTTTGAGATGTCAGCCTTGAGCTGGCCCAGGATGTCGTCGATCATTGAATCGCCTCCAGCAATCTTGGGTTTCCTACCACAGAACTTCTAGCTATTCGCCCTGCTCGGCCACCAGGGTGCCGATGTCCTCACCCTGCACGACGCGCTGGATGTTGCCGCGCTCGGCGAGTGCAAAAACGCGAATCGGTAGCTTGTTGTCGCGACATAAGGTCACCGCCGTCGAATCCATCACTCCCATGCGCTCTTGCAGGAAGCGATCGTAGCTGAGGCGCCTGAACATCGTCGCATCCTCATACTTGTACGGGTCCTTGGTGTAAACCCCTTCGACTTTCGTGGCCTTACACAGCACATCGGCCTGGATCTCCATGGCGCGCAGGGCCGCTGCGGTATCGGTGGAGAAGTACGGATTACCGGTGCCCGCTGCGAAGACGACGGCGCGTCCCTTTTCGAGGTGACGAATGGCACGTCGCCGTATGTAGGGCTCGGCGACCTGATTGATCTGGATCGCGCTCATCACGCGCGTGGGGACGCCGTGCTTCTCGAGCGCATCTTGCACGGCTAGGCCGTTGATGATCGTGGCGAGCATGCCCATGTAGTCGGCAGACGTACGGTCCATCCCCTGGGCACTGCCCTTGAGCCCGCGAAAGATGTTGCCGCCGCCGATCACGAGCCCGAGCTGCACGCCAAGTGCGTGCACTTCCGCAAGCTCCGTGCAGATATTGTGAAGCGTTTCAGGATCGATGCCAAAGCCGCCAATCGAGCCACACAGGGCCTCGCCGGAGAGCTTGAGCAAAATGCGCTTGTGCTGGACTACATCCGTCGGCATTCGTTTCCTCATTTTGCTGCAAAAAAACCCCGGAAACCAGGCGGCCTCCGGGGTGTACCAAGTTGTCTTCGCCTGCGCCAAGACGCCGTGCGAAGTCTCGCTACTCAGCCGCGCTCAGGCACCCTTGAGTGTCTCGGCAACTTCGGCCGCGAGGTCGACCTTTTTCTTCTCGATGCCTTCGCCGAGCTCGAAGCGCACGAAGCGACGCACGGCGATCTTCTCACCGAGCTTTGCTGTCAGGGCCTCTGCGATCTGAGCGATGGTCTTGCCTTCCTCGTTCGAAACCGAAGGCTGCTCATCGAGGCAAGCCTCGCCCTGCCACTTGTCGATCTTGCCCGCCACGATCTTCTCTTTGACCTCGGCTGGGCGCTTTTTGCCGGTGGTGGCTTCTTCCTCGTCCATTTGGGCGAGAAACAGCGTCTTCTGCTTGGCAGTGGCGTCATCGCTGATGTCAGCGCGACGCACGTACAAAGCGGACATCGATGCGATCTGCAGGCCGACCTCGTGCACGAACGCGAGGAACTCCTCGCTGCGGGCGACGAAATCGGTCTGGCAGTTCACTTCGACGAGCACGCCGAGACGGCTGCCAGCGTGAATGTACGAGTGGATAACGCCCTCGGTCGCGATAGCGCCCGCGCGCTTAGCGGCCTTGGCAAGACCCTTTTTCGTGATGTTGTCGACGGCCTTCTCTTCATCGCCGTCAGACTCTTCGAGAGCCTTCTTGCAGTCCATCATTCCTGCGCCGGTGCGATCACGCAGCGACTTGACCATCTGGGCCGAGATTGCAGCCATGGGTAGTTCCCTCCGGAAAAATCAGTGTGGGCGTCGGTGAGCTTAGTTTTGACCGGCGACTTCGTTGGCTTCGGCGGGAGCAGCGCTCTCCGTTTCCACAGCAGGAGCAGCAGGAGCAGCGGGAGCGGCGGGAGCGGCAGCAGCCTCTGGGGCTGGCTTCCTACCGGGACCGGCGTTGGGGCGATTTCCGCCGCCGCCTTGACCGCCGCCGCCTTGACCGCCGCGACGATTGCCGCGTGAGAATTCGACCTCGACGCGCGCGCCGTCATTCGGACGCTGGCTCTGGCCTTCGCCACGGAACTCGCGACGACGCTGCGTGCCCTCGATGCAGGCATCGGCCATGCGCGAGGTGATCAGCTTGACCGAGCGGATCGCGTCATCGTTCGCAGGCACGACAAAGTCGATGAGATCGGGATCGCAGTTGGTATCCGTGATCGCGACGATCGGGATGTTCAAGCGACGGGCTTCGCAGATCGCGATGTGCTCGTTGTGGGGGTCGACGACGAACATGGCCGACGGCACGTTGTTCATGGCCTTGATGCCGCCCAGGAACTTCTCGAGCTTCTCGCGCTCGCGGTTGAGCATCAGCGCTTCCTTCTTCTGAAGGGCTTCCATCGTGCCGTCTTCAACCATGCGCTCGAGCGTGCGAAGGCGCTCGATGCCGGTCTTGATCGTGCGGAAGTTGGTGAGCGTGCCGCCGAGCCAACGATCGTTCACGAAGAACTGACCTGCGCGCAGGGCCTCTTCTTGGATGATGTCCTGGGCCTGACGCTTGGTGCCGACGAACAGCACGTGTCCGCCGCGGCCAACCGCCTCGACGATGAAGTTGTAGGCGCGCTTGAACAGCTGCGCGGTCTGATCGAGATCGATGATGTGAATGCCATTGCGTGCGCCGTAGATGAACGGGCGCATCTTGGGATTCCAGCGCTTCGTCTGGTGGCCGAAGTGGCAACCGGCCTTGATGAAGTGCTGCACACCGATGGGCATGTCGCCGATTGCGACGTCGCTGCCGAGGGCTTGTCCTGTTTCACTCATGATGGCTCTCCTTTGGTTTAAACCCCCACCTTCGCCGAGTGATCACCCGCGCTTGCGCGACGGGAACCGGACCTCTCGTTTGAGCTTCGAAGGCAGTTGTGATTTCGACGGCGGCCAAGGTCACAACCGTGGCGCACTGCCGGCCCCGGAATCGGGGCGCCACTCGTAGCACGCGGCGGGCCAGGGACAAGCGAGGTTGCCTGGGTCAGGGGCCTCCGGACGATCCCCGCACTCGCACTGCCCCCGCCGCTGAGCATGCCGTTTTGTTGCGATTCCAGCGTGGGCCTGCGTAGGGATATGTAGGACAGATGTCGAAACTAACCGTATGGACCTTCGCCCTGTGCACGGTGCTCTTTCCCTTTGGAGAGGCCGTTGCCAGACCCCGCATGGAACCGCCGATCGCGCGTCGTGCGCCCGAAGCCGCGCCCGCAGCCACGCTCAAAGCTCAGGGGCCTGCGGCTGTGCCGGGCAAGGCCGCAAACGCAAAGAAGAGCCCGGAGCGGCCGATCAAACTCGAAGAGCAAGCCAAGGTCCCTGCCACGAAGGCTGCGATCCAGTCGGCAAAGAAGGTCAGACGGGCGCCCAACGCGACGGGGCCCTGCTTCTCGCCCCAGGTGCATGTGGTGCGGCGCCGGGGAGAGGTGCTCGAGCATCGTGATCTAGCGCTCACGTTTTGCGATGGTGCGCCGAATCCGGGAGCGATCGATTCGGTAAGTGTGCTCGCGCGTGCCCGTGCTGCAGAACGGCCGCTGATGCCCGAGATCCGTGCTTACCGAAGGCGGCCGCTCGATCGCGGTCCGATCGCCAGGCGCAGGCGATCTGAGTATTTGAGCGAGCAGGTGATGCGTGTGCATCCGGACCTGCTGATTCGCCTGCAAAAAGTTGCCCAGCGGTTCCCTGGCAAGACGATCGAGGTCGTATCCGGACATCGGCCAGATGCGCGTGACACAAGTCGCCATCACCACGGACGTGCGCTCGACCTGCGGGTGGAGGGGGTATCGCGCGAAGCCTTGCGCGATTTTCTGCGCTCGATCGACGAAACGGGCGTCGGCTACTACCCGAACAGTTACTTCGTGCACATGGACGTTCGCGAAAAGCGTGGCTACTGGGTCGACCGCAGTGGCCCGGGGGAAGCCGCCGATTACGGCAGGTGGCCACCATCCGAGCGGGATGTCGAACAGGCCACGGGCCGCGTGGTCGCGAGCGCCCTGCGGGATTTGGCTTCATTGGGTGAGAGCGCAGTATCCATGCCTCCAACGGCCCGAGCAGGGGCCGAGCGCCAGGGCGAAGTAGAGGCCGAAAGGGAGGCCGAGAGCGAGACCCACGAAGAGCCCTCAGAAGATGCGTTGACGAGGGATCAGATCGCGCGGATTCGCGCCGAAGCGTTGAGCGCCATCGAAGACCTGTAGCGCTACAGCAGCAAGCCGCGCGCAGGTGTCAGGGACAGCAGCAGCCGTGCAGCGCCCATGTCTTCGGGCTCCGCTCCGTCGACAACGAGTGTGTATTGCCCGGGCTCGAGCGTGATCAGCAGTGCCGACGAGGAGGGTGGCGGCGCATCGGGCGTGCGATCGATGCGCGGTGCACGAAAGCAGATGAGCTCGCTTGCCGCTTCGGCGCAACGCTCGCGCACATAGAGTGTCGCATTGAGCTCGGCATCTACGAGCTCGGCGCGCAGCTCGGAACGCTCCGACACCGTCACCACGAACGCGATTTCGGGCGCACCTTCGCCGCCGCATGACCCCTCGAGCGCCGACGGCGCGGTAAACGTGTCGAGCTCGAAGGAGCCGGGGTTGACCGCCAGCCCCTGCGCTTCGCTACACAATGCGTCGACGCTGATAGCGGCGGGCTCATCGATGCGCTCGAAGCTCAGGGCGTAGTTGCCCGATTGCTCACGACCGTATGCATCGCTTACTACGTAGTGCCGGCCTGCCCCGAGCTTCAACGCAAGCAAGGCGCGCGTGGCGTCGCGGAAGTCATCATTACAACCAGCTTCGGTCGATGGGTCTTCGCAACTCGACCTCACGTACAACGCGCCGTCATGCTCACTCTGCTGCCGTAGCCGCACGCGCGACGGGCGAGCGAGCTCGAAGGCGTGAACGTGATCCGGCCCCCGTGCCCCGCCCGCACAGGTCGCCATGAACTGATTGGGCGCGCGTGTCGTGCTTCCGCGAAACGTCTGCCCTTCTTGGAGCACCTCGGCAGCAGCGCACACCTCGGATACAGACGGCAGCGGATCGAGCTGCACAAACAACTCGAACAAACCGGCTTCGCCACTCACACCATCGACCACCAGCTCGTAGCGCCCCGCATTGAGCGTGGCGTCGATTCGCGAGTGATGGGTGTCGCCCTTAGGCGTGTCG
>JBBSJC010000561.1:0-5343 GCA_038257655.1 Polyangiales bacterium | reverse complement strand
GCTCACAAAAATTCGGACGCGAGTAAGGCATGGGTGTTAGCGGCGACCGCTCACCTGAAACAAGGAAAGATCGACCGCGCCGTCGCGCTCTTGAAGCGTGCCACGCAGAAGCCAGGTCAATATCGCGCGCTTTCGTTGCTCGGCACAAGCCACGCCTTGCGTGGCGAACACGCGGAAGCCGAGCGTGCCTTCGATACGCTGATCGCTGCCTTCAATGCAGACGAAGTGCGCAGCGACGATGGCGAGGGCTTGGCCGCAGTCGCCGCCGCTGCCCGCGCGCTCGGAGCGTACCGCGACGCCAACGAGACCTATGCGTCGGCCGTGCGCGCGAGCCCAGAGGACGTGGAGATCGAGCTTGCGTGGGCGGAGCTATTTTTGGACAAGTACGATAACGCCAATGCCGAGCGCAGCTTATCGCGCGTGCTTGCGCTGCGTCCAAAGGAGCCGCGCGCGCTCGAACGCATGGCGCGCATTCGTCTGGAGCAAGGCGCAGACTTTCTCCTCGTCGACGGCTTGATCAAAGACGCGCTTTCGGAAAACCCCAACCTCGTGGCAGCGCACGTCACGCGCGCAGGCCTCGCGCTCCGTGACATGGAGCTCGCCCTCGCAGACAAGCAACTCGATCTCGCCCTTTCGATCAACCCGCGTGACCTGGAGGCCCTGAGTGTTCGCGCCGCGGTGCGCTTTCTCGCCGACGATACTCCGGGGTTTCAGCGCGCCGTCAAAGCTGTCTTGACGGAGAACCCACGCTTTTCTCGGCTGTATTCGATTGTCGCCACCTATGCCGAGTGGGAGCATCGCTACGACGAGCTCGTCAAGCTTGCGGATGCCGCGCTGCGGCTCAATCCCGACGATGCTTATGCACATGCCACGCGTGGTTTGAACCTATTGCGCACCGGCAACGAGACGGAAGGGCTCGCATCGTTAGAGCGCGCCTGGGCCAAAGACCGCTATAACGTTCACGTCTTCAATACTCTCAATCTATACGAAGACGTCATTGCCAAAGAGTACGAGAGCATCGAGGCTACGCCCTTTCGCTTGCGCACCCATCGCGACGAACGCGCCTTACTATCGAGCTATGCGCTGCCCCTGTTGAAACGCGCTTACCTGGACATGCAGAAGCGCTACGACTTCACACCTCAAGGCCCGCTCTCGATCGAGCTCTACGCCAATCCCGAGCACTTTTCCGTCAGGACCTCGGGCTTGCCACACCTGGGCGTGCAAGGCGTGTGTTTCGGTAAGGTGTTGACGGCCCTGTCACCGCGCGGCGGTGAGTTCAACTGGGGTCAGATCCTGTGGCACGAGCTCTCCCACGTCTTTCACGTACAGCTGTCGAAAAGCCACGTGCCGCGCTGGTTCACCGAAGGTTTGGCCGAATACGAGACGATCGTGGCGCGCCCAGAATGGAAGCGCGAGGATGACCGCGCCCTCTGGGACGCACTGCAAGCGAAGACCTTGCCAGCACTTGGCGACTTCAATCGCGCTTTCACCCACGCGCAGACACCAGAGCAGCTGATGGTTGCGTATTACGCAAGCTCTCAGATCGTGGGCTACATCATCCAGCGTTTTGGCTTTAGCGTGATGCCGCGCATGCTCGCCGCCTGGGGCGGAGGCGCCCGCAGCGACGAGGTGCTGAACACCGTGTTAGGGCTCGATCCGGCGACCTTGGATAAAGACTTTCGAGCGTCGTTGCACGCCCGCTTGTCACGCAAGTACGCCAAGGACTTTCGGGTAGACATGGGCCAGTACGAGGACGTGCAAGAGCGTAAGACTCGGGCCCAGGCCCCTTCCGCCACGGTAGCAGACAAAGCCGCGTATTCGCTCGCGCTGGCCCGCGCAGGTCACAAGGACGCGGCGAACACCGCGCAAGCCGTACTGCGCCAAGCTCCTCAGGATCCGCACGCCCGTTTTGCGCTCGTGCACCTGGCGTTGATCGCAGGCGACGTAGCCCCCGCGATCCAGCATCTACAGACGCTTGTGGCCAGTGGCTACGATGGCTATCAGATCCGTATGCTGCTGGCGCGCTGCTTCGAAAAGCAAAAGGCGCTGCCCCAAGCGCTAGCGCAACTCGAGGCCGCCGTCGCCATTGACGACGAACGTCCCGAGGCCCATGAGATGATGGTCAAGCTTGCTGACTTAGTAGGCGATGAGGCCAAGCTCGTGGCCGCACTAGACCATTTCGTACGCGGCGACCAACACGCAAGAGCGCCACTTGCCCGTCTTTTGCCGCTACTCGAGCAGCGCGGCGCGTTCGAGACGCTGGCTGCGCGTGCTGAAAGTGGTCTCTATCTCGATCCCGAAAGCGCTGCGCTGCACCGCGCATTGGCCGAGGCCTGGGTCCGAGGAGGACGGGCCAAAGAAGCGCTCCCCGAAGCAGAATGGGCCGTGAAACTCAGCCGCGAAAAGCCGGAGCAGGCTCAGGCGGAGCTTACCAAAGCCCGCGTGCTGCTCGCGCTCGGCAAGGGAGCCGCTGCCAGGTCCGCGATCAAGCGCGGGGTAGCCCTCGACCCGAGCGTACAGAAGCAGGCAGAAACGCTGATTTCGCGGTAGCGTAGGCTCCGGACTTCGGCAGATTTGATGGCTCTCACGACATGACAGGTACGCCCAAAGCCCCCACGCGCAGCATCGTGGGCCGGATCTTTGTCGGCTTTCTGGGCGTGCTGCTCTCGTTTGCAGCCGTGTCGACGCTGAGCTTGATCCAGCACGATCGCACGGCTCATACCTTACGCTTATTGCACGAGGGATACCTGCCGCTATCCCTGAGCATCAGCGAAGCGCGCGCCACCCAGGGCGCGTTTGCCACGATGGTAGAGCGCAGCTTCGAGGGCGGCGAGTCCGCGGCAGCGGAAGGCTGGCTGGAAATCGCACGCAGGATCCGGCCGATCGCCCTGCGGCGAGCCATCGACGGGGCATTGCGCGCGCAGCGCCTGGTGACCCACGAGCGCGACCGAGACGCGCTAGTTACGTTGCGCGCAGAGCTCGAAGCCGTGCTGCTCGAATATGAGCTATCCGAGGATGATTTCGAAAGCTTGTCTGGCGGACTGACTGCACGCGATGTCGCAAGCGCGCGTGCCGCCGTCTCCAACATACGCATGCGAGAGCGCCAAGCTCAAACCCACTTGGCGCGCGCCTGGTCGCTGATACGCGAACGAATCGCCTCTACCAGCCGCAGGGCGCGCGACGATGAGCGCAAGGCCTTCGGTCTGCTCGTCGGACTCGGTCTTGTCGCACTGGCCGTGAGCATCGCGATTACATTCTGGTCCACGCGCATGCTCGCGCCTTTGACGCAGCTGGCCGAGCGCGTAGCAGCCGTCGCACGGGGGGATCTCGCCACACGTCTCGCGCGGCACGCGCCGGACGAAATCGGACGCGTCGCCGCCGAGTTCGAGCGCATGGTCGACGCCCTCAATGCGCGCGATGCGCGTCTGCGCCAAACCGAACGCTTGGCCGCGGTGGGTCGCCTCGCGGCTCACGTCACCCATGAAGTTCGAAACCCACTGAATAGCGTGCGTTTGAACATGGAAATGCTCGAGGAAGATCTCGCACAAGCGGGCCCGGAGGCGCACAAGATCGTCGCCTCGATTCTATCCGAAGTAGATCGACTGACCGACATCACCGAGCAGTACCTGCGCTTGGCACGCTTGCCCGATCCCAAGCTCGAACCGGGAGATCTGGCCACGCTGGTCCGCGAGGTGATGAGCTTTGTGAAGCGCGAGATGAGCGTCGCAGACATCACTCTCGCAGCGGAGCTTGCCGACGTGGAGCCCGTGCCCATGGATGAGAGTCAGCTGCGGCAAGCATTGCTCAATCTGTTTCGCAACGCGCGCGAGGCCATGCCTGGCGGCGGCGTGCTCAAAATCGTGCTCCGCGACCAAGAGCAAGGCGTCGAGCTGTCCGTGAGCGATCAGGGCAGCGGCATCCCGGAAGCGGAACGCGAGAAGATCTTCGACCTCTTTTACACAACCAAGGAACATGGCACCGGCCTGGGCTTACCGTTGACTCAACAGATCGTCGCTGCCCATCGTGGTCGGATTCTATGCACCGCAGCCGAAGGGGGCGGCACCCGCTTTCAGATTTGGCTACCGCGCAGCGCAGCTTGAGCAACGAAGCTTGAGCAACGAAGCTTGAGCAGCGCCGAGCGGCGGCTTTGCCTCCAAACGACTTGTTCCCCGCGACTGGCACAAGCGGGGGCATGCATTAAACCGCCTGCCCATGCCCACTCGCCCCGACGGACGTACTCCCACCCAGCTTCGACCGATCGCCATCGAGAAAGGCGCGCAGCGCAATCCCGAAGGCTCGGTGCTCTACCGCAGCGGTAACACCAGTGTGTTGATCGCCTGTTCGGCCGAAAACCGCGTACCTCCGTTTCTAGAAGGTAAAGGCACAGGCTGGATTACGGCCGAATATGCCATGCATCCGCGGGCCAACCCCGACCGCAGGCAGAAGCGGACCGGGGGCGACAAAATAGACGGCCGCAGTCAGGAGATCCAACGCCTGATCGGTCGCTCCCTGCGTGCCGCTGTGCACTTTGAAAAGCTCGGCGAACGCACGCTAGCAATCGACTGCGACGTGCTCGACGCCGATGGCGGCACGCGCACCGCGAGCATCACGGGCGGCTTTGTCGCGGTCGCGCTCGCGCTCGATCGTCTACTCAAACAAGGTAAGATCCCCCATGGTGTCCTACGCTCGCCGGTCGCTGCGATAAGCGTCGGCTTGGTAGACGGTCAAGCCTTGCTCGATCTGCCTTATATCGAAGACAGCCGCGCCCAGGTCGACCTGAACGTGGTGGCCAACGGCCAGGGCGAAATCATCGAGGTGCAAGGCACAGCAGAAGGCGCTCCCATGCGCAGGGCGGAGCTCGATCAACTGGTCGACCTCGGTCTAGCAGGCATCAAGCAACTGGTCGCAGAGCAGGAACGTATGCTGCGCGAGGCCGGCGTCTACCTCGACGCGCTGCTCGGACGTTGATTGGCCGCACGTCGCGCCCACATCGCCTGCAAATCGTAGGGCAAATCGTAGGAGTGAGTTGTGAGACGCGCGCCGGCGCGCTACAGTCGGGCCTCTTTCGGGGTGTAGCACAGCCTGGTAGTGCGCTAGCTTTGGGAGCTAGATGTCGGCGGTTCGAATCCGTCCACCCCGACCAATCAGATACGAGATGAAGCGGAGTTGAGGCCATGCCCAGCTCCGTTTTGTTTTTGAGTTCCTTAGCGACCGCCGCAAAACAATCAGATCGCCTCGACGCCGACGCATCCCCGCCTGCGGCGTTGCGAAACCTTGAAATACAGGCAGTATTCCGGCGGTTTCGCGCCTTGCAGGCGGGGCGCCTCGACGCCGATCCGACCT
>JBBSJC010000560.1:0-5344 GCA_038257655.1 Polyangiales bacterium | reverse complement strand
GCCGAGCGCCACGTGGCCTCGTCACGCTGGCTGAGCTCGCTAAGTGCCCCAGCTACTACGGTTTCGCTGGTGGGCAAATCCGCCTCCGTGAGCGCGAGCGCAACTGCAGCAGAGCTGAGCGCTGCGTTGCCGTTTCCTGCTTGCCACACGGCTTTGCCGATGCGTTGCGACAGCAACTTACTGAGCGCGTCGGCCACGATCCTCGGCGCAACATAGGCGCGTGCGTCACCATCGGAGCGCAGGGCTACGATCAGGCGCAAGGCCGGTACATCGAGCTGTTCACCAAGCAACGTCGCGCTGGCACCAGCAGCTGCAGGTACCGGAGCTGGTTGCCCCGTTTCGAGCTGCGCCAGCCGCCGCGAAACAAAGCGCGCGACTTCGCTAGGGTCCGCATCCACCACAATCGAAACAGTAAGCCTTGACCCCTGCATGAGCTCGCGGTGTAGGCGACGCAGCTCTGCCGCAGACACAGCACTAACGCCTAACGGCGTGCCCCAGCTAGCCACAAACCCCGGCGTATCGGTGGCCAGCGCACGCGCTGCAAACGCCTCGTACAGCGGCCCACGACTCCGCGTTAGCGCCGATAACAGACGCAGGCGCGCATCTTCAATTGAACGGGCATAAGCCGAGGGCCTCACAGCGCAGCGCAGCAACGTATCAAGCGCGGCCTGCCAGTGCCGTTGCGGCGCGACGACGCTGATACCGCTGGCATCGGCGCTGACGAGCGGTGAGAGGCGCGCGTCGATCGCGTTCAAATGGGCGTCGAGCACGCGTGACTGCGCAAACCCACAGCCATCGCTGAGCCATGTTGCAAGCAGGGCAGCGCGGCCATGCTGCCTATCTGGATCGTCGCGACTCCCTTGATCGACACGCAGCACCGCACCGGCCCAGCGCTCCCCCGCACGCCGCTCCACTAAGATGCGCACCCCATTCGGAATCGTAAGGTCTGCGCGCGTTGCATCGGCGCTTCCATCGATGGGCCCGAGGGCGTTCGCCTCCCCTCGCGCCACGGCAGCGGCGACTGCTTCTTCGAGACGCGCGCGGCGAGGGCCGGCGTCTTCGTTCGGCATCGTGACAGTCCGCAGCGTGACAGCGATGCCCATCGGCCAGGGAAAAGTCAACGCCCTGGGTTCCGTCCCGCGCGCCACCCACACTTCACCCAGCTCCCGCGTCAACGCATGCAACGAGTCATCGCGAGGAGGCGCCGCGCCATGCGTCGGCTCGAGCGCGAGTCGTCGTAGATCGAACACCGCGCGCTGCACTCGCACGAGCGGCTGAGGCCCTGCAGGCACGCGCACATGCAGCAACGCAAAACCTGAAAGCGGCGCGACGCGAACGCTCGCACCGACATAAAGTGCAGCAAAGCGTCGGCCAATCGCGGCCGCCTGCGTGGCGTCTGGGACAGCTAGCGCAAAGCTCAGGCTGCTTCGGTCGTCTTCTTCGACGCTCACGCGCGAGCGCAGAGTCGGTGCCGCAGCGCGTCCTACGACGGCCGCTTTTCCGCGCGGACGGAAGCGAGTAAAGGCGGCATCGAGGGCCCCGTCTTCCACATCGCCGGCGGCAATCAGCAGTGACCGCTCCACGCGCAGGTGCTGCGCGATAAAGCCTTGCAGAGCGCTTGCCGTCACATGCGAGTCCGCAGCGGCCTTTCCCAGCGGGAAGAAGGAGTCGGCGCCTGCCCCGAGCAAGGCACGTAGCGCTCGCTCGTCGGCTTTTCGCCCTGGGTCGCTCGCCGCGCGCAAACGGGTACGGCGCAAGCGTTCGCGCAAGCTCTGCGCCTCGCTCGCGCTCACATCGCGCCGTGTCAACGCTCGCCCCAGTCGCTCGACACACTCCGTGAGTCCCGCGCCGGCCACATCGCACTGGAGGCTTATCTCGGTGGCCTCTGGCTCGACGCGCGCGTGGGCCGCGGCGCGCTCCGCAATCAACCAAGCGGCGGCCGTCGCAAGCTGCGGCGGATCCCCATGCCGCGAGCCGACAGCCAGCCAAAACGACAGCCAGGCGACCTCGGGCGTGGGCCGAGGCAGGGCGAGAGTTGCGCCCCCGTGCAGCTGCTCGACCGCGTTCCTGGCCGGTAGCGCGCGTGACGCCGCCGCCTGCGGCCGTGCGCAGCCCGCCCACGCAAGCGCGCCAACAAGGCCCAACATCGCAAACGGGCGTGGGAAGTACGTGGAGCTCAACACCATGGCTACCCGCCCGGAAACGTCCAGGCTTGGTGGGTACCACTCGCACGAAACGCAGGCTGCGGCTAGTCCGCACTCAGGCGGCGGCTGACCCGAGTGCGCCCGCTGCACCGCCGGCATCTACGTCTGCATTGGTTTCAAGCCAGTTGGCCAACCGCGCTTGGTCCCGTGCGCTCAAGCTCTTGAAACGAACGGCCGTGCCGTGAGACAGCGCGTCAAAGCAATCGTAGATGATCTCAGCGTTTGCTAGCACGGGCTCGCCGTGGCCATCCGGAATCGGAATCTCAAGCTGAACGTCCGCGCTATGGCGAACGAACGACTCGATCGGCCGCTCCATGTACAGCCCGGTGTTGCTCAGATTAATCGCAACGCAGCGATGAGTCTGTCCCTCTACGCGCTGCGCGAGAGAGACGGAAACGGGAACCCGTGGGGCCCTTCGGCGCTCGGACGAAATGCTCATGTGGGCAATGTAGGTTCTTGTGAGCGACAGGACAAGAAACCGTCGGTGCATGCGTTCCGCCGGCCGCGTCTCCCGGGCAAAGTCAGGCAGCTGCCATGGGCGTACGACCCAGCGCGTGCTCAAGGCGACAGCGAATCTTGTGCTTCTTGCTGTATACCGTCTTGACCGAGATCTGCATCTCTTCGGCGATCTGTTCCGGGCTGTGACCTTGCATGAAGAACAGATCCACGAAGGTGCGGTCCTTGTCCGAGAAGCTGCTGAGCGTCTGGCTGACCCGCGACCATTCTTGCTTGGCGGCCAGCGTGTGAAACGGATCCGGATCCACGCACACCATCGACTCGGCTTCGACCGCCGATCCACGCACCGGTTGGCGCGCGACGCTGCGCAGATAATCCCAAGCCGTGTTGGTCGCCAACAGACCTATCCACGTGCTCAACCGATGGCCTCGCTCGGGCTCGAACGTGCGCAACTTGTGCATATCGCGGCTATTCAGGCTCACGAGCAGCATCGCGTAGATCTCATCGACGTCGGCGCTGCTCAAGACGGCGGCAAAGCGCTGGGTGATTTTGTGGATCGAGCGGTAGATCAGACGGTCGTAGCGCAAGTGGAACTCGCGCCAGGCACGTCCCTCACGCACCATCATACGCTCGAGCAGTTCAACCTCGGACCAATCGCAGGGCAGGGTTTGAGCGGGGGTGATCATGAAAAGAGCCTCTCGGGGTCGAAGCGCATCGCCGCGAGGCGAGCACGAACATCCCCAAATGCACTCGGCATGCCAGGTCGCGTCAGTCGCGAAATCTGTCGCGATTACGAGTAAATCGCGCGCTTCGAGCGGCTGCGGCCATGCGTAACACCACGGCGTAACATGCAGCCGACGTCGCCCCCGGCGCTGTCACACTGTAACATCCCGTTACGCTGTGCCTCGCGAGAACCTTCCGTCCTATGCGGCGTCATTCCAGGATGAAGATCGCTTTTAATCACGCCGTTATAGGTTGGCTTGCCGTCGTGCTTACGAGCGCGTGCGCGTCGCGCGCAGCTCAACCGACCACGCCCGCCAAGGTCGTCGAGATGGACACCTTACGCATCGTCGCCAAACACGATGCGTCAGGTAGCTATACGTTCGACAGCTATGACGCCGAGGACTTGTTCCGCCGCGCCAATACGGAGCTCGACGCGGGTCGCTGCAGCGAAGCCGTCACGCTCTATGATCGCTTGGTCGCGGAGTTTCCGTCCAACCGCTACGTGTCGGCCGCGCTGTACAACGCGGGCCTTTGTCTCGCTCACGACGCGCGACATGACGAAGCGCTCGTACGTTTTGATCGTTTGATCTCGGGGCTCCCGGCGTCCCCTGACGTCAAGCACGCCACGTTCCAAGCGGGCCATATCAACATCAAGCTCGAACGCTGGGAAGCGGCGTTGACCAGTGCCGACGCGCTGCTCGCGCGCCAAGATCTCGATTCCGCCGAACGCCTCGAAGCGATGGCGACACGCGCGCAGGCGCTGTTAGGGAAGGGCACTATCGATAAGGCGCGCCATCAAGCGAGCCAAGCGCTCAGCTTCTATCGCACGCATCCCGCCGAGCAGTTTCCTGATGCGTACTTCGTGAGCGCCGCCAGCTTCGTTCACGCCGAAACCACACGGTTGTCTGGCGAAAACCTGGCTTTTCCGGACACGAATCAAGACGAGCAGCGCGCGGTGCTGGTCAAGCGCGCCCAAATCCTGCTCGACGCCCAGCGCGAATACTTCGACACGATCCGCTACACCGATGCGCACTGGGCGTCCGCCGCCGGCCATCGCATAGGCGCGATGTATGACACACTCTGGCACGACATCATGGCCGCCCCTGTCCCAGCCTCGCTCTCGCCAGGCGCCAAGGCGGTCTACCCGCAAGAGCTCGCAAAGTTGATCAAACCGCTCTTGCGCCACGCGATTCGCTACTGGGAGCTCACGTTGATGATGGTCGAGCGCACCGGCGTCCGAACCGATTGGGCCGACAAGACGCGCGCCGATCTCGAACGGACGCGCGCCCTGATGCTCGACCAGCGGCTCGGTGACGGCGCTTTACCCGCATCTGCGCCGGCATCCCCCCCAGTTCCAGCACGCTCAAGCGCCACAGCGCCTTGACACTCCTGATGTCGTCGCCTAATAAAGGCGCCCTCGCGTATCTGGGCGGATGCGCGGTGTTGCGCCCTGGGCCAGCGGGCCAGGTCTCACACCGCAGCCAAACGGGACGCAGGCGGGAGCGACGCAGCTCTTGGCTGGCGTAGCTCAATGGTAGAGCACCTGTTTTGTAAACAGGTGGTTGTGGGTTCAAGTCCCGTCGCCAGCTCCGCACGAGGTCGCTGGTCTGGGACCAAAGTTGAAAAATCGTGTTCTTTCGGAGGGTTGCCCGAGCGGTCAAAGGGAGCAGACTGTAAATCTGCCGGCTTATGCCTACAGTGGTTCGAACCCACTACCCTCCACCCCTCACATGAGGTTTTTTGCGGGATTAGCTCAGTTGGTAGAGCGTCAGCTTTCCAAGCTGAACGTCGTCGGTTCGAACCCGTCATCCCGCTCCAAGTTTCCTAGGTTCTTTTTCAAGCTATTGCCCAGATAGCTCAGTGGTAGAGCACCTCCTTGGTAAGGAGGAGGTCGTGGGTTCAATCCCCATTCTGGGCTCCAAAATAGAGCGCGCTGCAACGAACATTGGGAGGAGATCGCG
>JBBSJC010000559.1:0-5351 GCA_038257655.1 Polyangiales bacterium | reverse complement strand
GAGAAGCCGGTTTTCGCGCTGGTCGCAGTGCTCGCGATAGGTGTTCTTGACGTATGGACCGGGCAGGAACTCTCCATCTCGTCCTTCTACGTTCTCGTCGTGGGCTCGGTTGCTTGGAGAGTCGGCCGCCGCGCGAGCTTGATCTTAGCCGTTGTGTCAGCGGCGATCGGGATCGCGGCCGACCACCTGCTCAGTGACCCACGTCTCGAGCTCGCAAATAGCTTCAGCCATGCCGGAGTCCCATGGTGGAATGGGGTCGCTCGTCTGTTTGTGTACGTGACTCTCGCGCTGGCGCTCGCTGCGCTGCGCTCCGCAAGTCGAGCCAACGCCGAGCTCGTGACCAAATTGCAGCGCGCGCTTGCGGAAGTCCGTACGTTGCAGGGCTTGCTCCCGATTTGCGCCTGGTGCAAGCGCATCCGAGATGCGGAACACGGTGACCGATGGACTGCCGTGGAACAATATGTAGCCGAGAAAACCGCTGCCGAGTTCACCCATGGCATTTGCCCGGATTGCGCGGCTTCGCAGATGCCGAACAGCGTAAGGAAGTGACAGCACACTCGCGAGGGCGTCGATGGACTGCAGCAGGTATTGAGAGTTGATGCTCAGGGGAGCGTGGTTGACCCGAGCAGCCTTCCTCGGGGAACTCCAGAAAGAGGTTAGATCCGAGGTGCTCGATTCAGTAGAGGCGTGTGATGGCTCGCCGGGAACTCCATGCCAGGCCAGGGGTCGGGTCTTAAGTCGGCCCCAATCCGTGATGCGGAACACGCACGGTTGTACTTGACGCACCATTCAGCTTCCTACCGACCGGTAATCGCTGCACTCTACATGCAAGTTAGTCTGCGACTTGGCTAGAGTGCAGGTCCGCTGTCGCTATCCGATTCTGACGTGTCTGCGTAAACGGAGGAGTTTGCCGTGCGCCGCTTTGCTGACTGGTTTCTAGTGTGTTGCCTTGCCATTGCCGCTGCGAGCTGCGCCGCGCTCAATCTCGACGACCCATCATTCGATAAAAAGCCGGGTGTAACGCCGGTCGAGCCCGATGGCGGCGCAAGTAATCCGGGGGCCGGCCCAAGCGATGCCTTGCCCACGATTCGCATCACGGCGCCTCAAAGCGGTGCGGCGATCGCTACGGACATTCTCCGCATCGAGGGCGAGGCCGGCGACGACCGGTCCCTGGCGAGCGTGCTCGTCAAGGTAGGGCCCAATGTCCCGCTGCTCGCGCGCACGAGCGACGGCTTTCGTCACTGGTGGGTCGAGTCGACCGTGCCCCAGGGCATGTTCTTGATTGAGGCCAACGCGCGGGATGGCAACGGTCAAACGTCAGACCCGGACCGGGTCACCGTGCTCGGCTCGAGCGGCAGCGGCAGCGACGACGCAAGCCCTAACGTGACCATCGCCTCTCCGGCCGATGGCAGCGCTCCGCTGCAGGCGCAGGTGCTGGTCAGGGGCACGGCAAACGACGACCGCGCGGTGGTCTCCATGGAGGTGCTGCGCGATGGCGAGTTGCTCCAGGAACGTGCGATCGAAACCGACAACTTTTTTGCCAGCTGGTCTCGGCTGGTCCCGCTCATCCCTGGGGTCAAAAATGAGCTTACCTTTGTCGCGCGCGATGACGCGGGTCACGAGGGTCGCGCCACCATTACCCTGTTCGGTCGCGCAGAAATCGATAGGGCTCCCCCTGCCCTCACCATTACCTCCCCCGCTGATCTGACGACACTCAACAGCGCCGAGCTGACGGTGACGGGAACCGCCTTCGATCTGGTGGGCCTGCGCGAGGTCAAGTTGCGAATCGGCCGCACGCCAGCAGGCTCGACCACGCGCGTATGGAGCGAGTATGAGGCTGTTGCCACGACCGACGGCTTTGCGACTTGGGCTAAGACGGTAACCATCCCGATCGGTGCCTTCAGCCTCGAGGCGCGCGCGATCGATCTCAACGGCCTGGGCACGAGCGTGCTTCTTGAGCTGAGCAACGCGTTCATTCCCGAATGGACCGACGAGGTGAGCATCCCCTTGCGCCTCAACGATGGCGCACCCGTGCCGACCATACGTTTCGAGCTCGACGAAAAGGGCGTGAACGAGGTAATCGCCGAGGACATTCAGCGCGACACTGTGGTGCTCGAGCTGCAGACCACCGCGCTCCTGAACAACGCGGTCAATCAAATCAAGGATAGTTGCGGCACCCGCTGGCGGGAGAACAACGCCAATCCACGCCATGACTGCTCCTTGACCGAGCTTGGCCGCAGCTACGGCAGCAACTGGCAGAGCAGCCCCGAGTACAGCTTTGTCAGACTCTTGACCATGACCCCGAAGAACTCGGTCGTTGACGGCACTTCGGTCCAGAACTTGAAGAGCGTCGCCAATAACTTGCGTGTAGGCGGCGGCTTTTCCGAGATTTTGGGTCACACCTTTGGCATCCCGGTCACCCAGGAGATCGTCTCGACGCCGGGCGCGGTGAAGGCGCTTCAAGACTTCTGGATGGCGAGCCACCCGGAGGTGCTGCCCAACGCCAAGCTTCCGATCACGCTCTACGACGCGATGCAGGACTTTGCCTCTCTGAAAGAGCGCTTTGGGCCCAAGGGTGGTCACCCAGGGCTGCTCGACCCCAGCTTCACACCAAACTCGGTGGTGTTTGGGCCAGACTTTCAGCTCGAGCTGGAGGCCACCTCGAACCTGCGCTGGATGGACGGAGTCGACCTATCGGGCAAGCAGCCGGGCCAGCCAGCGCGGGCGGCCAAGGATTACATAGCCCTCGTGGTAGACACGGCGGGTCCCACCTTTGATGACGTGCTCGAGTTCGATTTCACAAGCCCGGCCAAGTTCGACGTGGTCGGTCTGACTGAGCGTCCAACGGTGGACCTGCGCATGTCGATGTTCGAAAACAATACCTTTGTCCGTTCCTGCGTGCTGGCGAACGACACCTGCAAGAACAACCTGCCCAATGCACCGGCCCCTGGCTACCTGTGGGCGAACCCAAGTTGGCAGGTGGAGAGCATCGTCGGAGCTGCGGCCTACTACGACTACCGTAACCGCAACAACTACTCGCGGACCTATAACCTGTTGTTTATCCCCTCAGCGACCGTGACGGTGGGCAACGGCAGCGACCGCGCCGGGTGGTCAACCTACTGGACCTTGTTGAACATCGGCTCCCCTCCTCCGGATCAGTACCTATGGGAGCTGATTCTCGAGGTCGGCCAAGTCGCGCTGCATCGCTTTGGCGACACCACGCTCCCTGAGGGCAACGCCAACGTCAGGTTCACTCTGTACGATGTCGACGTCGGGCTCAGCGCCGATGATATCCGTGCGGCGATGCGGCCCACCTTGCAGGCGCAGCGTCACACGCTCAGTGACCGGTTGCTCGGCGATTACGAGAAGAACAATGGCGCGGTCGACTTCTTCTACCGTCGCGGCGCGGACAACAAGCCTTACTTGTTCTTCGTGGCTGAAAGCGATCCCCGACCTATCAGCGCTTACAACTACGACCAACCGGGCTTCTTCGCAGACGCGGAGCTCACGACCAAGCTTAGTGATACGGCCCCGGGAGCCTCGGGCGACCGCGTGCACGAAAAACTGAGTCTGAGTAAGGGCGAAACCATCGTTTATGTGCGCGATGACGTCGCCGCGGTCTACCGATTGCGCTTCGTCGTAGGCGACGACGCCCAAGAGATCCGTGTTTTTGCCTCGCAGCAGGTGCGCTGATGGGAATGCGTGTTGGGTTGGTCGGGCTCGCCGCAGCGCTGGGTGTACCCTTACTGTTTGCCTGCGTTCCCCCCGAGGCGGCCGTCGACTACGGCGATCCCACGTCGCTGGCGACGCCCACGGAAGACGACGGGATCGTCGCGTGGGTCGTGTCCCCCAGGTTGGCGGACGAGCTTGAGACGGCGACTCCGGAGATTGTGATCGGCGCCTACACGAAGCCGCCAGAGAAGGACAGCAAAGACGCGAACGACGCGAGCGACGCGCCTTACAAGCCGCTCCAGGTACTGATAGGCAGACTCGAAAAGGACGCGAGCGGTGTCGACCGCGCGGTCGACCTGCGGCAGGCGGTGCCTGAAGGTAAGCCCGGCCAAGAGCAGCGTTTCCGGCTCGAGGTCCCGCTCAGCCACGGCAGCAACCGGCTGCTCGTACGCATCGAGACCCGGGACCGCAGTCGCGTGCGCCGCATCGTCTATCCCCTGGCCTACGCTGGCGACAATCCCGGCCTGAACCTGAGTGTGCGCGTGCCGAGCGAACAGGCTCTGCTCGACGGCAAGGTGTGTAGCGAGACGAGCGAGAGCGCAGCCAACGTATTTGCCACCAAGCTCGTGTGCGTCAGTGGCAACGTCACGACCTTGGACGGAGTTTCGGCCGAGGCGGTGGTGGGTCTGTCGGGCAGTGAGCGCAGCCGAGTCAAGCTCAGCGATGACGGCCACTTTGAACTGGGGCTGCGCTTGCCGAGCAATGCCGAAGGCGTGATCGAGGCGCAGATCACCGACGAGCTAGAACGCACCACGACGGCGCGCGTAAACGTGATTCAGGACTCAAAGCCTCCCTCCCTCGAGATCACCTCGCTCGTTCGCGAAACGAGCCAAGCTTCGATCGAGATCGAAGGGAAGGTACGCGACCGCCACGGCATCGCCGCCATCGAAATCGAGACCGCAACCGGTGCCGTTCAACGCATCGGAACCAGCTCGCCTTTTCGCGCGCAGGTGCTGCTCGCGGTGGGCTCCAATAACGTGACGGTGGTGGCGCGCGATATCGCGGGCAATGAACGGCGAGAGCAGCTGAGCTTGTCTCGTGTGCGCACCCTATGGCTCGACAGCCCAAAGCGGGATGTGGGCGTAAGCCAGATCGAAGTCGACCGCTTCGCACTCGACGATCTTCTGACGCCCGAAGACCAGCAGAGTCTATCCCTGGTGTCTATCGACTTGGCGCCGTCCGTGAAGCAGGCCCTCGAAAGGATTCGCGAGCCCGAGCGCTTCGGAGTGAACACGTCGGCGTGGGGCCCCGCGGAGCGCAACATGCAGCGGCTCTTAAACATGACGCCGGACAACGCCGACCTGACGGGCACCTCGGTGGAGAAGCTGCTGGAGATCGCGGGCGCCGTCGGGCTGCCTCCCCAGCGCATGCTGGCGGAGATCCTGGACGTGGGGGTGACCGACTATATCGTCGCTCCGGAGACCACCGCCGAGGTGCTAATGGACCAACTGATCGGTACCCACCCGGCGGTTCAGCGCGACGCGACCGGCGCCTACGTCATCGACGTAAGCCTGTACGACGTGTTTCAAGACATGCGCACGATAGCGCCGCGCTTTGGGCCAAGTGGAGCCCACCCCGGCTTTCTCGAAGGCGAGAGTCAAGCCAAGGTGATCGAGCCT
>JBBSJC010000558.1:0-5356 GCA_038257655.1 Polyangiales bacterium | reverse complement strand
GATAGAACGTGATCGCCTTGTCCATCGACTGCTGGCACATAGCTTGCTGACTGGCCAATCTGTCCCGCACCACCTGCTGCAGCTCACTCACAGTGGTGGCTGCAGTGCGCTGGATCTTGGCAACAGACTCTCGAGCCCGCCCTCGAGCTCGTGGCTTGCCATGATACGGCGCAGTCGTTCGCCATCGCGTTCGCCGGCCATGTGATTGACGCGCGGCCAAACGGGATCGATTTCTGCGCTAAAGAGACCCGCGCGATAGACCTTATCGTGCTCGACCAGGTTGGTATCCGCGCTGAACGAGCGATCGATGCCTTCCTTGGCAAGCTTGAGGTACTGGTCGCGATAGCGCGGCACCGCTTCGTTTTTGATGCGCGTAAACGCTTCACGGGTTGCACGCTTGGCCAGCATCCACGGCGACATTAGCGCGTACTGCTCAGGGCTGAGGCGTGCGGGCGTGAGCCCCTCAAGCTCGGTGTACTTGGCGAAGGTTTCCGTAAGCGGATAGTAGACGTGCTTCATGTATTGCACGTGCGTGCCGAGCTCCACGCGCGGGCTCATGTCGAGGTGAAAGGCCATGGATTCACCCATGTCGATCGAGTCGATCGTGAAATGGGGGATGCTGCTATCGGCTGCGCCAAAGCAGAAGATCATGTGCGTTTCCATGCCGCGCGAGGGCAGCACGAGCGTGTTGTACACGGCCTTTTGAACGTTTCCCTGACCCTTGAACAGCCGCACAGTGCCGGTGAAATCAGCGATCTTATCGCTTTGCAGGGGCAAGTAGTCGCGCCCTCCGATCTTGACCTCGGTAAGGCCGAGTTCGGCGACCAAGATATCGAATGATTCGAACACCATATCCCGGGAAAGCGACATGATTGGGTTCTCCGTTCAAAGCAGGTAAAGCGGGTTTATCGCGTGGTTTTGCGCCTTCTTCTGCTTCTACCATTCTTGCCGGTACGGGCACAACGCACGCCCGCTTCATGACCGTTAGCCGTCTGCGCAGAGCGCAGAATCGGCCGCGCGCGCCGCTTCGATGCGCGACAGCAGCCAAGCGCGGGCATCGTCCGGACTGGCGAACAAACGAACGGGAAAAGGCACTTTGACAAACCACATGAAGGCCGTGATCACGCCGCGCTCGAGCGGTGAGGAAACGACGGCGGCATAGGCTGCTACGTGTTTCACAACCTCGGGCCTGCGCGCGTCGAGCAACTCCATGAACTCTTGACGACGCACATCATCGACGTGCGGCATGCCGCGCGCGTCGTGCAGTACGGCAAAGCGTATGTGGCGAGCGAGACCCTGATCCACACAATCAAAGAAACTCGGAATGCTCACATGATCGCAATGCGCGACGTTCGGCGACGCTATCTCGAGTACGGGAAAGTCCCGTAAATCTGCCAGAAATGGCCCTTCGAGTTGGTTGCGCGTCACGAGTACCCCCGTATGTAGGATGTCAAACTACGCTAAGCAGACGGGCAGGCAATAGACCATTTCAGGGTGAATGTGCGAGATTAGTGCTGAGTCGGCGCGATGTGTTCGGCAGAAAGCACCACGATTTGTTCTAGCTCACAGCGATAAAGCAGGCGCTTTTGCCCGCAAGCCCCAGTTAATGTCAGCTCGAGCAGCTCGGGATCGGACTGGCCACAGGCTACACGCCCATGGGGAGCCAAGGCCGCGAGCTGCCTGGCGATACTCGTCAGGTCCTCCAGATCCTCGAGGGCATCCAGCAAGAATTCGACCGGCAGGGCCCTGCGCGATGACATGCTTTGATGAAACCCGGAAACGGCGCAGGGATCAAGTGAGCTACGTCTCGCGCGTGATCACCCACCGGCTGATGGGGAGGTGCAAATCGTCGTCCGGCGTCGTTCCTGATCCGCCGAGCTCGCAGACTAGGCTCGTGCCGATCGCCAGGGCCACTGTGGTCGACACGGTTTCACGCACGCCCTGACAGAAGGCACGCGCGGCGCCGTCCCACACCTTACTTGTGCCGTCGGCAGCGCGTTCGAACACGACCCCCGTGCCGGCCTTACCGAGGCTGCAGGTGCCATCGCGGCTGCACCAGTCGATGACGAGCGTGTGTAGCGCGTAAGGCTCAGATCCGGCGCGCTCGATCTCAAAAGCCATACTGTGCAACTGCTCGCGTAAACCTGCCTCTTTCAGCAAGGTGGCGGAACGAAAAGCTGCCAGTAAGCGGGTGACGACCAGATCCGCCCGCTCCACCGGGCTTGTCAGCCTGCCTAAGATCAGACGCAGCACGCCGTTTTCGAGCTCGTGGCATGCCCAGAAATGCGCCTCACCTCCGCTCGGCGCAGCGAGCCTGTCTTCGATCTGGAGACCTCGGATGCTGCGTCTGTCGGGGCTGAGCGCACCGAGCAAAGCTTGCGTAATCTCAGCTGCGCTCACGGCGAGCGCCGGCTCTTGCTCTTTAGACCACGACTTGAGATGGGCGGCATCGAGCTGCAGCGCAGACAGGATAGCGCCTGCCGCCATCGCGTCTGATTCGACAAATTGGCCCTTGTGTATGCGCTTATCAAAGCAGGCGACGCCGCGCAGCTCGTCGCCAAGAATCAACGGCACCGCGATAGCCGTCCGCAAAGGGGGCGTCACACCGCTCATCATCGCGTCGGTCGATTGCTCGTCGGTGCCGGCCATCACAAGCGGCGTGCGTTGACTCGTGATCCGATCGAGCAGCGACCACATCACCTTGCGATCACGCGGCTCTGCGCCGGTTTCATCGCAAACGCACGCCTCGCTGAGCGTGAACTCCTGGTCATCCCAGACAAACAGAAAGGCTCGTTCGGCGCCGAGCATACGCAGCGCACGCAGCAGCCGAGCGCGTCCTTCAACCGACAGCGAAGAGCGTAAGATGATAGACTCTTCCGGCACCGCGCTCGGAATTAGAGCGCCGCCGAGGATCACGCTCAGCTTTGGACGCTCCCGCAGCGCCGGCAGCGCCGTCAAATGGCCCAGCTTGGGCGGTTCGTGACCGTCTTGCCCCATACCCTTGTGATCAAGAGTTTCATATCCGCGATGGCACGTCATCCCCTTCCGCCGAGTAATCACTACACGTTGGAGGGCATGTGCGCGGACAACTCTGCTCTCGTGGCTCGGGTCACGGAGTGCGGGCAGGTCCGGGCCGTCAGCTGTCAAGGCAGGCACGTTTGGACCCGGCGTTCGGCAGGAGTTGCGCTTGTCAACATGGCCGCCTGCTGGTAGCGCAAAGCTGCGTGGTCCTACGCGCGCGCTCGGGAGCTGGGCGCGGTGCGGAGGTGCGCAGGAGCCCGCGATGCGCTATCCGAACGACTCACGGCGCCTAACTTCAACAGGCGTCGCGCTTAACCTGATGCAAGCTCGACCGAAAGAGAGAACAAGCCTGTGACAGCCGTCGGTCGCCCGCCCCCGCGCTCTCGCATTCTTGGAACCGGGCACTACGTGCCGGAGCGCGTGCTTACCAACCTCGATCTCGAAAAGATCGTCGAAACTTCGGACGCTTGGATCACAGATCGCACCGGGATTCGCCAGCGTCACGTCGCGGCTGAGGGCGAGGCCGCAAGCGACATGGCTGCCCACGCGGCCGTTCGCGCGCTGGAAGCGGCCGGCATGAGCGCCAAAGACCTCGACCTGATTATCGTGGGCACGGTCACGCCGGACATGCCCCTGCCCGCCACCGCGGCCTTCGTGCAGCAGAAGATCGGCGCACGCAGTGATTGTCCCGCCTTTGACATCGCAGCGGCCTGCGCGGGCTTCATTTACGGTCTGTCGATAGCTGATCAATTCATCGCCGGTGGCGGAGCCAAGAACGTGCTCGTGATCGGCGTCGAGCTGCTCACACGCGTGCTCGACTGGAAAGATCGCAGCACGTGCGTGTTGTTTGGCGATGGCGCCGGCGCGGCCGTGGTCGGGCCCGCGATAGATGATGGTAAGGGTCTGCTGTGCTCGCACATCTTCGCAGACGGCTCGCAGGCAGACGCGCTCAAGATCCCTGGCGGCGGCTCGCGCTTTCCCGCCTCCCATGAATCCGTGGACGCGGGCCTTCATTACGTGCACATGGTCGGGCAGGACGTGTTCAAGTACGCCGTGCGCGCGCTCTCGTCGGCCAGCGTCACCGCGCTGGAATCAAGCGGCATTTCGCGCGATGAGATCCGCTGGGTGGTTCCCCATCAAGCGAATTTGCGCATCCTCGATGCAGTCTCCAAGCGCGTGGGCATCCCGCTTGAGCGCTTCGTACTCAACATCAGCAAGTACGGTAACACCTCGAGTGCGTCGATTCCGATAGCGCTCGATGAGGCTCGGCGGGCAGGCACGATTCGCGACGGCGACACGGTGCTGATGACCGCCTTGGGCGGCGGTTTTGCGTGGGGCAGCGCAGTCGTGCGCTTCTAGAGCACCGAACGGCTTGAGTCCGTCATGAATCCATGCATTTCGTCGTCAGCGCGGTTGCTCCCGCTGGCTCGACCTGAGGGTCGGCCGAGGACGTAGACCGTGATGGCGGCTAATGACCGGGCTCGGACACGAAACGCTCGGTCCGCCACAGACCGGGTGCTGACAAGCTTGCGAGCTTCGAGGGCTCCACGTCGCGCAGATCGAGTAGCACGAGGTAATCGGTCACCCGGAACTCGCGGTCGAGGGCGGGGCCTCCGCACACCTTCGCACCCAGCCGCAGGTAACTTGCAAACAAGGGCGGCAGCTGAGCGCTGCTCGCGCTCGGCACGGTTTCCACGTGCTCGCTGCGCAGGGCAGGGCGCACGGGGGCATAGATGCGCGTGTGAAAGTGCTCTTGGCGCGCGAGCATGAGGGAGGTACTGGCGACTTCAACCGCATCGAGCGTGGGCAGCGAGCAGCAGCCGAACACGTAGCGCTTGTCGTTCCAGTCGAGGTAGCGGGCGATGCCGCGCCACAAGAGCTGCAGCACGCGTCCATTGCGGTGTTCGGCCGACACGCAGGCACGCCCTACCTCTGCGCCGTAACGCAGCACTCGGTCAGGCAGCCCTGATAAATCGAACTCCGAGTTGGAGTACAGCTCGTCGCGTTGGGCAAGCTCAGCCGTCATCAGGCGGTAGGTTCCGACGACCTCGTTCGATTCGCGATCGAGCACCATCAGATGGTGACTACGTAGATCATAGGCGTCTTGATCGAGCCCTGTTGCATAGGAGCCGGACAAGCCCTCGTTGAGCTCCACGTTGAACACCTGAAACCGTAGGCGTTGAACCGCCTCGAGGTCTTGGGCGCTGTGCGCGAAACGCAACGCATAGCGACCCGAGTGCAACAGACCCGGCGGAACACTGACGGCATGACGCGGGTAGAGAGTCGCTTCGGCTGCGGCGAGCGGAAGGTAAGGTGGAAGATGCGCGGGTGCAGG
>JBBSJC010000557.1:0-5363 GCA_038257655.1 Polyangiales bacterium | reverse complement strand
GGTGCGGTTTTCGTCTGTAGCAATTTAGTCAAGATCCTGAACGAACATGCAGCAGCACGCGCTGTGCGTAGCGCTGATCATCACTTGTCGGTCGCATTCGAGCCGCTTACTTGACCCCCCGCACCCTGCTTGGCCTGATGGACGGATGGGACGTCCCACTGCCGCCATCTATCTGGGGCTGCTGTTCGTGGCGTGCTGCGCATGCTGTCCGGTAGCCGGTGCACAATCACGACACTCCGGTAACGGACGGGGTCTTGGCAGACTCGCGGGTCTTTTCGACTCGTCAGAGTCCGAAGTCAACACAGACGAGACGCGCGAGATGCCCAGTGCCCTACCCCTGACGGTTGGCGACGTGGAGCTGCCGAGCGGACGCGAGATTGCCGCGCTGACACCTGAGGATTGTAGACGTCTGCTCAACAAAGCGGACGTGACCTTTGAACCGGTACCTCACGACGCCGCGCCGAACGTGTCCGCGCCCGTCTATGTGTTGTCGCCCCTGCACGGTGTGAGCTTTGGTCCGCGCAATGGCTTGTCGGAACACGGCATGCTCGACTGTCGCCTGGCGATCGCACTGCTCGCATGGTCACCTCTGTTGCACGATGCCGGCGTGGTGAAGGTCGAGCACTATTCAAGCTTTAGGCCCGGTGCTCGCGTGCGCCGCACTGGCAAGTCCAGCGGCCACGCACGAGCCCTCGCGATCGATGCCGCCCGCTTCTATTTCCAAGACGGCCGCATGCTCGACATCGAAGAAGCTTGGGAGCAACGCGAGCGCGGCGGCTCACCGTGTCCGGAGCGCAGAAGCGAAAGCGAGGATGGCTCGACGCTGCGCGGCCTTGTCTGCGGCGCCGTGGCCCGCGATCTGTTTCAGGTGGTGATAACCCCCCATCATGACCGGGATCACCAAAACCACGTGCACCTCGAGCTCGTACCGGAAGTTGATTGGTCCTACGTCAAATAAGCTGGAATAAGTCTGGCACCGGGCGGTTTTGACGCGGCCCTGGTCAAGACAGGACGGCATTGACAGCCCGTATGAGACAAGTATCGTCGGGCGCCAGCGATTCTGGCCAACAAGTCTGAAAGCGTGAGCGTCACGCAAAAGCACGGTGATGGCCCGAGACCCGATCTCGGCGCAGGCACCAAACAAAGGTGGGTCAGCGATGAGCGACCTGGTCATCGAAGCCAAAGATCTTACGAAGCACTACGGCGATTTCGTCGCCATCGACAAGCTCAACTTTGCCGTGCGCAAAGGTGAGATCGTCGGGCTGCTCGGGCCGAACGGCGCCGGCAAGACGACCACGATGAAAATCCTGACCTGCTTCACGTCGCCTACGGACGGGACAGCCCAGGTCAACGGTTTCGACGTGTTCGACGACCCGCTCGCAGCCCGCGCCGGCATTGGCTATCTGCCGGAAAGCACGCCCCTCTACACGGAAATGCTCGTGTATGAGTATCTCGAATTCGCAGCGGAGATGCGCGGACTCAAGGGCGACAAAGCCAAGCAGCAGATGAAGCGCGCTGTCGAGCAGACTTCGATAGGCGACGTGGTGGCCAAAGAGATTCGCGCACTTTCCAAGGGTTACCGACAGCGCGTCGGTCTCGCCCAGGCGCTCATCCATGAGCCTTCGTTGCTGATTCTCGATGAGCCGATGAGCGGACTCGATCCCAATCAGGCGATCGAAGTGCGCGACGTGATCAAAGAGATCGGCAAAGAGCGCACCGTCATCCTATCGACGCACAACTTGGCCGAAGTCCAGGTCACCTGCGATCGCGTGCTGATCATCGCGCGGGGGAAAATCGTCGCCGACGACACGCCCAAGGCGCTCTCCGATCGCACCGGCCGCGCTCGCTTCACGGTCACGCTGCTCGATAACGGCGCAAATACCGCTGACCCCAGCGCTGATTTGCAGAAGATCGAAGGCGCCGACACCGTGCGTAAGATCGAGTCTCAAAGCGGCGAGCGCAGCTTCGAGGTCGTGCCCAAGGGCGATGTCGATCTGCGTCCCGCGATTTTCCGCGCTGCCGTCGATGGGGGTCACACCCTGATCGGTCTCACCCGCGAAGGTAACAATCTCGAAGAGATCTTCCGCCAGCTCACGTTGGGGAACTAGAGCCATGAACAACACTCTCACCATCGCAAGACGCGAGTTCAGAAGCTACTTCAACAGCCCCGCAGCCTACATCGTGGGCGTGCTGTTTCTCGTCGTGCTGAGCTTCCTTTTTTGGAATGCATTCTTCCTCGAGCAGCGCGCCTCCTTGCGCCAGCTGTTCTTCTGGGCCTTCACGCTCAGCGCCATCGCCGCGCCCGCGTTGACGATGGGGCTTATCGCCGAAGAAAAGCGCACAGGCACGCTCGAGCTGTTGATCACGATGCCGGTGCGCGACTCGGAAGTCGTGATCGGCAAGTATTTGGGCGCGCTCGGCTTGTACGCGGTCTTGCTCGCCTTGACCTTACCTCAGGCCTACTCGGTCTCGACGCTGGGCCCTGTCGACGTCGGGCCTGTCGCATCGGGTTATCTCGGGTTGTTCTTGTCGGGTGCCGCGTTTTTAGCGATCGGCATCATGGCTTCCAGTTGGACATCCAATCAGCTGGTCGCCATGGTCGTGGGCCTGTCCATTTGCGGCTTCTTCGCTCTGATCCGCCGCTTTTTGTATTTCCTTCCCGAAGGCTTCTCCTCGGTCTTCGAGTGGTTGTCGTTCGGCTACCACGCAGACGCGATGGAGCGCGGCGTGATCGACACCCGCGACGTGTTCTTCTTCTTCACAATCATTGCACTATGCCTTGGGCTTGCGTTCCGCTCGCTCGAGAGCCGCAGGTGGAAGTGAGCCATGGCTATTAGCAAGCGAACCCGCGCAGCGTCCGAATCGCTCGCCTTTCTAGGCGTGTTGGCCGGCATCCTGATCGCGCTCAACGTAGTCGGCATGTTCTTCTTCGGTCGCGTAGACGTGACCGACAAGCGCCTGTTTTCCCTGTCCGACGGGTCCAAGCGCGTGCTTACCAACCTTGAGGACCAGCTCGAGGTCACCGCTTACTTCACGAAGGACCTGCCCCCACCCTTCAACGCCACCGAGCGTTACGTTCGGGATTTGCTCGACGAGTATCAGTCTGCGTCCAAGGGCAAGATGAAGGTCCGCTTCGTCAATCCCGATAGCGACGAGCTACGAAGCGCCGCCGAGAGCGAAGGCGCCCAGCGCGTTGCCCACCAAAAGGTCGAGAACGACGCCGTTCAGGTCGTCGAGGGCTACCGCGGTCTCGTGTTCAAGTACCTGGGCGAACGTCGCGCCATTCCGGCGATAAGCGGCACCGAGGGCCTCGAGTACACGATCACGCAGATGATCAAGGAGCTTACCGGTGAGAAGATCAAGATCGGCGTGCTGACCGGGCACGAAGGCCCGACGCTCGCGCAGGGTCTAACGATCATCAAGCAGCTTCTTCCCACCTACGAGCTGGTCGAAGTAGCGGCGACCTCCGACATCGACCCGACACTCAGGGCCTTGCTGATCATCGCCCCCGAGACAGCGCTGACAGATGATGAGCTGCGCAACGTCGATGCCTTCGTGATGAAGGGCGGCTCGCTCGGCGTATTCGGGGGCTCGCTCAAGGTCAAGCAAGACCAAGCGGATCTGACGGCATCACCGATCGATACCGGACTCAATCGTCTGCTTGAGAAGTGGGGCGTGAAGCTCGGCAGCGCAGTCGTCGCGGATGCCCAGTGTGGCCAAGCGCCCTTGCGCACGCAGCTCGGCATTCAGATCCCGGTCGCGTTCCCACCCGTACCGGTGATCGCGTTCGACGAAGAGCAAGCCAAGCACCCAGTCGTCTACAAGCTTGACCAAGTGTTCTTACCCTTTGGTCCGCAGCTCACGCAAAACAGCGCGCTCAAGGGCGACAAAGAAGTCAAGACCACGGTACTCGCCAAGACCACGAAGAACTCCTGGCTTTTGACCGGCGAGACGATCGATCTCAAGCCTCGTATGCCCCGTGAGTGGCAGGTGACCGAGCCGCGCGGCCCCTTCGTCGTCGCGCTTGCGATCGAGGGTAAGTTGCCCTCGGCCTTCCGCGCAGAAGCCGTAACGAGCGCCGAGGGTGCAGCGCCCACGGGCCCCAAAGGACCTGCACGCGCCGAAAAACCCGTGCATGTGTTTGTCGTGGGCTCGAGCGGCTTCATGCGCGACGAGTTTCTGCCGCCGCCCGATCGCGCTCAACAAGGCGAGCTCACGAGCTCGGTTGCACTCGGCCTGAACGCGATCGACTGGCTTGCGCAAGAAGATGCGCTGATCGCGATTCGCGCCAAGAACGTCGAAGACCCGATGATCGAGGTGCCCGCCTCGGTGAAGCAGGCCGAAGAGGAAGCACGCGCTGCCGCCAAGGAAGGCGATCAGGGAGGCACCTCGGCCGCACTACAGAAGCGCAAGGAAGCCGTCGAGGACTGGGACGCAAAAAAGGCGCGCTATCGCTGGCTCAACATCACGCTCATGCCGCTCTTGCTCGTCGCGTTTGGCGTCATTCGCTGGCAGCTTCGTCAGAAAAAGCGCGCGCGCATCAAGCTCTAACGCGCAACAAGCTCTAAGCGCATCAAGCTCTAAAACGCGGCGCGCATGCGCCTGCGAGAATGAGGACTTCACGTGAAGAACAATCGCCTGCTCATCGCGCTCGTGGTGCTGATCGGAGTCGGGGCCTTGGCAGTGACCACTTCGCGCTCGCATCAAGCCGAGACCACAGTGGAAGCGCCGGTCGAGGAGCTGCCGACGATCAAGAAGGAAGAGCTGACCGAGATTGAGATCGTCAAACCCAACAAGGAGACGATCACACTCAGTAAGAAGGATGGCGCCTGGCAGCTCGCACAACCGGTGCAAGCCAAGGCCGACATGACTGCCGTCGATTCAGTGCTCGACAAGCTGTCGACGCTGAACGTCACTGGTGTTGCCGCGACGCGCAAAGAGAACCACGCCAAGCTGCAGGTAGACGAAGGCACCGCGCTTCGCATCAAGGCCAAGGCGGGCGACAAGCTAGTGCTCGATGCCTTCGTGGGTGCGGCCAAGAGCGGCAATACCATGCTGCGCCTGAACGGTAAGGAAGCGGTCTTGATCGCCAAGGGCAGTTTGCGCTTTGCCTTCGATAAGGAAGCGAAGCAGTTTCGCGATCGCGTAATCACGGATATCGATTCGAACGAGCTGACAGGTTTGGTCGTCGAATCTGCCAAGGGCACGTTCAAATTCGACAAGGCGGATAAGGCCTGGACTCAGTCCGCAAAGGAGAAGGCGATCAAAGACTTTTCGGACGCCAAGGTGCAAAGCCTCGCCTCTACGCTGTCGCGCCTGCGCGCGGCCGACTTTGCGGAGCCGTCACTCAGCGCCGACGCGGC
>JBBSJC010000556.1:0-5368 GCA_038257655.1 Polyangiales bacterium | reverse complement strand
CGACATCGACGCCACGTTGGTAGCCAAGACCAACGGGGCGGGCAGCGTAAGCGCCAAGGTGAGCACGCGGCTGCTGATCGGAAAGGAGGCGGGTCCAGGTCACATGCTCAAGGAAGTGGCGCTAGAAGCGCAAGGCCGCAATATCGCGCTGTCGAAGATGCCAGGATTGTGCGATCTGCAAGCGGGCACAGCAGCTTTCAACCTGCGCGGCAAAGGGTTGGGTTCAGCGCCGCTCGAGGGGCTACTGGAGCTTGCGTTCGATGGGCTCAAAGCGCCAAATGGCGCAGCTGTCAGCACGCACATGACCGCGGCCGTGAACCAAAAGGGCTTGCAGGCAGAGGGGGTGCTTCGGTCCGAGGGCAGACACGCCGGCAAGTTCGAAGCGCGCGTGCCCCTGACGTATGCTGAGGATGGGGCCCTTCCTACCTTACCGATGGACAAGCCGGTATACGCCAGGCTCGATATTAAGGCCTTACCCCTCGCCCCATTCATGTCGTTTGGTGAAGGCTTGGGCCGCCCGAGCGGCTCTGCGAGTGGCACCCTGAGCTTGGGCGGCACACTTGAGGCGCCCAAGCCTCAGGCAGTTATAGACTTGAAGGACGTGTCGTTTTCGATCGCAGCGATTGCCCAGCCGTTTCACGACATCAATGGCCGCATCTCGCTGCGCGGGCGCACCGTGCGCATCCAAGATCTGGTTGCAAAGGATCGCGGTGGCAGGGTGCGCATCAACGGCCAAGCCTCGCTCAAAGAGAATGGCTCGGGGTCGGGCGAAATTCGGCTGAAAGCCGTTGAATTCCCGTTGCGCCGGCAGGGCGAGGTGGTTGGCGAGCTTACCACCGAGATCCGAGTCCGCGCCGACATGGACACCGAGCAACGGGTAACGACCGATGTCAGAGTGGATGGCGGCAGGCTTTGGTTGACCGGCGATCGTGGACGAAATGTGCAGTCTCTCAAGGAGCATGAGGATATCCGCTTCGTCGACGCACCAGAGGAAGAGGTCGTTTTGGGGGCCGAGGATGAAACCAAGGTTTCCATCTCGTTCGCTTCGCTGGTCGCAAAGACCGACAAAAGCCTGTGGGTGATGCATCGCGACTTTAGTGTTCAGGTCGCGCTCGATATTAAGCTCGAGCACGGTGAGGTGTTTACGATGCAGGGGGCTGCCACGATCGTACGAGGAGACCTGCAGCTCCTTGGTAAGTCGTTTCGCATCGAGGATGGGTCGATCACCTTTACTGGAGACTTTCCACCCGACCCGGAGCTGGAGCTGCACGCCGTGTATGAGACTCGGACTGGCGAAGACCTCAAGGTGAGCGTGACAGGCCGCGGAAGCGCTCCCGTGCTCAGCTTTAGCGGTGCTGCCACCACGGCTGGCGAAGCGGTGGCAGTGTTGTCTGGCAGCAGTCGTGCGGGCGCGGAGTCACAAGCGCAGGCCGACGCGGCAAACTTCGCCGCGGGTCTGACCGCGGGTCTGCTCAGCGTGACCATTCGCGAAGAGTTCGGGGAATGGGTGCCGATTATCTCCATCGAAAACGACGAAACGGGGGCACCCGCGCGCGGTCGTGCAGGGTTCGACGCGAGCAAGCTCATTCCGTCGTTCCTTCAGGGCATCGCGCGTGGGGCGTACGTGGAGGGCATCGTCGGCAACACCGGCCAGGCGGGAGGAAGCGTGGGGCTCGGAGCCCGACTCGAAATCTCGCTGCCCTACGATTTTGTCACGAGCACCGGCTACGGCCCAGGTCCTACCTGGGGAGCCGACCTGATGTGGGCTCCTTGAGCCCCGACAAGTGGTCAAGGCGCACGGCCGAGCGCAAGCGTTACTCCTCTTTTCCCTACCTGGGGTTAGGCATCGCGCGCCAATAACTGACCCGTTTCAACGCCGGTGCATCCTCGACGCCGATCCGGATCAGTTATTGGCGCGCGATGCCTTAGAGCCCTGGAGCGTGAGCGTGGCCGTCCCGGTCTCGATCGCCTACCTGCACATCTTGGGCAACATTTCGACCATCGCCCCTTGGCACCTGCTCGCTGAGCGCCACTGCCGTGGCTACGAATTGGAGAGGCCTGGTGCACCTTCTGCCTCTGTATCGTCCCACGGTTCGGTTGCTCGGATCGACCGCGCTCACGTTCACGTTCACGACCACGTTCACGTCGCGTCGCCGACCAGGACCACGCGCACGACAATATCAACGAGTCAAGACCGGTGGGCGCTACATCGACTAGCAGCTCGTTCAAGCCCACGGCGGAAGCGCCGCGGTGGACTTGAACGAGCAACAAGGTACGAGCTTCGAGATGTTGCCACGCCGCGTTATGCTCGAGTCGCAGGAGACGCCTCGGCTGCGCTAGCGGGGGGGCTCCCTTTAGCGGCGGGGGCTGCTGCCGCCGCTTGTGGGCGTTGTCGTGTCGCCGCTGCCGGTCTTGCCCTTGGCGTTGCCTTCCGTGTTCACTCCCATGCCGGGGTTGCCCATGGCGCCGGGGCTAGCCTTCCCGGCGTTGCCCTGGCCTGCGCCCTGTCCCTGCTGTGCGCCGCTCCCCCCGCCGGCCGACCCAGCAGCAGGCTGGACGATGATCTCGACGCGGCGATTGTTGGCACGCCCTTCGGGCGACTTGTTATCAGCGATCGGCTGACTTTCTCCAAGTCCTTTGGAGGTGATGCGGTCGGCTGCAACGCCGCGGGATACGAGGTATTCACGCACCGTCTGGGCGCGCTGCTCAGACAGCTGCTGGTTGTACTTCTCAGCTCCCTGCGAGTCGGTGTGTCCCTCGACCTGCATCGTGGCATCGGGGCTGGTGGTGACCAGCACCTGAGCTACCTGTGACATCTTAGCTTGCGCACTGGGAAGCAGCTCCGACTTACCACTTGCGAAGAACAGGTTGCCTGGCAAGGTGATCACCGTCCCGCGCTCGGTTTCGCCAACCTGAGCGATGCGCGCCAAATCGGCTCGCGCTTGCTCTGCTAGCTTCTCCGCTTGCTGGCGCCGCTCGCGCTCCTGTTCCAGAATTTGTTGCTGGCTTTGCAGCTGATTTTGCTGGCTTTTTATCTGACCTTGCAGGTCGCGCTTCGTTGAGCCGAGCTGCTGCAGGGCTGCCTGCTCCATGGCTCTCGTCTGAGCCCTTACCTTTGCGGTCTGCTGCTCTGCCTGCATCGTCCGCGCCTGGGTCTCTGCGATCTTGGCTTTGCGCGCCGCGATGTACGCGCGATCCTGCGCCTTGAATGTGGCGCCTTCGTCCTCGTAGGTTGCCTCGGCTTTGGTCAGGGCCTTCGCAGCTTCATGGAGGCCGGCAGGGTTGACCTGGGCAGCAGGCCCTTGTTCGGCATCAGCGTAAGCCTGGCGGGCATCGGCAAGCTCAGGCGGGACAGCCTCGGAACATCCCATAGCCAATACACAGGCGACACTTAGAAAAGAAGTTTTTGACATGATCCTGCTCCTTAGATTCTCAGGATTCATTCCTGATTACTGTTGGCCTGGGAAAGTTGCGATTTACGTGCTTCGGATACACGCTCCGTGTGTTGCAGGCCGCGCTTAGCAGCTTCTTCCCGAGCCAGCGCCAAGGCAAGCTCCGCATCATAGTAAGCACGCAGGGTCATATAGTCTGCTTCTTCGTACTTACCGTCTTCCATAAGCATCTTAGCCGCTTCGATCTGATCGTGAGCTAGCTTCAGTTGAAGTTGGGCCTGAGGGACCTCTGCGGCACCCGCTTCACTCGCGCCGCGCGCAACTGCCATCGAATTGGCAAGATTTTCTTCGGGGCGTGGGTAACTTGAACACGCCGAAACCAATGCTGCGCATGTGAGCCCGCAGAACAGGTGGGTTTTCATCGTAGTCTCCTTTTGAGCTATTGAGGTGCGAGTTTCGTGCCACAGGATTAAATCGCGAAAAGCGACGCTGACCTATGGGGCGGGCTGAATCAACGAGGTGTTTTGCCACGTGCTTATCGTGGCATCCGTCCGGAACCCGAAAGGGGATGGACCGTAAGGTCTCGTTGGAACACTTCCTGCTTTTCCGCGAGAATGCGCTCCTCTTTCGTGCCTCGGCTTTCGGCGAATCATAGTAACCCGCTCGAACGGCGGATCCTGCTTGCCGTGCTTGTCATCCTCGCACTTGGGGCGTGCTACGTGCTCGCGCCGTTCTGGCCGGCTTTCTTGCTCGCGCTGTGGACCGCCAGCTTGGCTAGACCGGCCGTAGAGCGCTTGGCGCGGGCGATCCGCGGGAGACAGTCTGCCGCAGGCGTCGCGGTCGTCGCGCTGATTGTCGTGCTGTTGGCGCCCATCACCGGCATCGTGTTCGCCATGGCAAGCGACGCATACACGCTCGCCCAGCGCGCGCTCACGTCGTCATCGGGCAGGGCTGCGTTGCTGCAGCTCGTCTCGCAGGACGAAGTGCAGGTCTCGCCAGGCAAGAACATCTCTCTTTCGTCCCTAGATGTCGGGACGATGATGGAGTTCTTCCGCAGCCATGGCTCGGACGCTTTCAGTGCGGCAAGCACGCTGGCCGAAGTGGTGGGTTCCGTCGCGTTGGGAACGTTTGTGTACCTGGTCGCGACTTACGCTGCATTGATCCACGGGGAGCGCGCGTACGCCTGGTTGGAAGCTCAGGTGCCGATAGCGCCATCACGCTTGCGGCGGATGCGTGATGCCTTTACCGAGACCGGACGTGGTCTCCTATTCAGCGTCGCCTTGACCGGACTGATTCAGGGCGTCGTTGCGACCGTGGCGTACGCGATGTTGGGCGTTCCCCGCGCCTTCGTGTTGGGGTTTGCCACGTTCCTGACTTCGCTCATCCCTACGATCGGTTCGGCTTTGATTTGGATCCCGATCGCGATCGGTTTGTGGATCGCAGGACAGACCACGGAGGCTATCATTCTGATCGTCATCGGCCTGGTGGTGATCTCGAGTGTAGATAACCTGCTTCGACCGATGCTGGCCCGCTGGGGTCAGCTGCACTTGGACTCGTTTCTCGTCCTGTTCTCCATGCTCGGCGGCGTGCTCGCCGTGGGAGGCTGGGGGCTTATCCTTGGCCCGTTGGTCCTGCGCATGACCCTCGAAGCGCTCTCGGTACTGCGTGAGGTGCAGCCGACAAGGACGTTCCGCTAAGTACAGCTCCCCAGAAGTAGGTGATCAGTCGATGTCGGCGGGAGGGGCGGTTTTGTGAGAAAGTTGCCAGGCTCGAGCGTTGTGATCGTATGCGGGCATGGCGATGCAAACCCCGATTCGGATCGAACTCACAGACGATGAGCGCTCGCGCTCGGTCGACTTGGAGTGCCGCATCGTGCGCAAATGGGGAACTCGCTTCGACGCGGCCCTGCGCGCTGACGCCGCGTAGAACAATGACCGCAGACGTCAACGGTGCCGATTCGCCTTCATCGCGAACGT
>JBBSJC010000555.1:0-5387 GCA_038257655.1 Polyangiales bacterium | reverse complement strand
GCGGCCTTTGACGAACGCGGTGAGCGCGAGCTGCCGCAGCTCTCGTTCAGCGTGATGGCGGACCCGCGCGACAGTGATCTCGCTGCCGCCCCGATCCGCAAGCGCGCATGGAGCTCAGGCACCATCGGCGTCAGCAGACCCAAGAGCATCGATCCGTGGATGTGGTTGCTGTTCGGCTTGGCCGCGATCGCCGAAAGCGTGCTGCGGCTGTTTTCAAAGCGCACGCCTCGTGCGGCGGCCGTACCAGCAGCATGAAGAAGCAGCTACGCTTGGCCAACTGACGCTCGACCTTACGGCCTGGCGACCTTACTATTTAGCGCGCAGCCGGTGCACGTGCTTCGACCACGCGGGCGATGCCGCCGAGATCGCGGTGGCTTGTGATTTGCACAAGGCCCGCCGCGTCAAGCAGACGAGCAACCTCGTCTGCTTGCCCCATGCCCACCTCGACGAGCAACGCCGCCTCGGGCAGCAAAAAGCGCGGGGCTTCGCCAGCGATGCGCCGGTAGAACGACAATGCGTCGTCGCCGGCGTCGAGCGCGAGGCGCGGTTCATGGACGCGCACGTCCGCGGCCAGGGTCTCGATCTCCAGTGTCGCGATGTAAGGCGGATTGATCGTGATGCAGGCAAACTGCATCGGAGCCGTCAGCGCGGCGAATAGATCCCCTGTGAGCCACTGCACGCGCTCCGATGCGCCCAGGCGCGCTGCGTTGCGCGTGGCGACACTCAGCGCCGCTGCCGAGATGTCACTGCCGACGAGGTTGCGATCACTGCCCAGTGCCAGCGTGATAGCGATAGCTCCGGAGCCCGTGCACAAGTCCAACACAGGGCCGGGCGGCAGCTCGCGCGCTAGCAACAGTAAGGCGCGCTCGACCAGCGTTTCGGTATCAGGTCGCGGAATCAATACGTCAGGTGTGACCTCGAAGTTGTGGCCGTAAAACTCGCGCTCGCCCAGGATGTACGCGATCGGCTCGTGTTTACGGCGTCGTTCGACCAACGCGCGGATGGCGGACAGCTCCGTATCGTTCAACGGCCGGTCGAGATCGAGGAACAACTTGATGCGTGTCAGACCGAGCGCACAGGCCACGAGCAAGTCCGCATCGAGCCGCGGCGTGTCCAAACCACGGCGCTCGAAGTCTGACTGCGTCCACGCGATCACGCTGCGCACAGTCCAAGGCTCGGCCATCGCGCCCTCTTAGCCCCCGACCTAGTCGTCCGCAACGGGTGACCAAGTGCGAGCTGCTCCACAGCCAATGAACGGCGGCTCATTCAGATAGGTTTGAGCCCTTACGATTTTACTGGGCATTTCGTGCCAGGTCACGGGCGTACTTGGAATGCACACTTGTGTGTACATTCTGATTGATCTAGGTTGTACACCGGTTGGGTTCGGGCTGCGCCCCCGCGCGGCCTGCTTAGGGTGAGCGATGGAACGGAAGTCTTTCGGCCTGCGCATGTGGTGCGCGTGGGCCTGCTTGGGTGTAGTTGCGTCCGGCTGCGTCTTTGAATTCGCCGAGACCCAACCGCGAGAACATGGCTCTGTCGGTGCCGAGGTATTTCAAACGGTCTGCATGGGGCTCGCTGCCCAGGCCTATCCGAATGATCTTACTGGTCAAAAGTTCGAAGCGCGCTGCGCAGGGACCGACGGCACGACCTTCACGGAAGTGATGCCGAGCGGCACGACAGCCGAGCACGCCTATGCGCGCTTCAACGCGTTGATCAAGCGGCGCGCGATCTTGGTGCAAGCCCTCGATGCCACCTTTGATTCGGTGTTGTTCGCCGATGACGAGCTGCGCGGCTTTCTCTCCGACCTGATTCCGCTTTATGAAGGGCCTGAGCTTCTGCCGGTGGTGACGCGGGCCACGGCCCAAGTCTTGCGCGACCTTATCGATCAGAGCGCTCCGGCCAGCAAAGAGGCGATTGACGCGCTCGAACGCATGGGCGCCCGGGGTGGTTATCGTCCGCTCAGGCAGGCGCTCGGCATCGCCCGACCCGTGCTCGAGTACCCCGACCTCGACACCGTGGTGTCCACGACCTTGGAGACGCTCGATCCCCAGACGGGGTCCGCAAAGGCCGCTTGGCAAGAACTGCTCAAAGCGGCCGCGCTCGACCTGGCGACCGCCGACGCAGCGCCTCCCGATCCATTCAACCCCGGCACGCTAGCGGTCGCGCGCTCCTTACTGTTTGCGAGCGACGGCACCTTTTCGGGCGGCCGTGGCTCACTCTATGTCGCGCGCCGCGATCACCGTGGTGTCGTTCTTCCGCAACTTCTAAGCGGTAAGGTGCCCGCCCCCTTTACGGATGAAGACAGCGATGGCTTAGCAGACCTCGACGATCTGGGTCGGTTGAAGGTCAACGGCATTACTTCGATCCCCACCCCCTTCACCACGCTGACGGCGACGCTGTTCAACATGGATCAAGGCGTGCGGGATGATTCGGGGCGCGCGGTCAACATGGCTGCGATGGAAGACATCTGCGCTAGCACGCCACCTTCGCCAGGGTGTGGCGTTCCATGCGCCGCAGACAAGCCGTGCAGCGCGGGTCTGAGCTGCGGCGCCGCGGCCAGCTGTGTGTGGGACGGCAAACCGAAGCTTTTCTACAACTACATCGATGCTGATAAAACCTTGCTCGCGGGCGTCACGCGCGACCTTGGCAAACTGCTGCTAGCGCCTGAAGGCGCCGCACCGCTCACGCCCGCGACCATGCACGATTTTGCCTACGGTTTGTCCGCCGTCCTGGGCGAGTTCAAGTCGCAAACGATCGATGCCGACAAGGCCAAGCTGTCGTTCGTAGGGCCTGACACCGCGACCGGCCCCATGTTCGATCTCGTGTACGCGCTCGGTGCGCTCTTGCCCTTCGAAGAGACCGACCAGCTGCTCGATGTGCTCAACGTGCTGTTGGCGACGAACGAAAACGAAGTGGCCGGTTTGCTCGAGGCCAGCCTCTACATCGACGCGCAGGCCGATAAGTATCCCAATGCCAAGTGGGAGCAGCCCCACGAGTTCTGGGACGATCTGATTGTCTGGACCCAGCGCGTGTTGAAGCGGCCCGGCATGCTCGAAGCCATGCTACGCGCACTCGCTACCGACGAGGTGGCCAAGTCCGGTCCGCTGCTCGGCAACTTCATGCGCTTCCGTGACCGCGTGTCGTACCCAAAGGGTACGCTCGAGGAGCTCAAGGCCGCGAATATCGAGATCAACGACGTGATCGGCCCCATGGGCGCAGCCTTGGACAACCCTCCCACGAGGGCTACGGCCGCAGCCATCCAGGCTCACCGCGCGAACGTGAACTTTCCCTGCCCGCCCTTACCTACCGTGCTCGGCGACGCACCGATCGCGGACTGCACGCCTCAGGCGCCGCACCCAGCCATCGACCACAAGGGGATCCGGGGTTGTGTCGGACCTGACTGTGATACAGGTTGTCCCGCTGCTATTCCCACGGCGGGCGAGAGCTGCGCCAGCGCAGGTGGCTACGGCTTATGCAGCTATCCGCAAGGCGCATGCGTATGCGATTGCCAAGGCGGATTGTGCCGCGGCCAAGCCACGCCCACCTGGACCTGCGGCCTGCCGCGTACCCCGGGTTACGCCAACTTCGTCAATCGCGAGCTGCCAGACCTGCGCGCTGGCGAGGGTGGACTGACGAATCAGTCGCTCTTCCAGCGCACCGCTGCGCTAGTTCACGACCTTCACGTACCAGCCGTGCTCTGTAACAAGAACAAGGCCACCATGAAGCTCTACGATCCCGCGGGCGGTGTCTCAGAGTCTGCGCTTACGCCGATTATCGTGCCCATTCTGGGCGCAAGTGCGGCACTCGAAGAAAAGGACGAATGCGTCGTCTTGAATGAGCCACAGATCGTGCGCTTCTTCGCGCGAGCCATCCTCGGTAGCGCAGTGCTCGATCTGAAGGATCCTGCGATCGCCAATCTGCTCGATCGGCTCGAAACCTTGAGCCCGGCCTTACTCGGGATTGCGGGCGTGAACGCCGCAGCCTTGGGTCGCAATGAAATCATGCAGCGCCAGACGCAGATAAGAGGCATGTTCATCGGCGGCGTCGATGGCAACGATAAGACGGTGCCTTCACCGACGCCGCAAGCTGTCGCTCGGCTCGTCTTTGGCCCGTTCAATCCTTTCCAGGCGCACCTGCTCGACCTCCCTGTGTCGCGCGACGAGACGCCGATCGTCGATCTGCATCGCGACACGATCTTCGCCTGGGAGTTGCCCGATCCGGTATCCGGCGCGAGCTTCTACACGTCACTTGCACCCCTCCTCAAGGCGTTTGACGATCACGAGCTGTACAACGACAAGGGCGAGCTGGTCGATGGTTACCTATTCGGTGACTTGATCAGCATGGTGCACAAGCACTGGTCTTCGCGCAGCACGGACGCGACGATGCGCGCTTGCGACGACACGATGTCGCCGCCACGTTGCGACGAGAAGGCGGCGCTGTTCGCCTTTCAGTCGAACGGCATGAGCTACGAGGATCTGGTCGCCGACGCCTTACTTGACGCGAAGATCATGGCGCGTCTGCGCGACCTGATGGTTGCTCTCGACCAGATCGAGGTCGCGCCGGGCATCGATGGCATCGCGGTGCTCGCCAAGGTCACCGCTAATCTACTCGACCCAGCGCGCTCTTGCGGGCCCATGGGCTGCGAGATGCAGCCGCTTACCACCCGCGACAAGCTCACGCGCAGCAGCAAGACGAACACCGGCAAAGACATCGCGCAGCTGACACCCGCACACCTTTTGTTCGACGCGCTCAACAACATCGACAAGACGTTCGTCGGTGACAAGGAACAGCGCCTTGAGCCGTGGCGTCACGCGCGCAGCGAGCTTGTCGATCTGTTGCTCGACGTCGAGCGACCTGAAGCCAACCAGTGGCGCATGAAAAACCCGCGTGCTCGCGCCGTGATGTTGAACGTGGTCGCGCTGCTAAGGGATCGCCTCGCCACATACAAGAAGGAAGAAGAAGCCTGTTTGATGGCTGGCGGTAACGCGAACAGCTGTCAGCAGCGCCGGGCATGGTCAATCGGGTTGACTAGCCGCCTGGAGAAATCACTCGGTCAGCCGGTCACGGCCGCAACCTTACGTTTGCTCGACCAGTACTGGAAGGCAGAAGGCAACCCTGGCGGCGAGCTGCTCAAGCTCCTGAACTGGGTCTCGAAGGAACGGCAGCCGCAAAACGTCGGGGACAACGATCCGTTCGATACCACCCTGTTGTCGATTACGGACATGTTGCAGCTGTTCGAAGACTCGCCCAACGTCGCGCCGGTGATGAACTTCTTGTCCACCGCGATCGCGCCCAATGCCCTTACCATCGCGAACCAGGGCGGCGAGATCAAAACGGAGGACCTGGCCGCGGGCTCCCTCGAAAAGACGCTGGAGCTGTTGCGCGAG
>JBBSJC010000554.1:0-5394 GCA_038257655.1 Polyangiales bacterium | reverse complement strand
GTGAATCCAATGCCGGCAGGGCTGACGACGCCAACGCCTGTGATCGCCAGGCGCTCCATCAGCGAGGCTCCGTGTGCGTGCGCTCTTTGGGCGGAGGCAACACGCCCGGCCGCGCAAAACACACGACAGCGTCATAGCCACCGAAGGCAAGCGAGTTGTTGAGCACGATCTCCGACTTGCCCGCACGCGCCTGATTGGCAACCACGTTCACGTCGCACTCGGGATCGGGCTCTTCGTAGCCCGTCGTCGGGGGATACATGCCCGACATGATCGTCTCCACGCAGGTTACCGCTTCGAGCGCACTCGCCGCGCCCATGCAGTGGCCAAGCATGCTCTTGACGCTCGAGACCGGCACGCGCCGGCTGCCAAACACCGCGTTGATAACCAGCGCTTCGACCTGATCGTTGGCCGCGGTACCGGTACCGTGCGCATTCACGAAGTCCACATCATCGGGGGTGATGCCACTTGCAAGGATCGCATCACGCATGGCAAAAATGCTGCCCTTGCCTTCAGGATGAGGACGCGTGATGTGATGGGCATCGCAAGCAAGTCCATAACCGCCGACTTCGGCGAGTAAGTTTGCGCCACGTGCCATGGCGTGGGCTTCCGATTCGAGCACCAGGATGCCGGAGCCTTCGCCGATCAACAGACCCTTACGGTTTTTGTCGAAGGGCTGACAACGTTCGGGGGCAATCGCGCCAAGTCGCACAAAACCGGCAAACTGCACCTTGTCCAAGATCTCGCTCGCGCCGGTGATCACCACCTCGGCGCGGCCGGAGCGAATCAGATCGAGCGCTGCACCGATCGCGTAGTTCCCCGCCGCACAGGCTGCTGGCAAGGTTTGCACGAGACCCCGGGCTCCCACCGCTCGCGCGACGTGGATAGGCAGCAGCGTCGTGCCGTAACGAGCCAGCTTGGTGAGATCGACCGCGCCCTCTCCGTGGTGTAGCCAGGCGCTCTCCAGCTCGGAGATCACATCGACTTCGCCCATGGTCGTGCCGAGCACCACGCTGACGGCGTCCCCGGCGCTGCCCTCGATCGTCAGGCCCGCGTCCTTCATGGCCATGCGCGTCGCAGCGATCGCAAAGGCGGAGCAACGCCCGACGCGCTTCACTTCTGCCGCGGTGAGGTGATCGCGCGCCCGAAAATCGGGCACTTCGCACGCGAGGCTGCGCCCGAGCTCGCTGGTATCAAACAGCGACAGCTCGCGCGCCCCGGAATGCCCTGCCAAGAGCGCATTCCAAAAGGCTTTTCGACCGAACCCCAGGGAGCTGACGACCCCCATGCCGGTCACGAATGCACGACGTGACATTGGGCGGAATGGTTTACTCCAACCCCCTAGGGAAGCAAACGGCGGGCCTGGGATAGGCAGCCTTCACGTGCTACTTCGCCGCCCTTCATGTCCCAGTTGCCGAGCACCTTCGTGGAAGCCCTGGCGCGCCTGCCCGCTGGGGAGGCGCGCGGCTTCCGTTTCATCGCTAGCGACGGGGTCGAACGTTATTTTTCCTATGATTCTTTGCGCCATGAGGCGGAGCGCCGAGCCGCACTGATCATGGGCGCAGGCATCAAGAAGGGTGATCGCGTTGCCCTGGTGATCGCGGAAGGGCACGAGTTCGTGCTCAGTTTTCTTGGCTGCGTGCTCGCCGGCGCAGTGGCCGTGCCGATCTTTCCGCGCGCCACGTTCAAGCTGGCGGGAGACTACCTCGACACCGTCGCTCATATCGTTACGGCTGCGGACGCACGCTTGCTGATCACAACCGAAGGCACGCGGCCCTTGGTCGAAGCCGTTCAGGAGCGCGTCCAAGGTCTGTCCCGGATCGCGACCACCGAGAGCGTGTTTGCGCTCCACGTGACCTTACCGTCGTTCGCCCCGCCCACGATAACCGGCGATGATCTGTGCTTTTTGCAGTTTACGTCTGGCAGCACCTCGCGACCCAAGGGCGTGATGGTCAGCCATCGTAATCTGATTGCAAATGCATCTCAGTTTTTGGGACCGGACGGTCTAAAGCGCAACCAAGACGATATCGGCGTCAGTTGGCTACCGCTATTTCACGACATGGGCCTGATCGGCTTCATTCTGGGCCCCTTGATCATGGATATCCCGGTGGTGATCTTACCGACCGCCACCTTTGCCCGCGGCCCGCGCGTGTGGCTCGAGACGATCTCGCGCGTGCGCGGCACGATCACCTACGCCCCCAACTTCGCCTACGCCCTCGCCGCCAAGCGACTCAAGGCCAAGGACGTGGAGTCCCTGGACCTGTCGTGCTTGCGCGTGGCGGGGTGCGGCGCAGAGCCTATTCAAGCGGACACACTCAGCAAGTTTGCCGAGGCGCTCGGCCCCGCTGGCTTTCAAGAGAGCGCGTGGCTACCGAGCTACGGCATGGCTGAGTCCACCCTCGCTATCACCTTTCACACACTTGGTACGCAGGTCGTGGTCGATCGCGTCGACCCCGAGGCCATGCGGGGTGGCGATGCCACACGCTCCGACCTCAAGGACAGCATGGCGCTCGTCGGCTGCGGCGTGCCTTTTCCAGGTCACGATCTGGCGATACGCGATCCAGAGGGCCGCCCCTTGCCGGAGCGCAAGGTAGGCGAAATCTGGTCCCGCGGCCCCAGCGTGAGCCCTGGCTACTATCAAAACCCGGCCGCGACCCAAGCTGGCTTTGATGCAGACGGCTGGCTGCACACCGGTGATCTCGGCTACCTGGCCGGGGGGCAGCTCTTCATCTGCGGCCGGATCAAGGACCTTATTATCGTGCGCGGGGCCAACTTTTACCCGCAGGATATCGAGTGGGTCGTCGGCGAGGTCGAGGGCGTGCGGCGCGACAACGTGGTCGCCTTTAGCGCGTCTATCGATGGAGAAGAACGACTGATCTTGGCCGTGGAGTGCGCCTCTACAGAGGCTGAGCAAGTCGCACAGCGTGTGCTGGCACGTGTGAACGAGGGCTTCGGTCTGACTCCGCACGAGGTAGCAGCCGTTCGCGTCGGCAGTTTACCCAAAACCTCAAGTGGCAAGATTCAGCGTCACAGAGCTCGGGAACTGTATCTCACCGGACAGTTGGATCGGCACCCAACTCTTTGAAACGCCTTACTGCGTCAGAGCGACGAAATAGTTAGGCCCGCTTCACGTGTAATACACAGTGGACGCGTGCCGATCCTGCCCGTAGAGTTCGCGCGCCCACGGTACCCCGAATGAAAAACAACATGGAGCGTCCTCAGTTGATCGATCTGTTTCGCGACCTCGCTAGCGAGATCGCGGAAAAAGATTTGAGTCACGTCCAAGAGGACAGCGCGATAGCCGACCTGGGCATCGATTCGCTCGCCATCCTGGAGCTGGTCGGCACCATGGAGCGACAGTTGCGGATTCGGGTGCCAGACGAACAACTCACGGGCCTTCAAACCGTGCGTCAGTTGCTCGAGCTAGTCGAGCGTCGGATGCTGCAGCCCACCTAGCCCACCGAACGGGTAGCTTGTGATTCAGTTGCTGGCAGGGTCGACGGAGGTCCAACGATGAGCGACTTGAAAGAGAAACTTCGTGCCATCGTCGCCGAGGTCAGCGAGATCGAGGAGATCCCTGACGAGGCTCCCTTTTCGGAGCTTGGCATCGATTCCATGATGGCCCTGGAGGTCGTCGCCGAGGTCGAGCGTCAGTACAAGCTCAGCGTTCCAGAAGAGGAGCTCAAGAGCCTGACGAACTTTAAGGCCGTTTACGATCTGTTCTCTCAGAAGATCGAAGCGTAGTCGCGAAGCCTCTCCAGCTGGCTTCCGCTGACCTGAGCCTGCCGCTGACCTGAGCCTGCGTGCCGTGTGCGCTCTCAGCCGGAAAGGCTGCGCGCGGCTTCTTCTCCGCTCTTGACGGCGTCGGGGATGCCCACCCCGCGATAGGCATTGCCGGCCAGGGCCAGTCGAGGATGCTGCTTTACGAGCGCGTCGATCCGCACCACGCGCGCCGAGTGCCCGACGTGGTACTGGGGCATCGCTTTGATGTAGCGCACGACCCGGGTCAGCTCTGGCTCGCCGCGCACGCCAATCAACTCCGATAGCTCGCGCCGAGCCAGCGCTGCAAGCTCGGTATCTGCGCGCTCGACGAGATGTTGGCCTTGATAGCCGCCGATGAAGACGCGGATCAACACCTTACCCTCTGGCGCACGCCCCTCGTACTTCACGCTCGCCCACGTCGAGGCGATGATGCCGCGCCGTTCGATCGCGGGCACAACGAAGCCAAAAGCATCGAGCGAATGCGCAATCTGCTCGCGTTTGAAGCCAAAGGTGACGGTCGCAGCTGAACCGTAAGGTATCGCTTCGAGCTCGTCCGCAAGCGCGCGATCAAACGGGCGCATCAGCCCGCCAGCCACGTAGGCAGGTAGCGCGAGCACCACCGCGTTATAACCCTGGCTACCGCCGCGGACCTCGACTTGAAAGCCGTCGCTGTCGCGCTCGAGCGCCGTGACCATGCTTTGGGTTTCGACGCGACCGTCAAGCTTATTGACGAGCGCGTCGACCAGCGTCTGCATGCCCGTGCGAAACGCCGCAAACAAGCCGTAGCGCGCACCAGAAGCGGGGCCTGCCCCTCGCTCGGCTGCCGCGCGCTGACGTTCACGCAGGCCGAGCACGACCGATCGATGTTCTGCTTCCAGCTCGATGAAGCGCGGCATGGTGGCGCGCAGGGACAGGCGTGCCGGGTCTGCGCCGTAGATGCCGCCCACGAGCGGTTGCGCCAAGCGATCGAAGGTCTCGCGGCCCAGGCGACGCACGACAAAGGATTCGAGACTCTCGTCTGCTCCCATGTGCCCGCGCGGCAGCGCCAAGTCGAGGGCCATGCGCAGCTTGCCGCGCGTTGAGATCACAGGCGAGCGCGCCATGTCCTTGAAGCTGGTGGGCGCCATCAAGGAAAAGCCCTCGGGCACGCGCACCAGGCGACCGTGATTGACCACGTAGGCGCCACGCGGATGCGGCCGCGTCTTGATGATCTCGCCGCCGAGCCCTAGCTCTTCGGCTAGCGCCAGAGCCCATGGCTTTTCACTCAAGATCGAATCGGGCCCGGTTTCGATCACGTAGCCGTCGCGTAGCTCCGTACCCAAGATGCCGCCGGCGCGCGTAGACCCCTCGAACACCGTCACATCGTGGCCGCGCTGCTGCAAACGATAGGCAGCAGTGAGCCCGCTTATCCCGCCGCCGAGCACGGCGACTCTCATGGTTGGCTCGCGAGCGCAGCCTCGACTGCATCGGCAAGCGCGCGAATGAAGGCTGGGTGCTGGCTCAGCGTAGGTACGCGGTGCAGGCGCAGGCCAAGCTCCTGGCACTTGGCGAGCGCTTCGATGTCGAGGTCGTAGAGCACCTCCACGTGATCGCACAAAAAGCCGATCGGCGAGATCAGCACGTCTTTGACGCCTG
>JBBSJC010000553.1:0-5395 GCA_038257655.1 Polyangiales bacterium | reverse complement strand
TGGACCTGGCGTGCGAGTGCGGAACCGTGGGGGAGACCGGTAAGGTTACCGTCTCTGCCGCCACGCTGATCGTGCTGATCAACGCAGCTCTCGATGTCAGCACGATCCGCGAGCACGCCGAGTGCAACGCGCTGCTAGTCACGCTGCTGCATGAGCGGAGCAACCTGAGCGTCTTGCGTGAGGAGTATCCCGGCGAGATTTCGAACAAGCGCGACGCCTTCGACCTGCTTATGCGGCTATTGCAAGACGACGCGCCCGTGCGTCCGGCGCCGGCGAAGCTGCGCTTGATTGGGGGCGGGCGTCATGGGTAAGCCTCTAACAGCCATGCAGGCGCGCGCATGGGTAGTGATGCTGCTGCGCACTGAGTCTGACGCGCTGTGCCAGACGTACCGAGCAGACGGCTCGGTGCGCACTGACGCGGATGCCGTAGAGGGCGGGCGCCTGTGGGACCTCGCCAAGGATGTCGAGCGCGGGCTCAACGGTCAGACACGAGCTGCGGCGCATCGTCGCTGGTGGGGGCAGTGATGGGTAAAGTATCCACACGCAAGCGCGTTGCTGAGTCGCCTCGCTGGAAGACAAGCCAGTACGTCTACAAAGCGTCGCGCACGCTCGTTTTCCAGCTCTGCGTGGACACGCGGTTTCCCAGCGCGCACGCATTCGTCGGCAACGCGCTGAATGACGATTTCCACGCCTATCGGGTTGGTCAAGCGATCGACCTGAGCCTCACGGAGGCGAGCCTTTCGATCGAGTGCGAGCGCTTGGCTGGTCAGTACGCAGGCGTGGCGACGATGCTGGCGTTCGTTGCCGGGCTCTCCCAGGAGGCCAGCGGGCGCCTGCAGGACAGGCACGACCGCGCGCTGAACGAGTGGACTGACGAAGGCCGCGAGGTGAGCCGTGGCTAACCCCGCCAAGCTCGTAGAGCTGCCCGAGCCTGAGTGCCTACGGTGCGCAGGCTGCTCAGTACTCACACGCTCCGATTGCATGCGAGACGTGTCTGACATCGCCTGGCCGCTTACGTGGTGCTGTGACGGGTGCTTCGCCGAGTGCACGCATGAGCGCCACGACTACCTGCGCTCCGACCACGAGCCACCGTGCACGTGCCTGGAGTGTAAGAGCTTTCGCGCGTCGCAGGAGCGGTCGAAGGCGCGGGCGGTGTCGCCTGAGTATCTGGGGTGGGCTGCGAGGCAGCAGGGGTGGATCGACGAGGATGGTAAGGGGTCATGAAGCAGTCCCTTTACGTCATGGGCGGTCGTCGCATCACCGTCGCGCGCGTCGGTGCGGAGTACGTCGTGCTGCTCGAGGATGGCAGCGTGTACGGCGCGCGTACGTGCGCGAGTGAGACTGAGGCGACTGCGATGGCTGTGGCGATTTGCAATGGCGGGACGCCGACGTGGCGACCGAGAAAGAGGGTGACTATGGCACTCACATTCCAACAGTCAGGCTGGCGCGCCAAGGCGGCCGATGGCTACTACGTCGTCGAGCAGTGCCCCTACGGGAGCATCGACGTGTATTTCTCCCCGCACAGGCTCACCGCCAAGATCGAGCGCATCCACCCGCCTGAGTCTGACGACGAGGACGTAGACGCGGAGTGGGGCTCGGTCGCGCAAGCCATCGCCGCCTGCGAGACGCACCTTCGCGAGCGCAAACTCCGCATGCAGGCGGAGCATGACTACGCGCTGAGCGAGGCTAGCGACGCTATGCGTCTCGACGGCGACGAGGGGCACGCGGGCGCATGGAAGAAGGGCGCGACCCAGATCGAGCGGAAGATTCAAGCGCTCGGCGGGAGGGTGGAGTAATGGGAGCGGCAGAAAAGCTAGACCAGCACCCGTTCACCGTCGTCTGCGGCTCTGCCGATCGCGCGGCGTGGCTCGCTGCGCGCATGACCGGCATCGGGGCCAGCGACATGCCTGCGATTTTGGGCAAGAGCCGCTACATGAGCGAGCTTGAACTGTTCCTGCTGAAGACAGGCCAGATCGCCCGCGACGAAGACGACAGCGAGGCTGCGTCATGGGGCCACGAGCTGGAAGGGAAGATCCTCGAAGTGTTTGGCCGTCGCTCCGGGCGCACGGTCACGCGCGCAAGCTCCCTGCTTCGCAGCACGACCTACCCATGGGCGCTGTGCACATTGGACGGGTGGCAGAGTGTTCCAGGTCATTCACGCGCGCAGCCGGTCGAGTGCAAGCTCACAGGCGCGTTTGGCCGCGACTGGGACGATGGCGTGCCCGAGTATTTCATGCCGCAGGTGCAGCAACAGATGCTCGTCACGGGCTCGGAGATGGCCAGCTTCGCCGTGCTGATCAACGGCACGCGCCTCGTGTATGCGGACGTCGAGCGCGACGAGTCCATGATTTCGGAGATCATTGAAGCGGGCGAGCGCTTCTGGTCTGCGGTGCAGGGCGTCGAAGGCGTGCCGCTTCCTGACGGGAGCGAGAGTGCTGGATGGGCGCTCAAGCAGCTCTACCGCAACAGCGACCCGGACAAGACGGTGCTGCTCGACTGGGAATGCGCGGACCTGACGGAGCGCGCGGACGTCGTGGACGCAGAGCTGAAGCTGCTCGAGAAGGAGCGCGAGCTTATCCGTCAGAAGATCCAGCAGCGCATGGGAGATGCCGAGCTCGCGGTCCTTCCCGGCGATGTCGGCGGCTGGACGTGGAAGCTCCAATCGCGCGCGGCCTACGCCGTAGCCGCGACCGAATACCGATCGATGCGACGCGCGAAGCCGAAGAAAGCAAAGGGTTCACGATGACCACGGAAAAGCAGGTTCAGAATCAGAACGGTCAGATCGTCCGGCAGAAGGACGCCGTCCAGGGCATCCAAGAGATGCTCGAACGCAACAAGGCGCAGCTACAAGCAGCGCTTCCCAAGCACGTCACCGCCGAGCGCATGATCCGCGTGGTCGTGACCTCGCTGCGCAAGACGCCTGCGCTGATGAAGTGTCAGACCGCGTCTCTTATCTCCTGCATCTTCCAGGCGTCGCAGCTGGGGCTCGAGGTGGACAACGGCCTAGGCCACGCCTACCTGATTCCTTACGGTCAGGAGTGCACGCTCGTTATTGGCTTTCGTGGAATGGTCGACCTGGCGCGCCGGTCCGGGCAGGTCAGCACGATCAAGGCGATGGCTGTGCACGATGGCGACCACTTCGAGTGGGAGGAGGGGCTAGACCCTAAGCTCGTGCACCGGCCTAAGATCGACAATCACGAAGCGCCGATCACGCACGTTTATGCCGTGTGCAAGCTGCGCGACGGGTCGGCTCAGTTCGAGGTGATGTCGCTTTCGCAGGTGAAGACGATCCAGGCGAAATCGAAGGCGGGTAAAAGCGGGCCATGGATGTCGCACTTCGAAGAGATGGCGCGCAAGACGGTCATTCGCCGACTGTTCAAGATGATGCCGGTCAGCGTCGAGATCTCGCGCGCTGTGGGACTGGATGAGGCGGCGGAAGCAGGCGTGCAAGCGTTTGACTCGCCGACTGACGACTTCGCCGCGCTGCTCGTCGCGGGCACTCCCGACGGTGCGATTGATGCGGGGCGCGATGAGAGGATCGACCCGGTGACGGGTGAGGTTACGCGCGGCGAGGCGGCCCAATGAAGACGAGTCAGACCATAGACGGCAAGGCCGAGAAGTTCGGCTTAGGCCCATGGGTCGAAGAGCCCGACCGCGTCGAGTGGCAGCACGGCGGCTTTGCATGCCTGATGGTTCGGCAGCCCGTCCCGGGTCACTGGTGCGGCTACGTCGGCGTCGAGCCCGGCCACCCATGGCACGGCAAGGATTGGGACCATATTGACGCACGCGTGCACGGCGGAATTACTTACGCACGCGAGTGCGAAGGCGACGTTTGCCACGTGCCCGAACCGGGCAAACCTGAGCATCTCTGGTGGATCGGCTTCGATTGCGCGCACTGCGACGACTTGCGACCGGGCGATGCCCGCCTGGGCTATTCACTACTTACTCGGGGCGCAACTTACAAGACACGGGCATACGTCCAACTCGAGACGCGAACGCTTGCAGAGCAAGCGCGTGCGGCAGCGAGGGCCTCACTGTGAGCTCGCTCGACGCCGGCAAATGCTGGAGCGAGCAGCCCATCGTCGTGTGCGACGTGGAGACTACCGGCGTTTCACCCGAGACATGCGGCGTCGTGTCGATTGCTGCCGTTCTGTTCGAAGACAAGCGACCCACCAAGCGGTTCTATTCTCTCGTCAATCCAGGCTGCGAAATCCCGGAGTCAGCGAGCGCGATTCACGGAATCAAAGCAGAGCACATAAAGGACGCGCCGCGTCTCGAGGAGCTTGCCGGCGAACTACTCGCCGTGGCAGGCGAAGCGCAGCCATGCGGTTACAACGGTCAGGCTTACGATCGCATCGTTCTTCGCAGGCACATCAGCGGCAGCGAGTGCCCGCTCTTCTTCCCGATGCACGACTGGGTAGATCCGCTGACTGTAATCAGGGACCGTGATAGGTATGTGGCCGGCAAAAAGCGTCATACCCTTTCTGTGACCTGCAAGCGCTGGGGTGTTGAACTGGACGACGCGCACAACGCGCTGTCTGACTGTCTTGCGACCGGCGCGCTGCTCTACAAGCTGCTTGAACGCGGAGTCCTGCCGCCGATGCCGCTCGACAGGTTGATCAGCCGGATGCTCAAGAGGCAGGTCGCGCAGGAGCAGAACTTTCAGGAGTACGTGGCCAAGAACCCGCAGCGGGAGAGTGCCTAACCATGTCCTACGACCTATACATCAAAGACCCCGCCACAGGCGAGACCCTCAGGTCGGCGGAGCGTCACGACATCGCAGGAGGCACGTACGCCATGGGCGGCACGACCGAGGCCCATCTCAATGTCACGTACAACTACGGGCCCCACTTCTATCGCGTGCTCGGCGAAAAGGGAATCCGTGAGGTCTACGGCATGATCGCCTGGTCCAGCGTGCCCGTGCTCAAGGCCGCTGCCGACAAGCTCACCGGCGAGCGCGGCGCCGACTATTGGGCAGCGACAGAGGGCAACGCCAAAGCGGCGCTGCTCAACATGGCGCGACTCGCGGAGATGTTTCCTGACGGCGTTTGGGATGGTGATTGATCGTGACCGAACATAAGCAAGCCCCTGCCTCGGCTTTGCAGGCAGGGGTCCGCGATGACGATCGCGTTGCAATGCGGACCATCGAGCGCGAGCGGGATGTACTGCGTACGCGCGTGGCGGAGCTTGAGCTTGTCCTGTCGGGCGCAGACACGGATGATGCGCAAGAGTGGCTAGAGTTGTTGCACCAAGATGCAGCGGCGAGGGGCGATGGCGAAGGTCATGCGTGGGCGATCAAGAATGAACTCGAGTTCGCTGCATACAGACTTCAGGAGCGCGATAGACGCATTGTCGAACTGACAGAAATCGCTAACGAGGCTGTGCGCAACGCACC
>JBBSJC010000552.1:0-5402 GCA_038257655.1 Polyangiales bacterium | reverse complement strand
GATCTATCCTCGTCCGTGGCGATCGTGGGGACGCGTTTTTGCGATCCATGGGCCGCCGAGTTTGCGCGCGGCTTGGCGCGGGATTTGGCGAAAGCAGGGCGCGTGATTGTCTCGGGCGGCGCGCTCGGAATCGACGCCGCAGCCCACGAGGGCGCCCTGGACGCGGGCGGCTGCACTGTGGTCGTGTTGCCCTCGGGCCTCGTCGAGCCGTATCCCAAAGCCAATCGTGGGCTATTTCACAGAGCGGCGGAAACCGGCTGCGTGCTCGCGGAGGTCCAGCGGCGCCCTGCGATCCATCGCAGCTCGTTCCTGGAACGAAATCGTCTCGTGGCGGCGCTTTCCCCAACTTTGATCGTGGTACAGGCGCCGATTCAGTCGGGATCTCTGTCGACGGCGGCCTATGCCAAACGACTCGGCCGACAGGTGTTTGTGGTGCCTGCAGCGCCCTGGGATACCCGTGGCACGGGGTGTCTTGTGCTGCTCGCCGGCGGAGCAAGGATTTGCAGAAGCGCAGCGGATGTCCTATCGCTAACGGCTGTCGGGGCTTTCACAACGCTGCCCCGTACGCCGATTAAACCAAAGAAAGTTAAGGAATATCAAGGGGTTGACGTGGATCAGCGAGCCGTGATTGAGGCGCTCGCTGACGGACCAATGGGGGCCGACGACCTGTGTGAACGGGCGGCTCTCGATGCTGCGAGGGTCCAGCGTGCCATCTTGATGTTGCTGCTTTCCAAGGTCATCCAAGAGGACGGTGGCGGTCGCTACAGGCGAGCCGAAACCTCCTGAAAGGACCCCCGCCTAGATGGCCAAGTCGCTAGTCATCGTCGAGTCGCCCGCCAAGGCCAAGACGATTCAAAAGTACCTCGGGAAAAACTACGAGGTCATGGCGTCCAAGGGACACATCAAAGATCTGCCCAAAAAGGGCGGTGTCGACCTCGAGAACGGCTTCGAAGAGACCTACGAGGTCATCGAGGAAAAGGGCAAGGGCGAGATCGTCAAGGCCATCCGCGAGAAGTCCATGAAGGTGGACGAAGTTCTGCTGGCCATGGATCCGGATCGCGAGGGGGAGGCTATCGCCGCGCACATTTTGGACGAGGTCATCAAGACCCAGACCAAAGCCGTCGCCAAGCGCGTGCTGTTCTACGAGATCACGAAAAAGGGCATCGCCGAGGGCGTGTCCAAGCCCCGTGAGATCGACGCGAACTTGTACGAAGCGCAGCGCACGCGCCGCGTGCTCGACCGCATCGGCGGCTATCCGCTGTCGAGCCTGCTCTGGCGCAAGCTAGCGTTCGGCCTGTCGGCAGGTCGCGTGCAGACGCCCGCCTTGCGTTTGATCGTCGATCGCCAGCGCGAGATCGATGCCTTCATCCCGGTCAGCTACTGGCTCGTGGATGTGGGCCTCAAGGGTAAGGCTGATCGGCCGTTCACCGCGGCCCTAGACTCCGTCAATGGCGAAAAGCTTGAGAAGGTAAGCTCGCGCCCGTCGGCGACCAGTGAGCTCGAAGCGCAGCGCTACGTCAATGATCTAAAGCGGGCGAGCTTTCGCATCGCGGGCATCACCAAGCGTCAGCAGCGTCGCAAGGCACCCGCGCCCTACACGACTTCGAAGTTGCAGCAGGATGCATCGACCCGTCTGAGCATGCAGCCCAAGCGCGCCATGCGCGTGGCGCAGTCGTTGTACGAAGGCGTATCGATCGGCAAAGGTAAGGAAGCCGAGCTCGTCGGTCTGATCACCTACATGCGTACCGACAGCGTGCGTATTTCGGATGATGCCTTGGCAGAGGTGCGTACCCACATCGAGACCACCTATGGTGCAGCCTCGCTGCCGGCCGAGCCCAACGTCTTCAAGACGAAAAACCAGCAGAACGTGCAGGACGCTCACGAAGCTATCCGCCCGTCGCGCCTCGATTTGCCGCCCGATAAGGTGGCTGAGTATTTGAAGGAAGAGCAGCTCCGACTCTACAAGCTGATCTGGGATCGCTTCGTTGCCTGCCAGATGGTGCCGGCGGTTTACGATCAGACCAGCGTCGACATCGAAGGTAAGGTCGATAGCAGGACCTACGGTCTGCGTGTCAGCGGCAGCATCCTGCGCGAGGCCGGTTGGCGTCGCGTGTACGGGGCAGGGGAGACGCAGCTTGCTGGGGAAGAAGAGGGCACGGGCGACGAAGGCAACACGCTGCCCCCGATGGAAGACGGCGAGACGCTGTCGCTTGTCGATCCGCCCGGCGTCGTAAGCACGCACAAGCAGACCGAGCCGCCGCCTTACTTCAACGAAGCAAGCCTCGTGAAGAAGCTGGAAGAAGAGGGCATCGGCCGTCCCAGCACTTATGCGGAAATCCTGAGCAAGGTACTTGCTCGCGATTACGTGGTGAAGGTCGAAAACAAGCTCGTCGCCAGTGACCTCGGCAAGCTCGTGATCGAGAAGCTCGTCGCCGATCACTTCGATCTCGCGGACATCGGCTTCACACGCAAGCTGGAGGAAGATCTCGATGCGGTGGCCGAAGCGCGCGCCAAGCGACTCGACATCCTCAAGCCATTTCACGAGCGCTTGACGAAGCAGATCGAAGCTTCGCTTGCGCAGCCTGGCAAGTGGTGGCCGGAGCCTGAGCCGCAGGAAGAGCCGTGCCCTGAATGCGGCAAGGTGATCGTTAAGCGTTGGGGCAAAAACGGCGCCTTTATCGGTTGCACGGCCTACCCCGACTGCAAGTTCACGCGCGATATTGGCGTCAATGGCGTGCTCTCCGAAGACCGTAAGCCCGTGATGACGGACTACGACTGTCAGGAGTGCGGCTCGAAGATGATGAAGCGCTGGGGGCGCAACGGCTGGTTCCTCGGCTGCTCGAAGTACCCAAAGTGCAAGGGTACCCGCCCGATGCCCCTCGGCATGAAGTGTCCGAAGTGCGCCACGGGCGACATCATCGAGATCAAGAGTAAGGGTCGCGGTCGCGTGTTCTACGGCTGCAGCAACTACAACATCGAATCGATCAAGTGCGACTTCCGCGCCTGGCAAAAGCCGATCGATCTACCGTGTCCGCAGTGCGACGCCAAGTACCTGGTGCGCATGGGCAAGACGGACGAACCGGGCACGTACAAGTGCGTGACGCCTGAGTGCGGCTATTCGCGCGAGGAGACCCAAGAGGAGTTCGGCGGCGCATTGCCGCCGGTCCTCGAGGCAACGGGCACGGGCGAGGACTGACCGGTCGCCGACGTGCGATCGTCGTCCCGCTCGCATTCGCCGAGCGGGACGGGATGAGGGACGATGACTTTCGCGAATGCGTCACCTACCGCCACCGTGATCGGTGCAGGCCTGGCAGGGAGCGAGTGCGCGTTTCAGCTCGCTGAACGCGGCATCCAGGTCACGCTGATCGAGCAGAAGCCTGCACGGCGTACACCTGCGCAGCACCTCGACTTTTTTGCCGAGCTTGTCTGCTCGAACTCCCTGCGTGGCGCTGCGCTCGCAAACGCGGTGGGCTTGATCAAAGAAGAGATGCGGCGCTCGGGTTCACTCGTGATCCAAGTGGCCGATCAGACCAGCGTGCCTGCAGGCGGCGCGCTCGCGGTCGATCGCGAGCTGTTTGGGGCAGAGATCACGCGCCGCTTGCACACGCATCCACGCATTCGCGTCGTGTGCGACGAGGTGCGGGGCATTCCGAATATGCGGCCGCTTGTGATCGCAACCGGGCCGCTGACCGGGGATGCCTTGGCGAGCGATATCGCGCAGGCGGTCGGTGCCGAACACTTGGCCTACTACGATGCGATAGCGCCGATCATCGCGGCAGACAGCATCGACTGGGACAAGGTGTTTCGCGCCTCGCGTTACGATAAGGGTGGCGACGATGCCTACGTGAACTGTCCGCTCAATCGCGAACAGTACGAGGCGTTCGTGGATGCCTTGCTCACGGCCGAGAAGGTCGTGCCGCGCGAGTTTGAAAAAATCCGCTATTTCGAAGGCTGCCTGCCCGTGGAAGTGATGGCCGAGCGCGGCCGTCGCACGCTTTCATTCGGACCGATGAAGCCGGTAGGGCTGACCGATCCACGCACCGGTCGTTGGCCGAATGCTGCCGTGCAGCTGCGCCAAGAAGATGCGGCGGGCACCGCGTTCAACATGGTGGGCTTTCAGACGCGGCTCAAATTCCCGGAACAGAAGCGCGTATTCGGACTTATCCCGGGCCTCGAGAACGCTGAGTTTTTGCGCTACGGCAGTGTGCATCGCAATACCTTTGTGCACGCGCCTACGGTGCTCGACGACAGCTATCAGCTGCGCGCGCGGCCCGGTGTGTACCTCGCAGGACAGATCGCCGGCGTCGAGGGCTACGTGGAGAGCGCGGCCTGCGGCCTGTGCATCGGGCTGATGCTTGCCCAGACCCTGCACGGAGTCGCTCCGGTGCCTCCGCCCGAGACCACGGCGCTCGGCGCTTTGTTGCGCCACCTGCGGCGACCGAGCGAGGATTTCCAACCCTCCAACGTGGTGTGGAGCATGTTTCCCGAGATAGAGCTCGAAGCAAAACAGAAGCGAGACAAGGCGCTGCGGCGTGCCGCGATGGCCGAGCGCGCGCTAACTGACCTCGCAGCGTGGCAGGCCAGTAGCGTTGATCTGCGCGAAATGGCGGCGAGCACAGGAGTCGTCGCGTGAGCATGATTCCCACATCGCTGGTGGCACAGCAGCGTCAACTTTGGGTGCGCCGGATCGGCATCGCGGCCAGCGTGTTGATGGGCGTGCTCGTACTCGTCGTATTCGTGCTGGTGGTGCGCAGCGAAAGCGCCCACGACGAAGCGAGCTGCCCCTTTGCGCCGTTTGGTCAACGCGAGCTTGGCGGCGCCATCGTGATAGAAGAGGCGCGAAACTGCGTGCCCGAAGCTGAAGAGCACCGCTGGTTAGTTCAGCGTGGTGACGCCAAGGCCGTCGAGTTCGGGCGCAAGCGTCTGCCCAAGGAGCGCTTCAGCCCCGAACGTACAAAATGGAAGCTCAGCCAAGACAAGAACAAGCTGCTCGTGCTCGAGATCGAGGTCGACGGCCGTCCCTTCAGCGCGTTTCATGAAGCTGATATTCCGCGCGACTGAGCGCGCTATCGGGGCGTTGCGGCCTGGGCTCGCGGTCATGCGCTGTTTTTGGGGGTTCGCGCGCGCCGCTGATAGGTTGCGGGTGTGACGTTGTCCGAACAGCTCGAGGCCTTCGAGCGCCACCTGGCGAGCGAGCGACGTGCTTCGCCGCTCACCGTCGCGACCTACATGCGCGATCTGCATGTGCTCGCGGACTATCTCGCGCGTAGCTCGATGCCGCTCGATGCCTCCGTGCTGCAAGTACGACATCTGCGCTCGTTCCTGGCGCAGACGAGCGAAGGCAACATGGCTGCGACTGTCTTGCGTAAGGTCGCCGCCTTGCGCGCCTTCTATCGCTTTCT
>JBBSJC010000551.1:0-5406 GCA_038257655.1 Polyangiales bacterium | reverse complement strand
GTTCCCACAGGCCAAGGGTAATGCCATCGAGGGCATGCTCTACGCCGACGTGACGCTGATCGGCGCCCTCGATGCGCGCGCCCGCGTCGCCTACCAGCGCTCGTACTTCGACTTCAACTCGAACGTCGGCGACACGCGCGTCGCTGGCGGAGCCGTCGATGACTACATCTCGGGTGGCCTGGGCCTCGCTTACGCTTACTGAAAGCGCGCTGGCCGTGCTGGCCTACGCGCGCTGAGTTTGCGCTGAACAGACCCGCCAGCCCTCACGTCACCGAGATATCGACCGACGGGCGCATCTTACCAACCTCGGCGAGCACCGGGTGGATGACGTTGCCCTTGAAGCTTTCGATCAGGGAATCATCGAGCTTCTGCTTGTCGTCGATCGCCACGTAACCAACCTGGTCGATCAAGTAGTCAAAGCGTGGGGCCCACTTGCGCGCGCCGAGGCGAGCGGTGTTCGAGCAGTTGTCGATCATGTACGCAACGCCGCGGGCGTGCATGTACGGGTTGAGCGAGTCGGTGCACTCGATCACGCTCTCGTTGGCGATCTCGCTGTACGCGTGGCCCTTGTCGTCGAGCTCGTCGATCTGCGCCATCATCGTCGCCACGTAGGCGCCAGCGGTGAACGCATTGACGGGGATCTTGGACTCGTCGCGTTCTGCGCGAACCTTTTCGCCGACCTTCCACATCTCCGTGCCGTCGATCTTACCCATCGGGAAACGCTCCATGCGCTTGCCGGCCAGGTTCACGCTGCGGATCTCGTTGCCACTCGATACCTCGTCGTAGATCTCGGCGATGATTTCACGGGCGGCGGGGTACACGGCCTTATAGGCACGCTCAAACTCGGCCTTACCATTGGCATCGAGACCTTCGTAGACGGCAAGGATGCCCTTTTTGGAGATCGTCTTCGAAATAGGCCCGGTAATCGACTCGGCCGAATTCTTGAAGGCGTCTGCCTTGCTCATGCCCTCGCGCACGTAGCGACGGTACAGCCCCTCCGCCACACCGTGCACGGCGCCTAGCAAGATGCCGCGCTCGCCAAAGATGTCGCTCTTGAACTCGCGCTCGAGCGTGGTCTGAAATGTGTAAGGTGAACCGAGCGCCACCGACCAGCCAAGGGCGATGTCCGTGGCCTTACCATCGATGTCTTGCTGCACGGCAAAGCTTGCGTTGATGCCGGCGCCGTTCACCGTCTTACCTTGTACGTACAGACGACGCACCGACGGCCCCATGCCCTTGGGCGCGACCATCACCACGTTGATGTTCTTCGGGAAGGCTTTGCCTTCGTTCATCAGGTGCCCGAGCAAGTATCCGTGGGACAGGCCCAGGGTGGCGCCCGGCTTCATCGCTTCGAAAATCTGCGAGTAGAGTTGGCTCTGCGCCGCGTCGCTGATCAGGATGATCGCAAGGTCGCTCTCCTTGATCACGGCGAACATCTCGCCGAGTGTGCCGTTCTCCTCGGTAAAGCCGGCAGCGCGCGCGGCCTCCGCCGACTTGGAGCCCTGCTGCAGGCCGACTTTGACTTTGATGTTCGTGCCTTCGAGCGAGTCACGTAGGTTCTGCGCTTGGGCCGGGCCCTGCGAGCCCCAGCCGATCACGCCGATAAGCTTCACGCCCTCGAGCGCTTGGGGTAACAGCGGCAAAAGATCGCGGCCGCCGCGTACGACGTATTCGGTGTTGCCGTGGGGCAGGTTGAGGGTTTCCTTCTTGAACACCTTGGACGTGAAATCTTGTGAGCGGGACATGGGCAATCTCCTGGGCGCTTGCGACGCTCGCCTACGCGGCATCCGGCGCAATCAATATGAGGCGTGGTCTTCGTTGCGTACAATGCATTGTTCGCATGGCATCATTGCGATAGACGCAACGTAAAACCGCAGCCCTCGAGCAACCCTCGAGCAGCCCTCGAGCAACCCTCGACAGCGATCTCAACCGCAACAATAGCAACGTCAAAACAGCGCGTGGCAAGCCTGCATTTGAAACATGGATTACGAGACTCTACAGCTTTTTCTCCATCTCTCGCGCAGCTTGCACTTTGGGCGCACCGGTAAGGAGTGCCACAAGAGCCCCTCGGCCCTGAGTCGCACGATCACGCGGCTTGAGGCCGAGCTCGGTGAGCCGCTGTTTGAGCGCGACAACAAAAGCGTGCGCCTCACACCGCAAGGCGAGCTGTTTGTGCGCTTTGCCAGTGATGCGCTCACACGCCTTTCGGATTTGCGCGACTCACTCAAGCGCGAGACCGAAACCCTGCGCGGCACCCTGTCGATCTTTGCGTCCGTCACAGCCTGTCAGAGCTTTTTGCCCGAGCTGCTGCTGCGCTTTCGCGAGGCCTATCCCGAAGTGCAGCTCAAGCTGGAAACGGGCTACGCGGTCGACGCGCTCGACATGTTGTCTAAGGGCACGGTCGACGTGACGGTGGCGGCCTTGCCGGAGCGTGTGCCGCGCCATTTGGTGTCGCGGGTGGTCGCGGTGACCCCGCTGATTTTCGTAGCGCCTGCCGCGAGTTGCGACGTCAGTCGACGCGTGGATCGCAAGCCGGTCGCCTGGCCGGAGCTGCCCCTGGTGCTGCCACCCCATGGCCTGGCCCGCGAGGCGGTGGACCGCTGGTTTCGCGCGCGCAAAGTCCGCCCACTCGTGTACAGCGAGGTGGCCGGCAACGAGGCCATCTTGGCCCTGGTCAGCACCGGCTGTGGCCTCGGCGTCGTTCCCAAGCTCGTCATGGATCGCAGCCCCTTGCGCAGCGATGTGCGCGCGATCGAGGTTGAACCCAAACTAGGCGAATTCCGTGTGGGTGTATGTGTGGAGCGCCGTTCCTTGGCGCAGCCGTTGGTCGCCGCCTTCTGGAATGCGACCGCGTAGCCAGCTGCGTCGGTGCGCGCACAAAGTCACGTAAGTAATCGTGTTATCACTTTGTGAGCGCCACCATACTCGACCGTATGAACCAGCCTGGCCTCCAGGCTCTGACCCTGGCGCGGCATTCACCTTCTGGTTAGGACCATGCTAAACTGACTGGTACGGGCGCCGTTTTGCGGCTGGGCCCGAGCGGGGAGTCGAAGTTATGGACACCGGTCGAATGCTGCGAAAGTGCGTCGAGCAGCAATGGAAGCTGCAAGATCTCGATTGGAATGTCGCGCCGCGGGCCATGTCGCGCGAGGACGAGATCGCGGTCGTTCAGTACTTCACCGATATGGCCGAGATCGAACGCTTTGCTGGCGCCTTGTTTCAAGAGCAGCGCCGCATCGTGGAGGATCCGACGCTCAAGAAGATTTTCTCCACGTTCGTGGCCGATGAAGAACGTCATGCCGCCGTCGCCGAGCGCCTCGCTGCTCACTACGACGTGCACCATTTCAAGCGCTACGAGTCCAGTCAGGGCTTGCGCGACTTCAAGCCGCACTTTTTGGCCGCGTTGAAGTATCTGTCCGCTGAGATCGCCAACTCGTACATCACCGGCGGTGAGCTGATGCTCGATGTGGCGCTCTTACGTTCGCTCGATGATTACGTGCAAGACGACATGAGCGCGCGTGCGATGGAGCTGGTCAATCGCGACGAATCACGGCACATCGCCGTCGATTACTACATGGCCGAGTTCTACGCCTCGCCTGCCTATCAGGCCTGGCTTACCAAGCAGCCCAAGCGTCCGCTGCTGTTCAAGCTCAAGGCGGTCGTGGCCTTTGCGGGCGTGCTTTGGTACGCGGGTCCCTTTGCTCGTCAGGTGTTTTTCGAACCGATGGCCAAGACCGATCCCTCGGGCAAGCGACTGCGCGAAGCGGTCAAGCGCATGCAGCTGCTCGGCAATCGGCCCCATGTTTCGGATCGGCCGTTCAATAAGTTTCAGCGCGGCCTGCGCGCGATCAACAACCATCCCGTCGCGGGGCCTTGGCTAGGACGGATCGCGCGTCGTTTGACTGGCAGCTTTCCCGAGCATCTGTACCAGGATCTGTTCACCAAAGACGAGCTGATCCGAGCCAACGGCATGAGCATCGATGAGCTAGCGGACGAGACGGTCGGGCTGAAATTCGCCGGCATTTGAGAGCTTGCTCGCCGACGGTTGCGTTTTCTAGCAGCGCTGACTGGAACGTGTTCTAGAAACGTGTTTCACTTGGCCCCGTGACCATCCAAAGCATCTGGCAGGACGTAAAAAACCGCGCGATTGGCCACGCGCAAGCGCTGCGCGAGCAAGTGCAAGCGCGCGTCGACGCCACGCCCGACACGGTCGATCCCGCGTTCCGTGAGCGCTGTACCGAAGTCGCCGAGCGCATTGGCGCGTACTTCGATCCGGAGGTGCGCGGGCTGTCGCGTCTACCCGCAGAAGGGCCCTATCTGCTCGTGGGCAACCACTCAGGCGGGGCTTACACGCCGGACGCTCCGATCTTCATGGCGGCCTACCTGCGCCACTGGGGCATGGCCAAGCCCCTGCGTCCGCTCGCCCACAACTTACTATTCAGCATTCCGGCCCTGGGCGATGCTTTCGGACGGCTCGGCCTGGTGCCCGCAAGCCCCAGCAACGCAGCGGCCGTGCTCGAGCGCGGTGAGTCTTTGCTCGTGTATCCCGGCGGCGACTACGAATCGCAGCGGCCTTATCTGCAGAGTCATCTTGTGGACTTCGGGGGGCGCAAGGGGTTCATCCGTTTGGCGCTCGAAAAGCGCGTGCCCGTCATCCCGTTTGTGTGCCACGGCTCCAACGAAACGGTGATCACCGTCACGCGCGGAGAAAAGCTCGCCAAGCTGACCGGCCTGACCTATCTGACGCGCACCAAAGTCTTACCGTTTCGCTTGAGCCTGCCGTTCGGGCTCGTGCCCTCGGGTTTGCCCTACGTGCCGCTGCCCTCGAAGATCACGATCGAGGTCGGCCATCCGATGGCGTGGCAGGGCTTTCGCCCGGAAGACGCACAAAACCCCGAACTCGTCGATGCCCTCTACGCCGACATCGTGGGCACGATGCAGCGCACGCTGAGCGGTCTGTACGTCGAGCGTCCCAATCCTTATGCGCGCCGCGCCAAGCGCGTGACAGACCCCCAACACAGCCCCGCGCCGGCAGCACCGAGCGCTGCGCTTGCGTTGCGTGCGTCGCGTGCGTTGCGTCAGAGCATTAGCGTGCGGCCGCTGGAGCTCACGCAATCACGTTTGCGTAACTCGCGCCCACCCCCTGCGGCACCGGCGGGGCCTGCGCGCAGCCGGCGCACGACTGCGGCTTAGTACAGCTCCCCAGAAGTAGGTGATCAGTCGATGTCGGGCGGGAGGGGCGGCTTTGTCAAAAAGTTGCCAGGTTCGAGCGTTGTGAACGTATGCGGGCATGGCGATGCAAACCCCGATTCGGATCGAGCTCACAGACGATGAGCGCTCGCGCTCGGTCGACTTGGAGCGGCGCATCGTGCGCAAATGGGGAACTCGCTTCGACGCGGCCCTGCG
>JBBSJC010000550.1:0-5409 GCA_038257655.1 Polyangiales bacterium | reverse complement strand
TACGCATCGTCATTCGCGACGACCTGCCACAGCTTCCGGCGCGAGAGTCGGTGTTCACCACGAATGCTCTGGGATTGCGCGGTGACGATCTCGATCTGTCCGGTCACACGGCTCTACGCGTGCTCACCTTGGGCGATAGCGTGACGGAGTGCCTTCTGCTGTCGGACAACGACGCCTGGCCCCACCGCCTGCAGGAGGAGCTCACAGGCGCACTTGGGCGGCCAGTGTGGGTGGGCAATGCGGCACGCAGCGGTGAGATGGTGTCAGACTACGCGGCGCACATGAGGCTGCTCGTGCCCCAGATTGCGCCAGATCTGATCGTGATCATCGCGGGCGGACACGACTTTCAGGCGGCGCTCGAGGAGAGCTTGATCCCGATCAGTCTGGATTCCCCGGAGCGACTCGCCGCTTTCGCGAAAAACTTGTACTCGAAGCCGAATCTCGAAGGCCTCGACGCGTCGTATCTGGGCTTCATGTGGGCACGTTGGCAGCACCCCCAAGAACTCGATATGACCGGATTCTACAAGCGCATGCGGGCACGACGCGCGGCTCTGCCGAAGCTGGCGGAGCTGCCAGACCTGACGGATGCACTCGATGTTTACGCCGCCAATCTCGACACGCTGATCGAGGGCTTTCGGCAGCAACCCAAGGGCACGGCACTCCTCATGGCGACCCATCCCTCACTGTGGAAAGCCAATCTATCGGCCGCCGAGGCCGAGACGCTCTGGGGCGGATACACGTGCTTGGATTGCGCAGATCCCCACTACTACGACTATCCAGCGCTCGCGCGCGGCATGCGCACGTGGAACGAAACCTTACTCGAGACCTGCCAGACCCATGACGTGCCGTGTCTGGACCTGGATCGAAGCATCGACAAGCAGCTTGGAAACTTTTACGATGATGCGCACATGGGGGAGACCGGCGCACGCAAGACGGCCGCGGCGATCGCGAAGTTCGTCGTCGAGAGGAAGTTGCTACCGTGATCCAGCGCGCCGCACAATGGTTGGTTTTTTTTGCGGCATTGCTCGTCGCCGGGCAAGTGTTCGCAGCGGAACCTTACTTTCGTCCGAGCCAGGGCAATCTCTACCGCGCAAAGACGGCCAAGTACCTCTACGTGATCTGGGCGGTACCCAACGATCTCGCGCCATTTACGGCGCTGCACGGCAAGGCAGAGATTGAAGAGCTCATCGCCCGCACTGCTATCTTCCTGTGTAAAGAGCACGTGTCCGTCGATCCGAACCCGGCCACGCCTTGTAAGGTGCAAGTGGTGCGAATGAGCAGCAACGATGAGTACACCAAGAGTGCGGCCGGCGGCTTCAAGACGATTGCGACGGTCGTACTCGACAAGAGCCGCGCGAACGACGCGACCCTTCAAAAGTCGCTCACGCTAAAACTGCCGGATCTTCTGAAGCTGTTTGCGCGCTTCGAGGTGCACCATGACCGACTTGGTCCCAAGTAGAGCGCGCGCAGAGGCCACGGCAGATGGCGCGGGGACGATCCGGCTGTTGATATGGGTGGCCGCGAAGGCCTTCTTGCTACTGCTGCTGCTCGACGCCACGGAAACCGTAGTCCTCTATCAGAACTACTGAGCCATGCTTGCCCGAACCACGGCTGCCGTGCTCCTCGCGTTCGCGTGCCTCAACATGGGGCTGTACTGGCTAGTGCAGAGCCACGCTATCGCTTTGCAGCCGCTAGACATTCAAACGCGGCCTGTCTATCAGGTCCGCCTCGAAGAATTCTTTGCGAAAGCAGAGGCGCCCCGAGCCGTCTTCCTCGGAGATTCACTGGTGTTTGGTGGACAGCTCCGGGACAAGCTTGGCGATGCTTGGGCCCGCGGCACGCTCCCAGCGCGCTTTGCGGAGATCGGGCGGCACGAGCGCGGGGGCCGCTACGACGTGCTCAATCTTGGGGTCAATGGAGTACTCTTCTCGGAGTTGCGCTGCATGGCTCGCGACGTACTCGCCCGGCGACCGACCTTGCTGGTGGTGAACGTTAGCCCGCGTCCCTTTTCCGAGGATTTTCGCGTCCCTGCTGCCGAGACAGAGCGTTCCTTCTTGTGCCCAGCGCGCAGTTCATCGGCCGCGGCGCGCGCGCGCGAAGGTGTCCAAGATGCCTTGGGGCGCATATTGCCGGTGCTCCGATATCGCGACTTGCTTCAGTTCTCCTGGCTCTCATCGACCCCACGGGGATGGCTGTTGCAGAGCGCAGACTCCTGGCTCTCTCGGTCCGGCCAGGACGAGCAGGAGCCGCTCGATCCCGACGATGCGGAGGCGGCGGAGGTCATGCGAGACATGGTCTGGCGTACCAAGGCAGCAAATCGTTACAACGCGATCCGAGTCACCAGCGATCACCCGCAAGCGGCCGAGCTTACCGCTCTGCTGACGATGCTCGCAGCGGCGCAGGATACTCAGGTGGTCGTGTTCTACCTGCGCGAGAACGTGGGTATGCTGGAAGGACAGCTTGACCTCGCCCACTACGAGCAGCAGTCCTCCAAATTTGTCGATAGCGTCAAGAGGAGCGTTGAGGGCACGCGGGTCCACTTCGTCGTGGTGCCTTCGCTGCCATTCTCTGAGCGCTACACCGACCACATCCACCTGGATGCGCAGGGCTATGCCATGTTGGCGCGCACCCTGAACGACGTCGTGCGGTAGTCAGACCCCGTGCTCCGAATTGACTCGATTCCATTCATCGCCTGCGCAACGGTCATTGTATTGGCCATGCGCAGACTGCCGCTTGCGCTGGGACAAGCCGTGTACGTCGTGCTCAGCGCCTCGATCTATGTCTGGCTCATGCCTGACGTGAGCGCGCTGGTCCTCTCGCTGTTGTTTGTGTACTGGCCCTTTGCGCTGCTGCGAGTGCACCGCCCCTTGCGGGGGTGGGCAGCACCCGTGGTGATCTGCGTGCAGACGGGCCTACTGTTGTGGTCGCGCAGGTACTTGGCACTGGTCCCGCAGCTTGCGGACTCGCCCGCCTTGTCTCACGCCGTCGTGATCGTGGGGGTCAGCTACATCATTCTGCGCCAGGTCGAGTTGGTGCTGTGGGTCGACGCGGAGCCGGAGACCAACGTGGGCTTCATGCCCTACACAGCCTTCACGGTCGGGCTCTTTACCTTGCTGGCGGGCCCGATCGTCACCTATCACGCTTTTCAGCGCGGGTTCGGTAACCGTCGCGCCGAAAGCCTGCGGGACCTCGCCCTGACTCTCAATCGCCTGGTCAATGGATACCTGAAGGTGTCGCTGTTCAGCCCCTTCCTGTATGAACTGTCAAGTCTCTCGAATCTCGAGCAACAGGGGCGGTCGTTGGGGGCATGGGTCGCATTCCTGTACCTATACCCTTGCTACATCTACCTGAATTTTTCTGGCTACTGCGATGTGGTGATCGCGTTTGGCAAACTCGCACATATCCACTTGCCCGAGAACTTCAATCACCCCTTTTTGGCCACCAACATTCAAGACTACTGGCAGCGCTGGCACATTACCTTTTCCAAGTGGATTCGCGCCCACATTTTCTTTCCACTGATGCGCGCCGGTCACTCACTGGGCGCCGTGAAGACGCCGCTGGCTTTGTTTCTGACATTCGTGATCGTGGGCCTCTGGCACGGGACCGATCCAGGGTTTGCCGTGTTTGGCGTTTTGCACGGTCTCGGAGTGCTGGCGGTCGGTCCGTACCAAGCGTTCCTGCGCAAGGTACTCGGAGACGACGGGCTCGAGGCGTATGAGTCGAGCCGAGTGTTGCTCTGGTTTCGAAGGGCTGCGTGCTACCAGTACCTGTGCCTGACCATGCTGTTCTTCGAGCGCCCGCTCGCGCAAATGTGGAAACTGCTCCCATGAGGGAACGGTCATGAAGCGAACGCGCGTGCTGTTGCTGCTCCTGCTCCTTGCTCTCGCTTTGGTGCTTCTCTGGTGGCGGCGTAGTGCCGACCCACAGGTGTTGGTCGGAGCCTCCAGCGTCTCGAATTCTGCGCAGCGCAACCCCGAGGTCGCTCACGCGCCTGTCGTACTCCTTGATCCGGACGGACAGGGCGCTTGGATCCAAGAGATACTCGAGGCTTACGGTTTCCCTGGCGTGCCGCGGATCCTTCCCGCCGCCATCGGCAATGCACCTCCTGACCCCTCACGCCGCTGGATCATTGCCAACGCTCCGCTCGACGCCCAGACCCGATCGCGGCTGCAGGCAGCCGTCAAAGCAGGGGCATGGGTCGTTGAGGTCGGTCCGAAGTCCGCTGTCTGTGGTGCGCTGCCCGCCGGGGAGTTCGTGCCAACCAAGGAGCACGCGCTGCGACTCGAAGGGGTAGGGCTGGCGCAGGTGCGCTGGCCCGTCGCAGTTGCGTCGCTAGCCAGCTGTACCGAGAGCGACTGTGGTTCGGCCACCGTGCTCGCATGGGCCCGTCTCAACGAGTCGGCGAAGATGCCGCTCGTGGTGCGCGAGACTCTGGGACGAGGGGTGTGTACACGTTGGTTAGGGGACTTCGCGAGCGCAGTGCAGCGGCTACGACAAGGAGACCCCGGGCGCGTGGGCGCGACACCGCGAGCAGAAGGCATCTTCAAGCCCAGCGACTTGTTTCACGACGATTTGAGCCCAGAAGAGTTCGAGGTGCCGAGCGCGGACCGGCTTGGCTACGCGCTGGTCGCCCAGGTGGTGAGTGCACCGGGGCCCGATGTCATCGTCTCGCCTCTGCCGGCCAGGGCGCATGGGCTTGCGGTGTTCACCGCCGACCAGGACTTCGTGCCGGGCGCTGCCGTGCTGGCGCAGAGTGAGGCGATGGGCACCGCCGGGCTAACGGTAACCCTTACTGCTGCCGACCTCGGCGGCAAAGCTGACGTTGTTTTCGACCACGGAGAGCCCAGCCTGACGGATCCGGAGATCGTGGCTGTGCTGGCCGAGCGTGGACACGACGTCGGGGTCCATCCCAATCTCCTGGGCTTACCGTCGGCTCAATACGGAGCCGTTCTCGCTCGGCACGTCGCGGCGTTTAGGGATAACTATGGGGTGGCGCCCCGCGTGGTGAGAAATCACCATTTGGTCTGGAGCGGCTACACCGAGATGGCGCATCTGCAGGCTGCTGTGGGGCTCGCGCTCAATCTCGACTTCGTGACGGGAAGGATTGGAGATCGCTATCACGCTGGCTTCATGGCGGGCAGTGGATTGCCGCTGCGTTTCGCAGACCGCGACGGTAAGGTTTTACCCATCTTTCAACTAGCCGTCCAGCTCGACGACTATCTGCTGGTTCCAGGCGAAGCGAGTTCGCAGCAGGCGGCCGTGGCCGAGCTGATCGACGCGACCCATCGATTTCTCGGCATCGCTGCCCGTGAGCACGTTGTCGTCACGCTGCTGCACCATCCCTCCTGGTGGCACGAAACCGGTGGCGAGTGGCAGCGCCAGTTTCTACAGGAGGCCGCGAGCGCTGGC
>JBBSJC010000549.1:0-5415 GCA_038257655.1 Polyangiales bacterium | reverse complement strand
GTTCGAAGCAGAAGTGCTGCGGAACCAGAGTCGGCAATACAAGCTCGAGCAGCAGCGAATCGAAGCGGAGAATCGGATCAACTTCTTGCTAGGCCGCTTTCCCCAAGCCGTGACGAGAAACCTTCAGGCTTTCAAGGCTCCATTGCCGGAAGCCGTGCAGGCGGGGATTCCCTCGCAGCTCTTGGGGAACCGTCCTGATGTCAAACAGGCCGAGCTAGAGCTGTCTGCAGCGAAGCTCGACGTCAAGGCGGCCAAGGCGGCCTTTTACCCGTCGTTGAGCATCGATGCCGGCGTGGGCTACGAGGCGTTCAACTTGAAGCACCTGTTCACCACACCCGAGTCGCTTGTGTACAACGTTGCCGGAAACCTGACCGCGCCGCTCCTGAATCGGAAGGCGATCAAGGCCCAGTATTACTCGGCAAACGCGCAGCAACTGCAGGCGGTGTTCAACTACGAGCGCACGCTCCTGCGGGCGTTCACCGAGGTGGTCAATCAGCGGGCCAGATTTGAGAACCTGCAAAAGAGCTACAAGCTGCTATCCGAACAGGTGGACGTTCTCACCCAGTCCATCGAGGTGTCGAACATCCTGTTCCGCTCGGCTCGCGCCGACTACATGGAAGTCCTGTTGACCCGACGTGATTCTCTGGACGCAGAAATGGAACTGATCGAGACCAAGAATCAGCAACTGCACGCCGTGGTCGACATTTACCAAGCATTGGGTGGTGGCTGGCGATAGTAACGTGGAGTGCGATCTTCACCGTCTTTGCGCGGTTTCTCGTGCCCGCTGACACGGGGACCACGGCCACGGTCACGACCACGACCACGGCTAGGGGGCACCTGTCTCTTCCGTGGCGGTCTTGTCCGAGTGACGGGACGAAGGGGCAACCGCTGGCGCACCCGAGACGTTGGGGAGCTTCATGTGCAATGCCGCCTTGGCCATCAGATGGGCGCTGACGGGTGCGGTCATGAACAGGAACAGCAGGACTAAGATCTCGTGGAAGCTCGGGCTGTTTTGCATGGCACTAAAGAAGGTGGCCGATCCAATCAGGGTGCCTCCGACCCCGAGCGTGGTCGCCTTGGTAGGGCCGTGCAGCCTGCTGTAGAGGTCCGGCAGACGTGTGAGGCCGATCGAACCGACCAGGGCAAAGACGGCACCCACTAGCAGGAACATGGCGACGATGGCTTCGATCAGAAATGACATGGGCAGCTTCTCTCCTTACTCGACGATGTCGCCACGCAAGAGGAACTTGCACAGCGCAACGGTGCCCACAAAGCCGAGTAACGCGATGGTCAACGCCGCCTCAAAGTAGAGCGAGCTTGCGCGTGCCACGCCGAGCAGCACGAGCAGCGCGATCGAATTGATGTAGAGCGTGTCGAGGGCGAGCACGCGGTCGACGGCGCTGGGACCGCGCGCGATGCGCACGAAGTTGAGTAAGAGCGCCAGCGTGACGAGCGCGAGCGAGATGGGAACGACGACCGCTAGCATCCGAAAGCCTCGATCACCGGGGCTTCATAGCGCTGCTTGATCTGCGCCACCGCGGCTGCGGGATCTGCGATCGCGAGGCCATGAACGAGCAAGGAGCGACGATCGCCGCTCAGGTTGGCCGATACTGTACCGGGCGTCAGAGAGATGATGCTGGCAAGCAGTGTAATCGCGTGGGCGCTCTCGACGCTGAGTGGAACCACGATGAACTTGGGCTGCAGGCGACTTTTCGGTCCGAGCACCAGCACGGCCACCTTGAGGTTGGCGACGGCAATGTCGAACAACACCCGCACGAGCAGACTGAAAAGCGGGCGATACCGAACGCTGCTGGGATAGTCCGGCCAGAATCGTGCGCTGAAGCGCGGAATTGTGACGGCCAGGAGCGCGCCAAGTAGCAGATTGCCAACCGTTAGGGCATTTTGCGCCAGTAACCAGGTCCCTAATATAAAGACACTCACGGCGGGCTGGGGAAACATTGCGCGCATGTTCATCTTTCACCTCGCGGGCAGAACGCTGAGCAGGTAGGACGCGGGCTCCAGAAGCTGCTCGGCCGTGGCGGCTGCAAGCTCCATCGCTCTACCGCCGAACACCGTCAGCAGGGTGGTCGCGAAGAGGAGCATGAGCCAAGGCATCGCAGATAAGAAGGGTATGCCGGCTCCTCCAGCTACCGCTGCCTGATGGTAACCGATGGCAGCCGGAGCGACGCCGGGCGTGGTATCCCAGAATACCGTGCTGCCTGCGCGCACGCAGGCGAGCAGCGCGAGGAAACCTCCTCCCAACATCACGCACCAGACGAGGATGCCCGTCGTGTGCAGGGGGGTTGCGATCAGGATGCCCGCCTTGCCTAGAAACCCAGACAGGGGAGGAAGTCCGATCATCCCAACCGCTCCGAACAGAAAACCTAGGCCCAAAAGCCCGGATCTCGCAAAAGGTGGCCCTTGCTCCAGCCTATCGCCGACCTCGCCGCGAGAACGCGTCACATGATCTGCTAACAGGAACATCGCCGCGATGGTCAAGGTGCTGTGCACCAGATAGTACAGTGCGGAGGTTAGTCCGGTCTGGCTGAAGAGTCCGACTCCGACGAGCATCACGCCTACCGAGTTGATCAAGAGATAGCTCGACAGCCGGCGCAGGTCGCGGCTTGCCAGCGCACCTAACACCGCGAGTAGCTGGGTAAGCAGCGCCACGGGCACAAGCCAGGCAGCGAAGAGCTCCGAGCCGACTCCTGCATCCGCACCGAACATCAGGGTCGAGACGCGTATGATGCAGTAGATGCCCACCTTGGTCATGATCGCAAAGAACGCCGCCACTGGCGCGGTTGCCGCCGGGTAGGCACGCGGTAACCAAAAGTGGATGGGCACGATCGCCGCCTTGAGCGCGAAGACAATGAAGGCGAGCAGACCGGCTGCACGAACGATAGCTGCGTCCTGGGGTGCAAGCTCGCGGATGCGCATGGCGATATGCGCCATGTTGAGCGCGCCAGTGACCCCGTAGATCGCGCCTATCGCGACCAGAAAGATTGTCGAGCCGATAAGGTTCAAGACTACGTAATGCAACGCTGCGCGCAGGCGCTCCTCGCCGCCGCCGTGTAGCAGAAGACAGTAAGATGCGATCAGCAGGATTTCGAAGAATACAAACAGGTTGAATAGATCGCCCGTCAGGAATGCGCCGTGGATACCTACCAGCTGAAACTGAAACAGCGCGTGAAAATGCCTGCCCTGGCGGTCCACACCTTGGAACGCGTAAAATAGCGATGCCAGCGCCACCACGTCAGTCAACAAAAGTAAGGTTGCGCTCAGGCGATCGACGACCAGCATGATGCCAAAGGGGGCGGGCCAGTCACCGACTCGATACGCGCTCGGGTCACCCTCCATCGCAGCGAACGTCAGCAGCAGGCTGGCCGCGCAGCACGCGAGCGTCGTCGTGACCGCGACGCAACGTTGCGCGACGATGCCTTGCTGCGTGAGCACAAGCAGTAAGGCCGCGGCGGCGAGCGGTAGCAGGATCGGGAGCACCACGAGATGGCTCATTGGCTGCGCTCCTTGGTAGCCGCACCCCTGCGGATGCGTTCTGCTCTGATCGTGGCAACCCGGTCCTGCCCATCCACACCACTGAACTCCTGCTCATACACATCATCGCGTTCTTGCCCATCGACGTGGTCGGTGCCGGTCGCGAAGCTTGCTCGCAGCGACAGGACGATCAGGAAGGCTGTCATGCCAAAGCCGATCACGATCGCCGTGAGTACGAGTGCCTGTGGTAGCGGGTCGGCGTATGCGGCGATGCCTTCGGTGATGATCGGCGGTGCCAGATCACCGACCTTGCCCGTGGCGAGCAGAAACAGGTTGGTCCCGTAAGCTGCCAGGGTGAGCCCCAGGATCACGGAGAAGCTGCGGCGCGCGAGCACCAGGTAGACCGCACTGGCAAACAGCACACCGATCAAGCTCGAGATTAGGGCAGCCATGGATCGGACTCCTTTTCGTAGGCGGCGTCGTCTGACAGGTCGCCACGCGAGAGCTCGCCAAGCCGCGCCAAGATGACGACCGTCGCGCCGATCACCGCCAAGTACACGCCGAGATCAAAAGCCATCGCGCTCGCCAGCTCCACGTCGCCGACCCACGGCAGCTCCAGATGGGTGAAGGCCATGGAGAACACCGGTGCATCGAAGAACAGGGCGCTCAGTCCAGTGGCGAGCGCGATCAAAACCCCGGCCGCGATCAACGGGCGAAAATCCCGGCGCAGTCGCTGGTGGGTCCATTCGTTGCCGCTCGCCAAGTATTGGAGCACCAGGGCAATGGTGGTCAAGAGCGCGCCAATAAACCCCCCACCAGGTAGGTTATGCCCCCTTAGAAATAGAAACACGCCCATGACCAGCGCGAGCGGTAGCAGTGCGCGGCTTACCGTTCTCAAGATCACAGGGGAGTGATCCAGTGCGCGCGGCACCGAAGGCGTCACCGTTCGGGGGTCGAGACCATCAAGCAAGACAGCCACGCCGAGCCCCGCGATGCCTAACACGCAGATCTCCCCCATCGTATCAAAGGCGCGAAAGTCGACGAGGATGACATTGACGACGTTGCGACCTCCTCCGCCGGGCAAACTCTGCTGGAGGAAGAAGTCGGAAATGCTGCGGGCGGGGCGCGCGAGCAAGGCCCAGCTCAGCGCCGTCATCCCGATGCCGGTGCCCGCCGCCAGTGCCAGGTGCAACAAGCGTCGCGATAGCAGGGGTGTTTCGAATACCCGCTGGGGTAGGTGGTGCAGGGAAAGCAGCAACACGAGGATGCTTACGATCTCAACCAGCAGCTGGGTGAGCGCAAGATCGGGAGCCGAAAAGCGTACGTAGGCCAGGGCGATCACGGAGCCGACCGTGGACAGCAGAATTAGGGCAACGTAACGGCGATTGTGTAACACGGCGACGCCCAGACTGGCGGCGACGGCGACCGCCCAAAGCGTAAGGGACGGCAGGTCGGGTACAGTGACCTGCGTAGCCGCTGCGAACAGCTCTGCGATATCGAAGGGAGTCGCGAAGAAGGGAGTCGCCGCGACCGCCAGCGTCGTGCCGATCAACAGGACGGCGTAACGCTGAAGGGAATGGTTCTCGAGCCCATTGGTGAGCTTTTCCGCCACTCTCGTAAGCCCGCTGATTAGGGCACCGGACATGCGCGCGAGGTTGGGTCGAAACGACAAAGCGCGATGCACCCACGTGAAGTGCGAAAGGAAGAAGTACAGGCTGATGCCGAGTACCGTGGCTATCACCGTCATCAGCAGGGGCAGGTTGAAGCCATGCCAGATCGCGATGCTGTAGGAAGGCAGCGGCGCATTGACGACCGCGCGCGCTGCCAGGGAGACCAGGGGCTCGGCAATCAACGCTGGGTAGATGCCGATCGCCAAGCACAATACGGCGAGCAATTCGACCGGCAGTCGCATCCAGATCGGCG
>JBBSJC010000548.1:0-5442 GCA_038257655.1 Polyangiales bacterium | reverse complement strand
GGCCACTTGTCGCAACCAGTCAACGCGCCTGCACGGGCAAAAACTGCCCATTCTGTGTGCGCCCGAGCAAAACCACGGTGGCGCCCGACCGCCTGCTTGCGATGCCGCTTTCCTAATCGCTGACCAGGGGTGCACCGCGCCGCGCTGTGAAGGCATCCCTCCCAGCGGCACCGGATCAGGTGCATGGACGTGCCCTGCGACCGAGTGCGTGTGGCGTAGCGCTCGCTGAGCGCTGCCTTCGTTGAGCTATCTTCGTCGCCGCCCCAAACCCTGAACTTGCACTCTCGCGCTGCGCGGGAGACTCTCTCCCCTTCGCGTGCCTGGCGCGCGGGGAGGCGCGGTTTCGATGGTTTACGCGCGACAAACTAAAGAAGTCGGCCCGCAGCGCAGCAACCTGCGCCTGTTAGCGGCTCGAGCAGCACTGATGATCGCGATGCTGCTGGCATCGGGCACGGTTAGTGCGCAGAACTTGGGCGGGCAGCGCTTTCAGCCTGCGGGCTCGGAGGATGGCGTGCTCGGCACCGAGGGCGCAGACCGACGCGTGCCGTTTCATCCGTACGTGGCGCTGTGGATGCACTACGCGCTGAACCCGGTGATCTTCGTGGACAGCGAGGGCGAAAAGCGCGGCGAAGTAGTCAAGCACCTGCTTGCCGCTGACGTGGTCGCGTCGATGGCCGTGTGGGAAGGGCTCGAGTTCGGCGTCGGTTTGCCGGTCACGTTCCTGGGCAGCGGCGACCCGAATGACGCAAGGCTTGCGGGCCTGGAAGAGCCGGGGCTGTCGCTGGGTGATGTCGTGGTGCGTGCAGGCTGGAGACAGCGCTTTGGCGACGACACCGCGCTAGCGCTGCACGTACCGGTGCTGCTGCCGACGAGTGGCAAGCAGAACGTGCTGGGCCTGGGTTTGGGCGTCAGGCCCACGCTTGCGTTCATGCAGCGCATCGGCATCGCCGAACTCTTGTTCAACCTGTCTTACCTCGTTCGCGGCGCCGAACGCACCCTCGATTTCGATGGCGGACAGGAACTGGGCGCCCGTGCCGGCGCGCGCATCGCGCTTGACCAGTATTGGAAGACGGGGCTGTTGGTCGACCTGGGCGTCTCTACGGCGACCAGCGACTTCTTCGCGGCCCCGGTCACGCCGGCAGAGGCTCGGGTTGGCCTCGATCACTGGTTTGGCGAGCACTGGCGCATCACGGGTTTTCTGGGCACCGGTATGTCCACGGGTGTCGGCGCGCCGGACCTGCGCGCTGGCGTGGGCCTGGCCTACGGGGATAACCCGCCCTATCGCGCACGTCCCGCGCCGACCCGCGGCGACCGCGATGGCGATGGGATTCCCGACGAGAAAGATCGCTGCCCCGACGCGGTCGAGGATCGCGATGGCTTTCAAGACGACGATGGCTGCCCCGAAGAAGACAACGACGGCGACGGCATCGCGGACGTGGATGACGCTTGTCCACGCGCACCCGAGACGCTCAACGGCATCAGCGACGATGACGGCTGTCCCGACCACATCCTGCTCGAGGAGACGCTGATCACCACCTTTGAGCCCGTCTATTTCAAAAGCAACAGTGAGATCATCGAGGAGCGCAGCCATCCGATGCTCAAGGAGATAGGCGGTGTGTTGCGCACCAATCCCGGCATGCAGATCCGCGTGGAAGGTCACAGCGATGCCCAAGGGGATGACGAGTACAATCGAGAGCTTTCTGAGCGTCGCGCCAAGAGCGTGCGCACCTTCCTGATCGATAACGGCGCGGCCCGTGGCCAGGTCGAAGCGGAGGGTGTGGGCGAGCGCAAGCCGATCGCATCGAACGAAACGACTGAGGGGCGTTCCAAGAATCGGCGCGTCGAGTTCCACATCGTGCGAGACGAGGAGTAGGCATGAGCCCGCGAAGCCGAAAGAGCGCGACCATGATCGCAGCGAACGTCCGCCCCTTACTCTTGTGCGCATCCCTGCTCGGTGCCTGCCTCGTCGGCGCAGGCATACCGTGCTTGGCCGCTGCGCAAAGTTGGCCTGCTGATGCAGCCTGGCGGCCCGTTGACTGTGGGCTTGCGCCTTCCTTCGATCCCCGCCGCGACGAGCCGGGAGCGGTCAACGAACGCGACATCGTCGGCAACAAAGATGCCCCCGCCGCGTACCTGGCGTCCGACGCCATGCACGTGTTCTTCCGCTTGCGCGTGGATGGTGCACCGACGGTGAACGACGACTTCGAGCCCTTTGGTTGGGGAGTCGCCATCGACACCAACCTCGACCGCCTCAACTACGAGCTGCTTGCGATAGTCGACGGTACAACCCCCTCCGACACCGTCAAGCTCGCGCAAAATACCGTGTATGCGCGGCCAGGCGATCCATCCGATGCCCCCGAGCAGACGCTCGCGACCTATCCCGGCGCCGACAGCGCACGCGCCGTGCCCGCCGCGGGCAGCTTCGAGTCTTCGTTCGGAGGCAACCCGGACTACTTCGTCGATTGGGCGATCACACGCCAAGATCTGATGGCCGCAGGCGTAGGCGCTACGACGCCGCTCGCGCTGGTCTTTGGCACCTCCAGGGTCGGTGAGACGCTCGATGCGGACCTGGCCTGTCACGTCGCCGGCACGGACGATCGCACGTTCGCACGGGCCGCGAGCGACCCGGTGGCGGTGACAGGCGAGGTGGTAGACAGCGACGGAGACGGCCTGGCTGATCTCGAAGAAGAGGAACGGGGCAGCGACCCGAGGAACGCCGATAGCGACGGCGACGGCTATCCTGATGGCGTCGAAGTCCGCGAGGGAACGGACCCCGACGACGCAGCGAGCGTACCCGACAACCTGAAAATCCGCGGCGCCGGTGGGGTTGCCGGTGGCTGTGCTCTGCAATCGAGTAGCCGGACGCCCTGGTTTAGCAGCATGCTAGCTGCGATCGCCCTGCTCGGTTTGCGAAAGCGCCGCTCGCGTCTCTAGGGGCTTTATAGGTCGCGGCCGAAAGCATCCCAGAACTTCTGTGGGTCGGGTGTATCTGACTGTTGACGATTGCGTGCAGCTCGTCGAGCGTACGGTCGCGAGGATTGCGTAGCTTGACCGGAGCGACCTGCGCCGAGGGGGACAGCTGGGAGAGATCGGCTAAGTTGGTGCCGCATGCGCACGCAGCAAGCGTCGATTTTCCTGTTCTGCGGCTTTTTTGCCTTGCTGATGGCGTGTCATGGCACGCCGGGCGCGCGTTTGGGCTTCAAGCGCTCAAGCTCATCGGACCATCAGGCACGCGGCGCCGTCGAAGGCGAGAGCTCGCCGCCCTTGGCCGATTGCTACGCGCATTGCGAGCTTGCCTTTCAGCAAGAGCCAGATAGTAAGGTCGCATCCGAAGAGCAGGTGCGGGACTACGCATTTGGCTGTGTCAGCCACTGCGTGGTGGCGCGCAGTAAGCGCGTAGGTCTTCAGTGCTACGGGGCGATGGCGGCCGACTCTGCGGACGAATGGCAGGAGCTGTATCTCGCACGGGCCCTGGTCGAAAAGACGGTCTTTTGCGCGCGGGAAGCGGGGGACACAAGTCCACAGGGGCAGGCTTTGATCGCGGCGGTGATCGCCGAGCAGGCGACAAACGCCGCCAAAAAGGCCAATGCACTCGAACGTGAGGCCCTGTTGTCGCGCGACCCGGCGCTCGCGAAATTCGCGCGCAAGATGCGGCGCATCGCCAATGCTTCGAGCGAGTGGCAAACAGCTTTGTCAGCCTTTCAGCGCTGGACGGCTCCGGAAGAGCTCGCCGTGCCGCTTCTGACCTGTGTCGATGCCCTGCCGCTACGAGCTTGCGGACAAGCCACGTTCTGAGCGTCTGACTGGAGCGCGAAAACATGCCCCTCGTCCGCGAAGCGTTGCACGAGCTCGGCCCCGAAGACGCGCTGGTACAAGGCGATCGCCCGGTCGGCACCTGCGACGATCAGCCGCGGTGTAAGATGATATTGGCCACGCAGAAAGTGTAGACCCACAGCAGCCCAAGCTGGGTGAACGCAGTGCAGGCAGCGCCAATTAGCGCGAAGAAATAGCACGAAACCCGAACTGGCAAGCGTGTATGATCGTGAGCAGCTGTCTCAAATGTGGAGTTGGCCGCGCCGCGCACGGTACAAAAGAGTGAGATGCTTGGTACGCAGCACATCGCCATTCGTGAAGATCTCTGGCCGGTAGTCGTTTATACCATTTCAGATAACTCGACGGACGACGAGTGGATAGCGATGTTCACCCACTACACGGCTTGTTATAGGCGCGCCGTTCGTTTCTGCCCCATTACCGATGCCACTCCGGTGACCAAGGTCATCAGCGCAAGCACCCGCCACATGATCGCAAAGCTGGCCAAGGAGCACGAGACCCAATCTAAGCGCTGGATCCTGGAGAGCACGGTCGTGGTCCGCAACGGCGTGATCCGTGGCGCGATGACGGCGATCAATTGGCTCGCGCCCCCTGCCTATCCGATCGCCTTCGTCGCGACCCTGCCCGAGGCGTTTGCACACGCCGTGGCGTCCCTCGAGCGCGACGGACGCGATGTCCCAGCTGCTGTGCGGCGCCTGGCCGTGCCGCCTCGTTGACGCGGGCCAACGCTGACAAAGTAAGGTAGCGCCTGACAGCTACACTTGTGTCATGTCAGCTCGCTTCACTCCTACTGAGGTCCGTGCACTCAAGAAATCCCGGGTCTTGGCCCGCATCTATCGTCCCGCGATCGAGGACGGTTACGTGGAGGGCCGTCTGGTCGAGGGCTCGAGCAAGTTGCTCGTTTTTGCCCTGCTCGACGAGGCGGTGAGGGCCGCCGGCTTTTGCGTTCTGCGCAGGGACGATGTCACGGCTTGGCAGGTTCCAGCGCCATACGCGGCCTTTTACGAGCGCGCCTTGGTACAGCGCGGCGAGAGCTGGCCAAAGCTGGGACGCATCGATCTGTCGTCCTTTCGTACGGTCGTGGCCCATGCAGCGCGGCGTTTCCCGCTCCTCACGTTGCACTTTGAGCGCAAGAGCCCGGACCTGTGTTGCATCGGCCGCCCCTTGCGCATGACAGCGCGCACCGCGACATTTCTGACAATTGGTCCCGATGCGCTATGGGACCACGACGATCTACTGACGATCGCCTGGGCAGATATCACGCGCGTGGACTTCGGGGGCGCCTACGAAGAGGCGCTCGCGCTGGTGGCCGCAGCGCGGGATGCCGCAGCGCAGGATGCCGCCAAAACCTAAGCTAACCCTCGCACTTAAGATTCCAACCCCGTCCTAAGCTACGCGCGTTCGCCCGGTGCTGCTAAGTACAGCTCCCCAGAAGTAGGTGATCAGTCGATCTCGGGCGGGAGGGGCGGTAAAGTTGCCAGGCTCGAGCGTTGTGATCGTATGCGGGCATGGCGATGCGAACCCCGATTCGGATCGAGCTCACAGACGATGAGCGCTCGCGCTCGGTCGACTTGGAGCGCCGCATCGTGCGCAAATGGGGAACTCGCTTCG
>JBBSJC010000547.1:0-5445 GCA_038257655.1 Polyangiales bacterium | reverse complement strand
GGCGCTACCAAATCCCTTGCCAAAGAGCTCGCCAAGCGCCGAATCACAGTCAATGCTGTCGCTCCGGGCCTTATCGATACCGAGATGATCGCAGGTGCGCCCGTTGCAGAGATCGTGAAGCAAATCCCGATGGGCAGAGTCGGCACGGCCGCAGAAGTAGCGGACTTGGTCGCGTTTCTAGCGAGCGAAAAAGCCAGCTACATCACGGGCCAGGTGATCGGGATCAATGGAGGTTTGGCATGACGGATCGCCGCGTGGTCGTGACGGGTGCGGGCATCGTAAGCCCCATTGGTAACTCACTCGCCGCGGCGAGTCTTGCCCTGCGCGAAGGTCGCCACGGTATCGTGCGCAGCGACAGCTGGAGCAACATCGAGCATCTACGCACGCGGCTTTCGGCGCCCGTCGTCGGTCTTGAGCTCAGCTACCCACGCAAAAAAGTGCGGACCATGGGACGCGTGGCCTTACTCAGTCTGGCTGCGACCGAACAGGCGCTCGCTCAGGCCGGCCTTGCGCAGGACGTCTTACATCGTCCGAGCACGGGCATCGCCTACGGCAGCACCCACGGCTCCTCGAGTGCAAACGAGGAGTGGTCGCAGAAGATGCTGGGCGGCAAGAGCCTCGCGGGGATTCAGTCGACCGAATACCTCAAGTTCATGAGTCACACCTGCGCGGCCAACTTGGCCATTTACTACGGTGTGACCGGACGCGTGATTTCCACTTGTTCTGCCTGCGTGAGTGCAAGTCAGGCCGTAGGTAGCGGAGCCGAGACGATTCGCGCGGGTCGCGCAGACGTGATGATCTGCGGCGGCGCAGAAGAGATGCACGTGAGCCACGCAGCCGTATTCGACATCATGTACGCGACCGATTCGCGGCATAACGACGCCCCCGAGCTCGCATCGCGCCCCTTTGACAAACAGCGTGATGGTCTGGTCGTGGGCGAAGGCGCGGGCACGCTCGTGCTCGAAAGCTTTGAGCACGCCTCGGCACGTGGCGCGACGATCCTGGCGGAAGTACTCGGCTACGGCACCAACTGCGACGGAACGCATGTCACAAGTCCATCGCAAGCCGGCATGGCCGGGGCGATGAAGCTTGCGCTACAGGACGCTTCACTCGCGGGCTCGCGCATCGACTACGTCAACGCCCATGCGACCGCGACCGAAGTGGGAGACATCGCCGAAAGCCATGCCACGGCCTCGGTGCTGTCCGATCAGGTGCCGATAAGCTCCACCAAAAGCTTTACCGGTCACACGCTCGGCGCCTGCGGCGCAATTGAAGCTGCGTTCTGCATCGCGATGATGCACGACGGGTTCATCGCGCCAAACCGGACGCTTGAAACGCTAGACGAGCGCTGCGCCCGGCTCGCTTACGTCGGGCGCGAAGCGCGCGAAGCGAAGCTGCAGATTTGTATGAGTAACAACTTCGCCTTCGGCGGCATCAATACGTCGCTTATCCTCGGCCGCGTATGAACGATGTGATCATTATCGGCGCCGGTCCCGGTGGGGCGACCGCAGCCGCTTTGCTCGCCGCCAAGGGCGTGGACGTGCGCTTGCTCGACAAGGAAAGCTTCCCGCGTTTTCACATCGGCGAGTCGCTTTTGCCCTGCGATCTGAAGCTGTTCGCGCGACTCGGTATGGACATGGAAGCCCAAGGCTTTCTCTACAAGGGCGGCGCCGAGTTCTTCGACGAGCGGACCGGTGATCACGCCGAGTATTTGTTCAAGGATGGGCTGCCCGGCACCCCTGCCTACGCCTACCAGGTAGACCGCGCAAAATTCGATGCCCATGTGCTCGACCGCGCGCGTGCCGCAGGCGCCAAGGTCGATCTCGGAGTGCGCGTCAGTGAGATCGAAAGCTCGGCCGACTTTGTTCAGGTGCACACCGCAACTGGTTCGCTACAGGCTCGCTACGTAATCGACGCCACCGGGCAGGATGCTCTGTTTGCGCATCGCGAGAAGTCGCTGCAACGGATCGAAGAGTTCGGACTTGCCGCCGTCTTTCGCCACTACGACGGCGTTTCGCCTGAGATCTGGCAGGAGCTTGCCAAAGATGGACACGGCAACATCCGGATCTTGATCGTCGATGACGGCTGGGTATGGGTCATCCCACTCAACGAACGGCGCATCAGCGTCGGCGTGGTCACTCGCAATCGCGGCATCGGTCCACAGCTATTTGAAACTACGTTCGCAGCCTCGCCAATGTTGCAGCGCCTTTCCCGAGGCTGCAGCCAGACCGAGCTGCGCATCATCCGCAACTTCAGCTATCGCAACAGTAAGACCCGGGGAGCGCGCTGGGCCTGTCTGGGCGATGCCGCATTGTTCTTGGACCCCGTGTTTTCCTCGGGCGTGTCCTTGGCCATGTTGGGCGGTGAGCGCTTTGCAGACGTATTGGCTCCCGCGCTCGCCAACAACACCGAGGCAGATCCGGAGCTAACGCGTCCGATCTCAGAATACATGGGGAGGGCGTACACCGCTTTTGGGAGTTTGGTCGGCGCCTTCTATCAAACGAAGATCGTCGAGCACATCTTTTTTGCCCGCGAGCCCGATCCCGCGCTACGGGCGGGCCTGATCAGCACGTTGGCGGGCGATGTGTGGCGCGAGGACAATCCGTTTCAAAACATGTTGCTCAGCAGCAAGCGTAGACGTTTCGAGCCTTACGCTGCGGAGTAAACAAGTTTGCAGGTTACCAACTATCTGCCGTCCCGTGCAGGCACGAGCACGTGCAGTGAGCCCCGACCTTACTTTGCGTCTGCCCACTCCCGCACGACGCCCGCATAGCGCCCGGTTGTCTTTTTCACCTGGGATTCAAGCGAGACCAAGGTGTCCATCGGGATCTTCTTGGATGCCCAACGAATCAGCCAAGCGGGCAGGCTGCCGCCGGGGTCCAGGTCGACCTGATACTCGACAAACGTGGTCTGCTCGTCGACCGCGCGGATGTGAAAGTAGGTGTCGCAGGTTTTGATGCGCACCACACCGTCAAGCTCGGCCGTCTCCTGGGGCGCGCACAGAAGCCGAATGTGAAACTCGTTGCCGGGCTTCACCACCTGCACCTGGCGGCGCATGATCATGTCGCGGTCGCTCACCGGCCAAGGTGTATCAGTCCGCGTGTAGATAAGCTGGGTGCGGGGACCAATCACGCGCAACACGCGGGCTTCATCCGCGCCCTTGGCCCACTTGGTTGCGCCGGCAGCGTCCAAGATCACGGCGAGCACGTCGAGCACGCCGCCCTTGATGTTGCCCTGACCACGCAGCGTCGGCAGCTCGCGACCCGGCTGGTCACGGGCAGTCACCTTGATCCCGCGCTTTTCCTCGATGAGTCGCCAGTTCCCCTCGGCGAGGGCGCTGGTTGCGTGGAAGAAGAGCGCTCCTGCGCAGAGTGCAGCCAAAAAGCAGATTCCCTTGCGACTCATCGATCCCCCCGCTTAGTTTAGTGCTCAGCGCCTACGGCAGTGATTCTTGCACGACAGTCTCGATCTCTAGTCGATAGCCATACCAACCGTTGTCGATCGTCACATAAGTAGGCACGAGTGGCGCCTTTGGACCCCCGTAGCTGATTTTTATTTCGCCTGGCGGATTCTGGTCCAAGCGCACAAACGAGCGTTCCTTCAGCACGCCCTGCGACCTCTGCTCCTTCACTTGCTCAGGCCCCTCCACTTCCACGAGCTTGCCGTCGGTAGCTGTCGAGGAGATGCCGCGGAAGAACACGCGATGTACGTCTTCCAGAATGTGCAAAGGATCGAAGGGCAACTCGCGATCGATGAGCTTGGTAAAGGTGTGGCTGACGCCGGTCTGAGTGAGCACGAAAGCGCGCGAGCCAAACGGCGTCATGCCGATAATCGTCAATTTTCCTTGACTAATCTGCAGCACGCATTCGAGCTCGAACGGCTTACCTCGATGCTCGCCGCTCAGGCGTTGTCGAAGCAGCATGGGCGGGCCAAGGCGTTCGGACGCGATCAGCTGCGAGCTAGGTGCGGGCTTGGCTGGAATCGACGGGCTGGTAGCGCAGCCTGGCTCGACGCTGAGCATGAGCCCGAGTGCGGCCATCGAAAGCAGCTGCAGCACTGGGTCCGTCGCATCCCGAAGCTGCCCCACCCTCAGCCTCCGATCCGGAACAGGCGGGCCCGCTCTGCTGCCTCGAAGGGCTTGCGCAGGGTGACCTCACTGAAGGTCGTCAGCGTCTCATCGCCGTTCGCATCGACCATACGCATGCGCAATAGGCGGGCGCCCACGCCCTCAAACTCCATTACGCGCACAAGCTTCAGCAGGGGATCACGCGTGGGCGTCGCCACCATGCGCCACGCCTCGCCCGGCCCCGTTTCAAGAGTTAGCTTCGCGGCGCGTTCGAGCGCTGCCTTGTCACCCGACAGTACGCCGATAAACGCATCCACCAATACGGACAGCGAGGGTTGTGCGGTGATGGTCGCGCTCTCCACTCCCTTTTTGTTTCCGAAGCTGAGCTTGTCTCCTTCGAGCAGCAGACTAGATGCGGCTGGCTTGCGCGTGTGGCGCACGAGCGATCGCGACTTTTCGTAGTACACGTCGCCCTCACTGATCAGTGGCGTGGCGAGTAACGCGATGCGCTTTTCTTCGCGAAAGTGTGCCGACACTGCTTCGACCGCACGTAGCTTGGCGAGCAACGCAAGCAGTGCCGGATTCTCGGTGTCTTTGGCGCGCGCGCGCACGGCCTGGGGCAGCGCGACTGCGCAGATTAAGGCGAGGCAGGTCAGGAAACGAAAGCTGTAAGTCACAATCGACATGGTTTCCTCAGCATGGCTCCGCCACGGCCCCGAGAGGCAAAGCTCGTTCGCGAATCAGCCCGAGCATCGCTTCGATGTCGCGGTCCATGGGACGATCGAAATCGAGCGCAGCCGCATGCGCCCGAACCGCCGCGTGCACAGCGCGAATCGGTGCTGGCGCGTGCGCAAGGCCGCGCAGCTCCACGGCCTGGGTCGCCGCGAGCAAGTGCACCGCAGCGACGGTTTCGGTCAGCTCGAGAATGCGACACAGGTCGAGCGCAGCGATCGAGCCCATGCTGACCTTGTCTTGATTGTGCCCTTCGGTGCTGCGGCTGAACACGCTCGCGGGCATGCACAGCTTGAGGGCTTCGGCCGTGAGCGCAGAGGCGCTGATTTCCATCGCTTTGAAGCCATGATGGGCAAAACGCTCAGGTCCGGTGACGCGCACTAAGTTCTCGGGCAACCCTCCGTTGGTCGCGGGCTCATTGAGCAGGACGAGCTGTCGATCCATCAGATCCGCGAGGTTGGCAACCTGAGTCTTCAACGTGTCGGCCACCATAGAGATATGGCCCCCGTAGAAATTGCCATCAGCAGTGGCGCAAAAGTAGTGCAATTCTACTTCGACAACCGCTGGCCGAAAAAGAAAAATTGGTCTTTGGACAATCTGCCCTTTCGCAACGAATGGGTATTAATTGTCGATTGCGACGAGCGCAT
>JBBSJC010000546.1:0-5465 GCA_038257655.1 Polyangiales bacterium | reverse complement strand
GCGACGAGGACAGGGGCGCGGCGGGGTGCGAGACGGGCGTACAGGGAGATGCGCGCCCCGCCGGGTGGTTCGAGCTGGGGCGTTTCGTTAAGCTAGTCGGGATGGCGGTCGGCTCGGTACTCGTAGCCAAGCTGCTGCTCGTTCTGACGGATCTGAGCCCGTACGCATTGCCAGTGGCGGCGCTACCGCTGTGGATTGCCATGTTTCTCGACCGACGCACCGCGTTCATGGTCGGCATGGCGGCAAGCTTCCTGTGTGCATCGCTCGTCGACTTTCGTCTCGATTACCTGCTCACTTACCTTGCGTCCTGCTTTACGGTCACGCTCGCCCTGCGTGCGCGACGGCGTGCGAGCGACATCCTCTTGGCGGGCGCCGCGGCGGCCATCGCCAGCGTGGCCCTGGTGATGGCGAGCACGATGCTGATGCAAGGCGGCATCTCCCTGCGTGGTGACCTTGCCGCCTTGTGGCACTCCAGTCTGATCAGTGGCGCAGTCGGCGGCTTTTTACCCAGCGTGCTCGGCATCGCGTTTCAGGGTGGCATCGGTCGCGTGCTCGGCGCAGCGTCGCGCGCACGCCTGATCGATTTGACGGATCTCAACTTACCGTTGCTGCAAAAGATGGCACGCGAAGCCCCCGGCTCCTGGGAGCACGCCCGCGCCATGGCCAATCTTGCGGAAGCTGCCGCCTCGGCGATCGGCGCAGACAGCCTGCTTACGCGCGTCGGCGCCTACTACCACGACCTCGGTAAGACCTGCCAAGCCAAGTACTTCATCGAGAATCTCGACCCGGGCGAAACCTCGCCCCACGAAGGCCTCGATCCTGACGTTAGTGCCGATGCGATCATGGCTCACGTCGTCGAGGGCGTGCGGATCTTGCGCGAAGGTAAGATCCCCGAACCCGTGGTCGAGTTCGCATACACCCACCACGGCACGAGCATCATCGAGTACTTCTGGCACAAGTGTCTCGGCCTTGGAAATCCGAAGAACCTGAACGAGAACTTCTTCCGCTATCCCGGCATGCGCCCACGCACGCGCGAGACTGCGATCTTGATGTTGGTCGATGCGATCGAAGCCGCCTCGCGCACCGTGGAGCCCGATCGCGAGAAGTTCGAAGAGCTCGTTACGCGCATTTTCTTCGTGAAGCTCAAGCAGGGCCAGCTCGACGAATCCGGTCTATCGCTCGAAGACTTGCGCGTGATGTCCAAGCGCTTGGTCGACACGCTGTGCAAGATGCACCACTCGCGCATCCGCTATCCATGGCAGGACGCCCAAGCTCGGGGTGAGGCGCCCCTGCCTATCCCCGAAGCGAGCAGCGATGAAGCTGTACACAAGGGCGTCGAAGAAGCGTTGGAAGCCCGCACCGGACACTAAGATCGGCGGCCGCGCCGCTCAATCCGGAACAGGATCCCCGCGCTGGGTGCGCTCGTTGCGATCGGCCGCAATGGCTTCGAGGAAGTCGCCGGCGACATCCGGATCGAACTGCGTACCAGAGCAGTCTTTAATCTCGTGCATCGCCACCGAGTGAGGCAGCGCTTTGCGGTAAGCGCGGTCGCTCGTCATCGCGTCGTAGGTGTCAGCCACCGAGATGATGCGGGCAAAGAGCGGAATGTCCTGGGACTTGAGCCCCAGCGGGTAGCCGTTACCGTCCCAGCGCTCATGGTGCATGTAGACGCCCGGAATCAGCGGGTGAAGAAAGCTTATCGGCTCGAGGATGTCGCGTCCGAACACGGGATGGCGCTGAAAGATGTTGTACTCCTCGTGCGTGAGCTTGCCCGGCTTGTTCAGGTTCATCACGCAGCCGATCTTACCGACGTCGTGCATCAGTGCAGACTGGCGCACGATCTCCACGTCGGGCGGCGATAGGCCCAGTTTGATCGCGAGAATCTGAGCGTAAGCGGCCACGCGCTCAGAGTGACCGGCGGTGTAGCGGTCCATCTTGTCGATCGCGCTCGCCAAGCCCTTGATCGTCTGGTGAAAGGTGCTCTTCAAATCTTCGTAGAGCTTGGCGTTTTCGATCGAGGCCGCAGCACGATTGGCAACGATGCTGAGCAACTTACGCTGGCCTTCATCGAACTTCTTGCCGCGCGTGAAGCTCATCGCACCGAGGTAACCCACCGTGCGATTGCGAATGCGCAGGGTGATCACCAGCAACGACGACAAAGTAAGCCCGGTCGGCTTGGTCAAGAAGAACTTGAGGCCCTCGTTACCGTGAACGCGCAGTGGTTTGTCGTCAGAGAAGTACGTGGCGAGCACAGTCGGGTCGAGCTCGCCGTCGTCGCCGTCTGCCGGCAGGACCTCGGTCACATCGCGCGCGCGCTCGAAAAAGCCGCCCTCGCCGTCATCGAGCAGGATCGCCACAGCGTCCGCGTCGATCTCGTGCAGCGCTGCGTCGGTCACCGTCGACATGACACCATCGAGTGAGAGGCTCGACGCGATAGCTTCGCTTACTTTGTAGAGCGACAGCGCTTCTTTGAGGCGAATGTTTTCGGCCGTGAGCCGCTGGCGCTCCAGGCCGCGCCGGATCGTGTGCACGACTTCTTCGACCTTGAACGGCTTCAAGATGTAGTCGTAGGCGCCCTTCTTCATCGCGTCGATCGCGGTCTCGACCGTGCCAAAACCGGTCATGATGATCGTGATGACGTTGGGCGTGTGCTCGGAAATCGCGCGCAACAACTCGAGGCCGCCCATGTTCGGCATCTTCAAATCGCTGAGCACGAGATCGTACTGATTGCGCGATAGCTCGACCAATGCGGCGCGCCCGTCCTCCGCCGTGCGAACCCAGAAGCCTTCCATCGAGAGAAAATCGGCGAGGATCTCCCGGATCACCTGCTCGTCGTCCACGACCAGGATGCGCGGCGTCTCGTGAACGTTTTGTGAAGTCATGGAAGCTCGCGCAAATCCTTCCCTTTTCGTATGCCGGTGCCAGGGCCATGTCAACGCATCGTTGAAGCCGAAAGGGCGGTCTGATAGAGCCGAAGGATGGGCTCATCACCGTGGTGGCTGCCTTGGGCTGTGTACGCGCCCATGGGGGCAGCGGGGTTTGCGTGGGCCCAGCTCTCGCACGGCTCGGCCCTCTCCTCGCCACGCCCTGGTTGGCTGTCGAGCAATCCGGTCATTGCGCTCAGCGCAGGGCTGCTGATCGCATTGCTCGTGGCGGCGGTCACTGTCTGGAGCACGCGTTTATTGGTGGCACGCACCGAGTGGGCGCGCACGCTCCATCGCGAGCTGCGCGCCACCCTCGTCGGTTCGAGCGCAGGTCAGCTTGCTCTGCTCGCGGGTTTGTCCGCACTGGCAGAGGAGTTGTTGTTTCGCGCGGCGCTGCAACCTGCCGTCGGTCTCGTTGCCAGCTCGCTGATCTTTGGCCTGGTGCATGTCTCACCGCGCGGCACCGGCTTCGCGTGGACGCTATGGGCGCTGTTGATGGGGCTCATCTTCGGCGTGCTGTTTGAAGCGTCAGGCAGCCTGATCGTGCCGATCGCGGCGCACGCGCTGATCAACTACGAGAACATGCAGTACATCTGCAACTACGATCCCACGTACTTCGACATAGACCGACCGTACGCACATCAGCGCTTGCACGAATCACGAGGCCCATCCGCCAGGGATGCTTGACGCTTTGCAGGCGTATTCATAGTCTGTTGTTTGGCCCGGGTTTTTCTGATGGGAGAGCAGACCTAAAGCCTCGTGGATTCCGAAGTCAAAACCCGTATTACGCCTCTCAGTGAGGTGGGCCAGCCCGAAGGCGCTGGAGAGGATTGCCTTGTGGTGATCTACTCTCCCGACCAGCACACCTTCGGCAAGCGTCAGATTCTCGCCGGCGAACCGATGCGCATCGGTCGTGAGCGCGGCAATCAAATCGTGCTGCCTAGCGACAGCGTGTCGCGACGTCATTGTCGCATCGACAAGCGTAAGGCCGGCTGGGTCATCAAAGACCTCGGCTCGACCAACGGCACCTACGTCAACGACGAGCTTGTGGAGGAATATCAGCTGCGGCGCGGCGATCAGATCAAAGTCGGCGACACGATCTTCAAGTATCTGAGCGGCTCGGACGTGGAAGCCCAGTACCACGAGACCATCTACCGCATGACAATCATGGACGGGCTGACCAACGTTCATAACAAGCGCTACTTGATCGAGGCGCTCGATCGCGAGCTACCGCGCGCGATGCGTCATCAGCGACCGCTGTCGGTGTTGATGTTCGACCTCGATCACTTCAAGCAAGTGAACGACACCTATGGGCACATCGCGGGCGACTACGTGCTGAAAGAAGTCGCGAACGTCGTGCGTCTGCGCTTGCGCCCAGATGATGTGATTGCGCGTTATGGCGGCGAAGAGTTCGCAGTGGTGTTGCCCGAGACGGAGCTCAAAGGCGCAGCAATCATTGCCGAGGAGCTGCGACGCTTACTTTCCGAGCATGAGTTCATGTTCGAATCCGAACGCATCTCCGTCACGGTGTCGATTGGTTGCACGCAACTGCGCGGCGAAGAAGACGCCGTAAAGCTCCTGCAGGCCGCAGACGTGAAGCTGTACGAAGCCAAGCGCGGGGGTCGTAATCGCGTCTGTATGTAGCGGTTTTGCGCGCATGCTGGGCGGATGGCGAAGTCGCTGCGCGATTGATAACTGCCTAAGCCGCTTTCTGGCGAGCACCGGATGTGGAGGCTAGCCTGGCCAAGCCCACCTTTTTAGCCGGGGTCTTGCCTGATGTTCGCTCGTCGTGCTCCACACTTGTTCAGCAGCAGTCTGATGCTGCTTTGCGCGTTGCTCGCCACCTTTACTAATGCGCTGCCCGCGCGCGCCCAAACGCGAGTGCTCGCAAGCACGTGGAGCACCGAAGCAACTGAGGGCGTGGCGGAAAGCCTGGAGTCTCCCGAGCTGCGGGCCCTGCGCTTCGCCGAAGACGAGCTGTTTGGTGGCGGCAGCGCAGACGAGCCTGAGTCTTACGATCCAGATTGCGTGTATGGCGTGCCGGACGCGCTGAGCTCGGATGCACCGCCGAAGCAACTAGAGCGTCCGCAGGGTACAGTCGATCTGAGCTTTTTGTCGGAGCTCAAACTACCGAGCTTGCCCGTGCGCTGGGATAGCCGCGTGATCGAATACCTGTTGTTCTTCAAGAATGACAAGCGCGGCCGCGAGCTGATGGGCGCCTGGCTCAAGCGCATGGAGCGCTACGGTCCGATGATTCGGCGCGTGCTGGCTGAGCACTCGCTGCCTCAGGATCTGCAGTTCGTCGCGATGATCGAAAGTGGCTACGACCCGCTCGCCCGGTCGCAAGCGGATGCGATGGGCATGTGGCAGTTCGTGAAGGCAGCGGGCTCGCATTACGGTTTGCGGATCGACCACTGGACCGATGAGCGCCTTGACCCGGAAGCCTCAACGCGTGCTGCCGCTCGCTACATGCGCGATTTGTTCGATCGTTTCGGTAGCTGGGAGCTTGCCTTCGCCGCTTACAACATGGGCTACGGCGGC
>JBBSJC010000545.1:0-5475 GCA_038257655.1 Polyangiales bacterium | reverse complement strand
GGCTCTTCACCGCGTAACACGAGCCTTGCCCGAATTTGCTCGATCGCTTCCTCGACGGCGGCGCGCACCGCTCCGACGCCACGCTCGCGGGCAAAGCGCGCAAGCTCCGGCAATGAGCGCGCATCAGAAATGCGCGCCAACGTGTGCGCGGCTTTGATCGCAATCACCGGGTCGGGCGAGCTTACGAAGTCGACCACGACCTCCGCATCCTCCGCCGTACCAAGCGTGCGCATCGCCTCGATCGCGCGAATGATCACGTGCTCGTCGTGGCTTTGTAGCTGGGTGCGCACGTAGTCTGCAGCGCGCACGTCCCCCACGCGACCGAGCGCACCACCGAGCGAGATGCGCTCGGTGTCGACTACGCTGCGCCCATACGCCGCAAGCAATGCGGGAAACACACGCGGGTCTTCGATGCGACTGATCGCGCGCGCCGCCTCCATCACCAGATCGCCATCGCGTCCGTCGAGCAGTGTGATCAGCGCGGGCACGAGGCGCGGGTCACCGGCGTAACGAATTGCCGATAAAATCGCGCGCTGCACGCTGCGATCGACGATGCCGGTGCTGCCTTCGAGAAATGCGCAGATGTGATCGATCACCAGATCGTTCAGCTCACGCGTGTGCACGAGCAGCTGCGCGCGCTTGTCGCCTGACAGCGCAGTCAACGGCTCATCGCTCGAGTCACCATCCCAGTAGCGCAGGATGCCCTGTTCGAGCTGCGCTGCGAGCTCACTGACCTCACGCCGTGCGCGCTGCGCCTCGCGGCCCGAAGCGCCCGGCAAACGCCCGCGACAGAGCGCGAGCTCAAAGGCGATCTCGACATCGCGCAGGTGCTCAAGCGCCGTTTCCAGCGCCCGGCGATCTTCGTTCGAGAGCTGATCAACAAGCTCAGATAGCTTGCGTGCCGCAGCACGTCGCTGCAGCAGCTTGCCCGCGCGCAACACCGCAAGCAGCGTCATGAGGTCGGTGACTTCGTCGACGCCTTGCTCGCCTGACTTTTCGCTGCGCGGCTTGAGCCTGCCCAGAAACGAAGCATCGAGCGCTGCGACCGGCACGGCCGCTGAGCTTTCGCGCGCGCTGCTCCGGCCCGTCTCGCCGCCCGCGCGCAAACGCTCGACGTCGTCCTGCGCCAACGCAGATACGAGGGCCCTCGCCAGCGCGCGATCATCCGCAGGCTCGGCGAGCTTTAGCTCAGCTAGCACCTCGGGCGCCGGCTGTTTGCCGATCCCCTCGCGCAGACATTCGACCAAGAGCTCTCGGGTCTGCATTGCGATGCCAGCACATCCCCTTCTGCGCAGCGAGCGTACCCCGCTCGGGTGCAGTCACGCGACCTAGATCCCGCCCTAGATGCCTTGGCTCAACTCCCGAAGCAGCTCGCGTTCGATTTCGTCCACCAGCGCGTCGTCTCCTTCTTCCGAATGGAGCGGAGGTAGGGCGTTCTCATCTAAGCCCTCGTGGAGCAGATCCTCTTTGCCACGCGAGCTCTCTACGCCTTCGAGTCCGCCATCGTCGCGGTGGCTGGTTTCGTCCTCGTCGAAATCGGCCTGATAGGGCTCCGAATCGCCCTCGCTGTCCGTTGTCCAGCCGTCTTCGGCGCCGCCGCCATCGATGCCGGTCGCATCGCTGGAAAACCCGTCATCGAGTGAGTGGTCCAGGCGCACGTCATCTCGGGCCAGACGTTCATCGTCGTCATCGACCAGCGAGCTGGCATCGAGGCCACCGTCTACGCCGGTTTCGACGTCGAGGCCCAAATCGGCGCCGTGGTCCTCGATTTGTGAAAGGAGCAGCTCGTCGGCGTCGTCCACGCCCTGCTGCTCGGTGTGAGACAACGAATCGTGCTCGTCGCTCTCCACATCGGGATCGGCCTCGAGCTCGAGATGAGGCAGCAGGTCCTGCGGGTCATGCAGGTCAGTGTGGTCTTCTAGGTCGCGCGGAACAGGCTTCACCGTCAGATCGTATCAGTCGGCACTCCTGGTTGCACGCGCGGATCCGCTGGCATTTTTGCGTCTAACCCTGACGCAGCTTGGCCGTGACCTGTTGGAGGTCCTCCCACACTGGACGCTTGAACTCCGGGCTGCGCAAGAGAAACGCCGGATGATACGTCGGCATCACCGCCACCCCGCGATAACTGCCCCAACGCCCACGCCAGCCGCCACCCGCGGGAACAAGCCCCATGTTTTCCGCAGCGCAGCGGCCGAGTGCCACGATCACGCGCGGCGCGACGGCCTCGATCTGCCCGGTGAGATAAGCCTCACAAGCTTGAGCTTCTGCGGTCAGTGGCGTGCGGTTGTTTGGCGGGCGACATTTCACCACGTTGCAGATGTACACCTCGTCTGCGCCGAACCCCATCGCTGCGATCATTTTGTCGAGCAACTGACCTGCTGGCCCCACAAACGGCCTGCCCTGCCTGTCTTCTTCTTGGCCGGGTCCCTCGCCGACAAACACCAGGGGAGAATCGGGATTACCGCGGGCGAACACCGACTTCGTGCGGCCCTTGTGCAACTCGCAGCGCGTGCACACGCGCGCCTCGTCTTCGATTAATCCGAGACGCCGATGCTTATCGATCGGCGATCGCTCACTCAGAGCGAAGACCGACGCAGGCCCACCGCCCGCCATCGCAACAGCCGTGGGGCGAGTGATTTCAGAAGCAGCTTCCGGGCTGACCGCCGCCGTCCCCGCGACCGACCTGCTGATTTCTGCAGCGGAAATGCTCGGTAAACCCGAGCCCCCTAGTTCGGCCTCCCAGGCCAAATGAGCAGCGATTTCCGCCCGCAGTCGGCTCAGCTCCGCGGCAAACTCGTCCATGCCAAGTTCCTATCTTGGACTTGCAGTCGAGCCAAGCCGGGCGCGCAATGCTAAGGCTGGCTCGCGTGAAGGCCGTCGTCCTCGTCAATCCCAACGCTGGTGCCATGCGCCGCGACCCCGGCCTTGCCACCGCTATGCGTGCGAGCTGCGGCAACGATGCCGAAGTTCACGTCACGCGCGACCCCGCCCATCTTGCCAGTGTTGCAAGCGAGCTCGCCGAACGCGGCGTGGAGCACGTTGGGGTAGTCGGGGGCGACGGGACAGCCTCTGCCTCCTTGACCGCGCTGGCCCACGCCTACGGCAGCCGTCCGCTGCCCAGTCTGACCATGCTGCGCGGCGGCACTCAAAATACGATCGCAAGCTCACTCGGCGCCAAGCGTGCCTCTCCCTTACGTTTGCTCCGCGGCATGCTCAGGGAGCTAAGCGGCCGGACTCGCCCCGCGATGATGCAGCGGCCCTGTTTGCAGGTCGGCGATCGCCTCGGCTTCCTGTTCGGCACAGGTGTGATGGCTGGCTACCTCGACGTCTACAACCGCGCCAACGGTGGCCGGCCCACGCCCCTCACAGCGGCCACCGTGCTCGCCCATGCGGCCGCGTCCGCGCTGGTTAACGGCTCCAAAATCCAAAGCATTTTGAACGAGACCGAGCTCGAAGTTCGCTACGAGGGCGGACACTACGAAAGCGCCAAGTACGTCACGATCGGCGCATCGACCGTGCCGCATTTAGGCCTGGGTTTTAGGCTGTTTTTCCGTGCTTTTGAGAGCCAAGAGCGCTTTCATCTAGTCGCCGTCCACGGTAAGCGCCCGGCGGTTGCAGCGGAGCTACCGCGCGTGTTTGCAGGCCTCGGTCTTTCAAGCAAAGTCGCACGCCAGACGCTGACCCGACGCGCTGAGATTTCGAGCCCCAACGGCCCCTTCCTCTACTTCGTCGACGGGGACCTGTACACGGCCCCCGGCAGCGTCTCGGTGGGGCTCGGTCCGATTTGGACGTTCCTACATCCGAAGCCCATTTGACTTCGCACCGCGGACACTGATAGCGTAATCGCTGGATTTTCGGAGGGATTTCGTGCGCGTCGAAGCTTGCGGAGACACCAGCGTCGGCATGAAACGCAACCATAACGAGGACAACTACGTCATCGTCCAGGACGAAGACTTGTTCATCGTTGCCGATGGGATGGGCGGACATGCATCGGGTGAGGTCGCCAGTCAGATGGCAATCGACACCATGAAAGATTTCTTCCGCGCCACGGGACAGGATCCCGAAGCGACTTGGCCCTACAAGATGGACAAGACGCGCGGCTACCAGGAGAACCGTCTAATCACGGGCGTAAAGCTCGCCAATTTGCGGATTTTTGAGTCCGCACAACGCAACGCGGGCCAGCGCGGCATGGGCACCACCATGGTCGCTTTACTTGCGGTCGATGACGGCGTGCTTGTCGGACACGTGGGCGACTCGCGCGTGTATCGACTGCGCGAAGGTAAGCTCACCCTGCTGACCGAAGACCACTCGCTGCTCAACGACTACATCAAAATGAAGCGTCTTTCGCCCGAAGAGATCGCCAACTTCCCGCACAAAAACGTGATCGTGCGTGCGCTCGGCATGAAAGAAAGCGTCAAGGTCGACTGCTTTCTCGACAAGCCCGAGGTCGGCGACGTGTACGTGTTGTGCACGGACGGCCTAAGCGGCCCGCTCAGCGACGAAGAGATCCGAGAGATTACGGCCGCCTCGACCGCCGATCTGGGTTCTGCCTGCAAGAACTTGATCGAACGCGCGAACAAAAATGGCGGCCCAGACAACATTACGGTCGTGCTGACCAAGGTAATCGCGGCGTAGTTTCGTTCGGCTGGCGCTCGTGGCTCGGGCGCCACACGCGTCGCTCCGGTGCGCGTCGCCCTCTCACGGCCTCCGCTGGGCGCAGCTGCTGCGCGTCGCCATGGGCTGGGCGCCGGTGCGCGTCGCCCTCTCACGGCCTCCGCTGGGCGCAGCTGCGCGTCGCCCTCTCACGGCCTCCGCTGGGCGCCGGTGCGCGTCGCCCTCTCACGGCCTCCGCTGGGCGCAGCTGCGCGTCGCCCTCTCACGGCCTCCGCTGGGCGCAGCTGCTGCGCGTCGCCATGGGCTGGGCGCCGGTGCGCGTCGCCCTCTCCCCGACCCTCTCCCACCCGTGGGAGTGGGAGGAGAGTTAGCAACGTTTCTCGATGGGAGTCGATACCGCAGTATGCGAGCGTCTCCCGGGGTCAATCGTGTTGCGCGACAGCTGCGTCGCAGCGCTACGACTGCAGAGCAAATTCTTTGGGCGCGCTTACGTGCTCGGCAGCTTGGCGGCTTCAAATTGAGGCGACAGCATCCAATCCAGCGGTTCGTGCTGGACTTCTATTGCGCCGAGGCTCGCCTCGGAATCGAGCTAGATGGGACACACCACCAGGATCCCGCGCGCTCACATTACGATCGTGTACGCACCGAAGAACTCACACTTCTGCATGTACGCGTCGAGCGCTTCACAAATCGTGACGTTCTGCGAGACATAGGCCACGTCTGCGCCACGATTCACGAAATTCTCCAGTCGCGATGAGGCTCCCCTCCCCCTCCCCTCTCCCACCCGCGTGGGAGAGGGGCCGGGGGTGAGGGCTCCGCGTGGGAGACGCGCCGGGCGTGAGGGCTCCGCGTGGGAGACGC
>JBBSJC010000544.1:0-5476 GCA_038257655.1 Polyangiales bacterium | reverse complement strand
TGTCTATCAGCTTCGACCGCGAGCACTGGCGCATGTGCTTCGGTGCGCGCTTCGAGCGGCGCCTGCTGGGTCACGCTCGGCAACGGTCTCGGCAGCGGGCTTGCCGCTTCGAGAACCGGTGTCTGAGTGTCAACTGCGCGCGGCGCGGTCTGCACCACAGGCGTCTTGCTCGGCTGGGAGGGGTGGTTGAACAGGGCGACGCCGCCCAGGGCTGTCGCGCCGACGACGACCACCGCGGCCACAATCTTGGCGAAGGGAAGCGCCGTGCCTACCGCGGCACCGCCCGCTAGCGAGCTGCTGGCGGTCGCGCTCGCCTGTGCCGTCGACGCGCCTGCGGCGACCGCGGTGCCGGCAGCGACCGCTGCCAATTTCAGGGACAGCATGCGCATTTGCGAAGGCGAAGGCCCCTCGCGGGTCGCGGCGGCAAAAGGTCCGCGCAAAAGCTCGGGCGCGTCGTCGCTCGATTCAGTCCAACGAATAGGGTCAAGTTCAGTCATGGGGTTCCCCTGCGAGCGGCCTCGCGGCGCGCCGCCTGTTCCAAGGCGCGACGTGCGGCATGCAGGCGTGAGTAAGCGGTTTGCAATGGACAGCCGAGCGCCGTGGCAACTTCTTGCATCGGTAGCTCGGCAAACTCGTAAAGAGCGATGACGTCGCGCTGCTCGGGCTTGAGCTCGGCGAGCAAGCGATCGAGCAGCGCACGGCGCTCGCGATCGACCAAATCTTCATGCTGCGTCGCGGGCGAGGGGTCATGCTCGGGTACTTCTTCCGTGGCTTGCTCGCGCCGCCTATGGGCGCGGTTGCGATAATCGCTGGCGACACGAACCGCGATCGCGGACAACCAGGTGCGCACCGACGCGCGACCCTCGAAGCCATCGAGCTTGCGATGGACCACGATGAATGTCTCTTGCCACACGTCCTCAACGTCCGCGGTGCGTACACCCAGACGTCGCAGCACCCGCCAAAGGTAAGGGCCGTGCTCGCTCACCACGCTGTCAAAGCTGGGCGCTGCTGTGTCCGCCTGCGCCGCATCTTTGTGGGCAGTGTCATTGTCGGCCGCTATCAAATTGCGTTCCCCCGACGCGAGCTCTGTCATGGTCTCGACGCGCGAAGGTACCATTGCCCAGAGCGGCTGCAGAGCGAGCAGGCGCGGACCCGACTCTGCCGTAAACAATAGTTGTGCCCAAGCAACCGACACGCGTCTACCTCAGTAAGGAGACTAAGCTGATCGTGTAGTGGGGCAGCGCCGCTTCTTGTTATCAACGAAAGCGCAAACCTACCGTAAGGTAACAGCTAATTGCGACAGGTTTAGGCTGATGCAGCGCTGGTTCCGCGCCGCTCGCTTTGTAATAGGTAAAGCGAGGGCGCATCAGGGGGGCTTCGGCACGCGCCATGAGCCCGACGGTAAGCGGGCCTGCGATCCGCAGGTCGGAGGCTAATTCCGCCCCCACTAGCACGAGCGGCTGTTTCACTTTGCGGCTCTCGAGGAAACCGCGGCCCTCTGCTTTTAACATGCCTGCAGCGAAGGAGGGACAAGCTCGGGCCCGCCAGCGCCCGCCGCTGAGATGCACCGGACACGTAGCCACGCTGCCGTACCCAGCGCGAAAAACTGCCCGCTCATCTGTCGTCTCTGCGGGCAAGTAAAGCGTCGCACCCATGAAAATGGGCCACAAACCCCGTACCCGCAGTCCCCACTGGAAGTGGCCGCCCCAGGTCACCCCAGGCAGTAGAAGGGCACCTGCGCCAACACCGATCGTCAGGTCGTGCCCAGGTCGCGGGCCTAACCACACGTAGCGCTTCTTTGGGGGCGTGGGCCGCAGAGCCTCGGCGGCAGGCGAAGATGGAGCTGGTGGCTCTGCAGGAGGCTCGGGCTCCTTTTCCATCTCCTCCTCCCTCGGTTGCTGAAGCGGAGCGCCGCGCCCGGCTTCAACGAGCACGCCAATCACCAGGGCCAGCGCATCTGCCGTAGCTGCGCAGTCCGATAACGGCAAAGTGATCGAGCGTTCACCCGCGGGGGCGCCCAGCACGCGATCGATAACGGTGACGATTGCGGTCTGACTGCGCTCGGCCCGTCGCACACTCACCACAGCAACGAGCTCAGCGTCAGCCTCCGAGGCGCGCTGCTCGGGGGGGATCTGCCCCGCCAGCTGATCGTGAAAGCCAGGGGCCTGCGCACAACGTGTGTCCTCGGTCACCTGAATGGACCACGTAGTTGGGGGGGGCTGTGCCGACACTGAGGCCACAGGCAGCGCGATAAATGCACCCACAACGAAAAAAAACAAGGCGGCCAAGCCTAAGGCTCGCATGTCGTGGGGCGGCGGTGCACGTCGCACTTTTTTTTTCATAGAGCGCAGCACCCAGGACCACCAACAAATGTGCGCGACGAGGGAGAGCTCAAGCAGCCGCCCTGACCGCCAGTTGCAAAAGTTCCAAGTCCCCCTGACTGCATCGCTCGCGCACCCGCTTAACTTAGTTCCCTAACTTCGCTTGCTGCTTATTTGGCTTCGCTTGGCTTTCGTACTTCGTTGCAGTTGGCTTATCAGTCTTTGCTTCGCTTGTTCTGACTATTGATGCTTAAAGAATCTGCTTAGACGTCACCGCTAGCCTATTGCTGATGCTGCTGCTGCTGCTCTTCTTACTAGCCGTGCTGCTTTCTTCATCCCCCTAGCTTGATGAGCTCCAGCGCTTGGGCGCCCCGCGTCTATGCGCTGGAGCTTCCCCTTAACTTCGAGCCTGACGGTTGAGCGTTGCTGCGCGTAACCATGCGTAGCTACGCCTAGCCACCGTAGCCGGGCGTAGCGTTGTCTTGCCATTAACGTGCGTAAAAACGCCCGTTTTCAAGCACGATCCGCGTGGACCCCGCAAGCGCCGCCTGAGGCTCAGGGTGCAGCGGGTCCCCTGGTAAGAGAATGGTAAGGGTGCCGGCCACCTGCTCGATTACAGGACACAGCAGAGGCGGGCGGCGACTGCGCGCCATTTCCAACGCCGCCTCAGAGCTCGGCAGCTCGGCGAGCTCAAGTAAGCTTTTTAGCGTTGGCGGTGGCAGCATAATTTCGCCACGTAAGGTTGCATCGATAGCTTCACGCGGTGTGAGCCAGGCGTGACAGGTGGTCTCGTGGGTATCGTGCTCGGCGAGTTGCGAGGCCTCGACTCGTGCCAGAAAAAAACGGGTATCGAACCGACGCGGCTCGACCACCGGCGTAATCCAGCGCGAGAACGCCACGATCTGATCCACCCGCAAATGCGCATCCAGCTCCGACAACACTTGCGCGAAACTCAAGCCATCGTTGAGGCGCCGCCGTGCGGCACTCAAGTCCGCAGCGGGATCTACGTCGGCGAGCAACACGCCGGCTTCTTCGTAGGTCTCGCGCAGCGCCGCTACAAACAAACCGAGCGCAAGCTGTGCCGGCAGCTCGCTTTCCCCGAGCGCACGGGTCGCGTGCTCCGCGCTGAAGCCGCGCAGTCGGGACGTGACCTCAGGCGCACTGTCACTCGCGTCCAGCTTGCCGCCAGGAAACACGTGGGCGCCGGCCATAAAGCCACTTTGACCGTGCCTTTGCACCATCAAGACTTCGAACTCACCCGAGGGCCTGTCCCGCAGAAGCAGGACGGTCGCCGCATCTCGCACGTTACCCATCGCTCAGTCCGACAGCACGCGCTTGATCGGCACGCCGATCGCTGCGGCCAAACGGGCCAGCGTTTCAAGCGATGGCGTATGACGGCCCGCTTCGACGCGCGCGATGTTGGGGCGATGGATGCCCGTGCGACGCGCGAGCTCGGCCTGTGTCAATCCTTCTGCAAGCCGCAGTGCACGAAGCCGTTGGCCAAGGCGCACGCCATCCACATCACCGAGCGAAGCGGGAAGGGGCTCGGCGCCGTTGCTGGTTTTGAACCGCGCCGCCACCTCGGGCGCCGTGAGAGAAATGCGCCTGCCGCCCGAGAGCTCGATCACCGCAGATCCAGCATCCTCGGCCAGGACGATTGCTTGGATTTCCGTACCGCCATCTTCGGAGCTGAGCGGCCGAGCGAGCACCAACGTGGTGCCGTCGCCGAGCACCGCAATCAGCTCGCCGCCCCGCGGGGAGACCGAAAGATATTCGAAGCGCAGCTGACGCTCGGTGTCGCAGCGGCGACACAGCCCGCTCATGACGCGGGCGACTTCGCTTTCCGTGCGCGACACGAGTCCGCCGCACAGCTCTTCGAGCACGTCTTCAATTCCGGCGAAAGTCCCACCTGAGGGTAGGGCGACTGCCGGCAGTGCACCGAGCGCCCTCGACAGAGCCACGTAGGACAGCAACTCATCTTCATCGAAGCCTTGGCTGCTGGCGTCAAACACCGCCCCAATTCCGTAGACAAGCGCCCCCGACGCTGCTTCGGGAGCCACATGGCGCGCCGATAAGCCCGCATCCTGACAGGCTGCACTCCAGGAGGCTTCGAAAGCGGGGCGGTCGGTAATCAACAGGACGGTCTGGGCCATCACGTCTTCCTTCGTATCGGGGCTGAGACTTATAAACGTACCCGCCGCGCGGCTCAAGCACTATGTGCGGGCGGTCCTTGGGGGCTTCGTCGACACCCCAATACGTGACAGGAGCCACATCAAGCCAAGTAGTACGCTGACAGCGACCAACCACTGCCCGTAACTAGAGCTCTTCTGCAGCGGTCTGCCGATGATGCCGTACGCGAAGAACATGTGGGCCCAATAGATGCGCAAGGACGAGCCCCCGTAGTGGATCAACAGGCGACCACGCATGCCGCCGGCCCATGCCCAACCCACAAGCAATAGACTGAGCACCACGCCGACGCGGAAAGCGATGCGCATCGGGTGCACCGTCCAGGGTTGTACAGCGAACATGTCGTGCAGGTGAGGATGTGCCTCGCTTGCAAGCACTGCGCATAGGGCGCCCAGCACACCGAGCATCACGGTGGCGCGGTCAGTCTGCTCTTTGGCATCGCGCAGCACGCTACCGACCGCGGCGCCCAGGCACGCATACGCGAACCAGGGAAACAGCGGAAACAGTGCGGAAGGAGCCCCGGGAGGAGGCGTGTACTTTCCCAAAAAGCCGGCGAACGCGTGGGGCAAAGGCCCTGGCAAATGCGTCCACACCAAGTGCGTAAGAGAGGCGACCAACAGTCCGAGCGCCGCCGCCCAATACGGCTTACGCAAAAGCCCGCAAGCCCCATCGAGCAGCGTAAGCAGCACAAGCGAGCTGCCGATCGACTGAAGCACATCGACCTGAACCAATCTCAACAGACGACCTTCCGCGACCGACTCGACCTGTACGAGACCTGCTGCGACGAGCAGCCCGCCGAGCAGGGCAACCCCCAGCGCGCGTCGTGGACGATCGTCAAGTTGCCTGACGGACCAGAGCAGCGTCAGGTAACCGAGGCCGAGCGGCACAAAGGCGCGCGCCATGCCTAGTTGGGTAATCGCTGCAGCGTCGATCATCCAGGTCTGAAAACGCAGCAGGTATCCGAAGAG
>JBBSJC010000543.1:0-5482 GCA_038257655.1 Polyangiales bacterium | reverse complement strand
TCAGGGCAACGATCCAGCGTGTCGGGCACCGTGTCTTTGTCGGCGTCGGCTTCGGGACAGCCGTCTTCGTCCTCGATGCCGTTAAACCACTCGGTTTCATCCGGGCAGGCGTCGTCGATATCCTTCACGCCGTCGCCATCGAAATCTTCTTCGGGGCAGCCGTCTTCGTCGCCTAAACCGTCCGAATCCTCAGGCACGTTCGGACAGCTGTCGTCTACGTCTTCAATGCCGTCCCGATCGGTGTCGTTGTCGGGGCATCCGTCTCGTCGCGGTCGCCGTCGATGTCTTCCTTTTCGTCTTCGCAGGAGTCGTAACCATCAGGCACGCCGTCGCCGTCGTTGTCGGGGTCGGGGCAGCCGTCTTCGTCCTGGAACTTATCGAAATCTTCGCGTTGGTCGGGGCATGCATCGACTTTGTCGAGGATGCCATCGCCGTCGTTGTCGGGGTCGGGGCAGCCATCTTCGTCCATGAAGCCGTCGCGATCTTCCGCATCGCTTGGACACGCATCGTCGTCGTCCTCGATACCATCGCCATCCGCGTCGCGCTGCGTGGGTGTCCATTGCACCCCGACGAATGCACGAAAGCTAGGATTGCCTACGCCCTCGAGCAGACCGCCGGCACCGCCCAAGGTGATCAAGAAATCCTGACCGAACTGCAGCGCGCCACGTGCCTCGAGCGGCGCATCGCCACCCCCTAGTATACTGGCCGCGCCCGCCACCTCGACGATGCCGCTGAACAGCGGAGTAATGTAGTACTGGCCTGCGACGCCGTAGCGCAGCTCGGTCTCGGTCTCTTCGGTCAAGAACGTGCGCCGGGGCCGATAGGCTGCGCCGATGTTGGCTGCGACGCGCGCTTCGGGGATCGAAAACTCGCTGATCAGGTTGGCGCCGGTCTGCACGCCACGTTCACCCAGGTAGCTGCAGCCATTTTTCTGACGACAGTCGCTTCCGCTCGTGAGCATCGCGGTGGGTAAGGTCGTAAACACGCTGGCAGAAAAGCTCAATGCCTCTTGGCCACCACCTGCGATCAGGACCTTCGCAGCGAGACGCGCGTCAGCGAAAGCAAAACCCTGGCGGGGCTGCACGCTGAGCGTCGGGCTGGTGCCGTTGCGCGAGATGGTGCGTGTGTCGAACGGCTCCGAGTCAGTAAAGCCCACCGGCAGAGCGAGCGAGACTTGCGCGCGGTCAAACAGCGACATCGCGCCCATCAGGTGGAAAAGGCCTGTGCCCCTTACGAAGCTTGTCTGCTCGTTGCGACAGGTGCCGCTTACGTTGCGAATGCCTGAACAAGGCCGATCAACCTCTAACGTGTCCGCTGAGTAGTCGAACATCACGCCGAAGGTAGTGGCCTTGTGCCCGCCCACCGCGGCGCCCTCGACCGCGAGAAAGTTGCCCACTCCGACGGCGGGATAAAACCGCACCGTGGAGAGCTCCGTGCGGGATTGGGCCTGGGCATCCGCAGCGTAAAGTGCGAGCGAGGCGAGGGCGAGGAGGGCTAAAACGTGGGGGCGCGTCATGCCGGCGGAATATTGCATGACCCATGCATGGCTGCGCAACCAACCCTGCCACTGGGCGCGCTTCTTATACCCAGGATCCGCTCACTCGACGCGGAACTCACAGATGTAAGGCACTTCGGTCGCGACCGGTTGCCCCTGCTTGTCGAGGGCCGGCTCGAAGCGCAGATCGCGCAGACTGGTGCGACACGCATCGCCGAAGCCCGGATAGGTCTCGCTCACGGTGGCCAGTGTCTGGAGCTTGCCGGTGGCGAGCACGCGGATTTTGATCCGTGCCACACCTTCGATGCCCTGCTGCCGCGCTGACTTTGGGTAGCTGCGTTCGAGGGCGGCGTTGAGTGCGTCCTGCGATGGGGCGCCTGGCTTGCGGCTCAAGTCTGACAGAGGCACGACCCTCAGGCCGGTACCGCCGATCACGCCGCCTGCGGCGCCTGAACGAGTGCGACCGGTGACCGCCGCACCAGCCTTACCGATCGGTTTGTCCATGCTGGCGCCGCTACCCACCGCGCTGACCCAGCCGCCTTCGCCTTCGCCAACGAGCGTCGTGCCGGTGAAATCAGCCAGGGTCTCCTCCGCCGCGGCCGGTGGCTCCGGAGTCTCGGGCTGAGGGGGCTGCTTGGGCGCGACCGCTGCCACTTTGGGAACGGGAGCGGGCTTGATCGGCTCTGGCTCCGACTCTGGTTCTGGTTCTGCCTCTGGTTCAGGCTCCGGCACCAACTCGGGCTCCGGTTCAGGCATCTCTTCGATCACCGTAAGCTCTACGGTGTCGCTCTTTGGCAACATGTCTTGGGGCGGCGGGAACCAGCCCATGACCAGGAACGTGAAGGCGTGCACAGCCACGCTGACGACCAAACTGGCCGAGCCCGTCCACGTATGTCCTGCGACCTCAGTTGCCACTCTTCTTCAAATCCTCGGGCCGCACGTTGATCGCGAACTTGGTGACCTTCTCCTGGCGCAGAAGGTCAATTACTTTGACGACTTCGGAGTGACTGACACGGCCGTCGGCGGCGATCACCGCGCGCGTTTCGGTGTCCTTTTTGTAGGCGGCGCGCACGCGACCGCGCATCGCGTCGAGCGTGAGCTCTTGGGCATCGAGATAGAAGCGACCTTCCTTGTCGATCGATACCGAAAGCGTCGAAGGCACGCCCGCTTCGCCTGTGGCGCCCTTGGGTAGCTCCATGGGAATCGAGTCTTTATCTGCCACGTATTGCGCCGTGACCATCAAGATGATCAAGAGCACGAGCACGACGTCGACCAACGGCGTGACGTTGATCGCGGAGATGATGTCGTCGTCGCCGTTGTTTGCGCTGCCTGCCATGGCTTACTCCGCCGCGCTAGGGGCCGCGGCTGCCTTCGGGCTGGTGCCGCGCAGGTGGGCGAGCAGCTCATGGGTAAGGCTCTCGCTCTGCGTGAGTCGGGTCTTGATCAGACGTTGAAAGAAGTTGAAGGCTGCGACCGCGGGCAAGGCGACCAAGATGCCGATCGCGGTGGCGACCAGGGCTTCGCCGACCTCGGACATCAGCGAGTCGCTCAGCTTACCCTGTGACTGGTTTAGCTCGTGGAAGGAGCGAATGATGCCGATGACGGTGCCGAGCAACCCAACGAACGGTGCGTTGTTGCCTACCGTACCAAGGAACGCGAGGTTGCGATCCATGTTGAGGCGCGCGAGCTCCTGGGCCCCCGCCATCCCCTCTGCGGCGGCCTCCGGCCCGTCATCAGACCACTCGAGACCGGCGGTTAGCACCTTGGCTTCGAACGAACGGGACTGATCCAGACGGGCGCGCAGGCCCTTCAAATCGCCTTTTTTGATCAGGGGCAAAGCGTCCGCGCGGAGCTTTCGAAAGTCGTCGCTCGAGGCCAAGTAGTAATAGGCACGCTCGAGAATGACGCCGAGACAGATGACCGACAGACCGACGAGTAGCCACATCACCCAGCCCGCGCCAAGCATCGCAAATGCGGTCAGTCGTTCTTGAATTTCCATGGATTCTCCAACATTTCCGGGTCAGGGCCTGGTCGTGGCCTGCTCCGCGCTATGGCCGAGCCAATCTGTGATCGGGCGGCTGAAAATACGGGAGGCGCCCGGTGGGGGCAAGCAGAGAGCGCCCCTGGTTACGGGTCATCGGTGAGGTTGATCGCTCGCACTTTCAAGAGCTCGGACACGAGCACTGTCGCGTAGGAGCCCTTGGGCAGCTCGAAGCGCAGCAGTAAATCGGTGTCGTCGCGCTCGATCTCGAAGTTGTCCGGACGCACGCGCGCCGTGCGACGGGTGCCCTCGCCAAACTTTTTCACTTGATCGAAGTGGCTAGGGGTCACTCCCCAGCTCGCGAGCACGGCATCTTCTTGGGCTTTCGCGTCGAGCGTAGTGGCACGCATGCGGGAACCAAACATCGGACCTGTCGGTGATATTTCCCAACTCGTTACGCGCGGACCGTCGATCTGAACGTCTTCGCAATCAAATACACCGCCGGTCTCTTCCTTGCGCATCACGTCGCCAGCGATCGCGTGGGCGAGCTGGCCCCTGCGGACCCGTGCGCCTAACCAGGCGTTGAACAGGGCCGATTGCAGCGTCGATACGAATAGCTTGCGCAAAAATGGCTTCTGCGGCGCGCGCTCGCCGTCGACGATCCAGCGCATGGCGCTGACCAGATTGCGACCTGCCTGACCAAACCGTTGCTCGCCGTAGTAGTTGGGCAGCCCCTGGTCACGCATCGTGGCGATGGCTTGGCTTATGTGGGCGTCGTGTTCGGGGGGCACGTCGCGCAGCCGCAACGTGAAGCGATTTCCGCGCAGATGACCGGTGCGCAGCTTGTTCACATGGCGCGAGACCTCGAGAATCCGCACGCCGGCCACGTTGATTGACTCGAGCGTGGGCGTGCCCACGTGATGGAAGCTGACCCACTGCCGCGTGATCGCTTGGCGATCTTTGAGGCCAGCCCAGCCCGCATCTTCGCTACGCGTGCCGATCTGTTGGGCTATCGCGCGCACCGCGTCAGGAGTGTTGAGTCCGCGCTTTTCGAAAAACACGTACAGGTGCTCGCCTTCACCGGTTGGCGTGTACGAAGGGATCTCTTCCACGCAAAAATCTTCGGGAATGCTCTTCAACGTGCCGCTTACTGCCGGCAGGTGCGCCGTGATGAAAGGAAGCTCGGAAAGATGATTGAGCAACGCGACCGGATCGGACATCGCGCGTTTGTAGACCTCGCGCGGCAGGTTCGGTAGACGAAAGGCATGGCATTGGCTTGGGAGAGTGCGCGCGCTCGCATCGAATCATCGCTCGCAGGCGCAGTGCAGGATGGCGTGACGCCGGGGGCAGCCGTTGCGTGCGCGCGCTTTTCCGAAGGCGTGTGGCAGGTGATGAAGCTGGCCGTCGGGCATACCGAGCCAGGTGGGGCGCAGGTCGAGGTCGACACACCTTACGATCTGGCATCGGTGACCAAACCATTCGTAGCGATGACGGCGCTATCGTTGGCAGGGCAGGGCGCGCTCGATCTGACATGCCCGGTGGCGCAGTATCTACCCGAGCTGTCGCAGACGCACGGAGGTGCACAGTCGTTGGAATTACTGCTCTCCCACCGGGCGGGGCTGTCGCCCTGGGGCAGCTTGTTTCAGGCCGTCCCGGCAGGGCTGCCAGCGGCGCGAGCATTCATGTTGCGCGAGGCGGCGTCGCGCCCCGATCCCAACCCTGCCACGGGCGGCAGCGTCTACAGTGACCTCGGCTATTTGCTTGCGGGTGAAGCTATCGCGCGCGCTTCGGGGATGCCCTTGGACACGCTGGTCGAGCGCGAGCTGACCTACCCCTTGCATTGTGCGGAGCGTGTGTTCTACGCCGCGGCGCTCGATCCCTCACGAAAGGCACGCCTGTGCGCACGCGTGGCGCCAACTGAGTATTGCCCATGGCGTGGCCGCACCGGACGTGGCGAGGTGCACGACGAGAACTGCGCGGCGTTCGGCGGGATCGCCGGCCACGCG
>JBBSJC010000542.1:0-5485 GCA_038257655.1 Polyangiales bacterium | reverse complement strand
GCGTAAGGTTTCTGGGGCGCCGTAGCAAGGCGTACCGAGAAATTGCCCCTCGCCCGTCAGCGCCGCGTCCGGCACGCGCGCCACGCCAAAATCTGCCAAATGGGTGCGTCCGTCGCGCCCCACGAGCAAATTTTCGGGCTTGATGTCGCGATGAATGATGCCCTCGCGATGGGCGACTTCCAGCGCCTCGCCGACTTGCTCGGCCAAAGCCACCAGCGCAGGCGGATCGAGGGGCCCCTTGGCGCGCAGCAGCTGCTTGAGCGTCGAGCCTTCGACGTACTCAAAAACGAGGTAGGGGCCGACGCTCGGATCGGTGCCCACGTCGTGGATGGCCACGATCGACGGGTGCTTGAGCCTGCCGACCGCGCGCGCCTCATTGCGGAAGCGAATGAAAAAGGACTCCTGCTCCTCCGGCGTGGTGCCGGCGTTGCGCACGGTCTTGATCGCCACATCGCGATCGAGCTCCGTGTCGCGCGCCAGATAGACCGAGCCCATGGCACCGCGTCCGATCAGACGCACAACTGGGTATCGACCTATCTTCTCAGGCTGGGCAGTCATCACGACTCATCACGCTTCCGTCAGGCTTCCGCTCACAACCGGTGCAGCTTCACAGTGTTGGTGCCTGAAGATGGCGGCCAACCCACCACCAACGCAAACGCATCACCTTTTTTGCACAATCCTTCGCGCGACACGATCGCTGTGGCGATGCGCAGGGTTTCCTCGAGATCCTCGGCGGGCAAGCCGAGCCGGGGGATCACGCCCCAGCAGATCGCCAGGCGATTGGCGGCCGATATGTTGGGCGTAATCGCAAGGATCGGACACTTTGGACGAAACTCCGAGAGCAGCTCCGCAGTACGCCCATCGCGCGTCAGCGTCACGATCGCTTTCAACGGCAAGGTAAACGAAAGCAACGCCGCAGCGCGCGCACCCGCGTTGGCGAACTCCCAGCGATCGATGAGCTTGGGATCGGCCATGCTGACCGTCAGATCCGCTTGATGCGCTTCTTCTACGTCCCGGATAATCGCGTCCATCATGCGCACGGACTCGACAGGATAGGAACCCGACGCCGTCTCGCCACTGAGCATCAATGCATCGGTGCCATCGAGTACGGCGTTGGCCACATCGGCTGCTTCGGCGCGCGTGGGACGCGGATTGCGCATCATGGAATCGAGCATCTGCGTAGCCGTGATCACGAGCTTACCGCGCCAATTCACCTCGCGAATGATGCGCTTTTGGATCAACGGCACCTTTTCGGCACCGAGCTCCACGCCCAGATCGCCTCGGGCCACCATCGCGCCATCGGCCACGTCCAGGATCTCTTCCAGGCACTCGACAGCTTCGGGCTTTTCGATCTTGGCGATCACCGGAATGCCGTTGGAAAGCGCCTGCGCCTCGCGCACATCGTCGGGCGAACGCACAAACGACAGCGCAAAGAAATCGACGCCGAGCGTCGCCGCAAACGTCAGATCGCGTTTGTCTTTTTCCGTCAACGCGGGCGCACTGAGCCGGGAGCCGGGCATGTTCAGCCCCTTGTTGTTCGACAACGGTCCGCCGACTTCGACGATGCAGTGCACGTCTTGCCCCTCGACCCGTTCCACGCGCAACGAAAGCAGGCCGTCGTCGAGCAAAATAAGGTCGCCCTTACTGACATCCTGGGGCAGCGGTTTGTACGTGACGGAAACCCGCCTGGCATCGCCCGGCACGTCGTCTGCAGTCAGGATGAACGGCTCGCCATTCACGAGCTCGATAGGCCCCCCCGGAAACCGCCCGATGCGCATTTTGGGCCCGGATAGATCCGCGAGGATCGAGATCGGGCGTCCGGCTCGGGCCGCCACCTCACGCACGATGCGGGCAATCTCCGCGTGTTGAGCGTGCTCGCCGTGACTGAAGTTCAGGCGCACGCAATCCATACCGGCTTCGACGAGCGCCTGGATCTTCTCCGGCGTGTTCGAGGCTGGCCCCAGGGTGCAGACAATTTTGGCCCTTCTCATCGGCCGTAGTGTGCACTCTCGGACGCGGGTACGTCGAGGTTGCGGTGGATTCAGTTTCTGCGGCTCGCGTTTGTCCGACTTGCGGGCCTGTGCCACGCTCGCTGCCATGTTCCGTTCGGCCACGCTGCTCTCCCTAGGCCTATCGATCATGCTCGGCTGTGCCTATCCGCGCCGCACGACCCCACTCAGTGCCCTACCGAGCCACGCAGGACCCGCCCAGGATGTGCCCCCGGACCTGTGGCAGCTCGTGCTCATCGATGCGGACATCCCCACTCGTCAGCGCAGTGGCCTGACCTGGGACGATGACGCCGGCGACCCACCGGACCCGTTCGTCCGCGTGTTGATCCGCAACCGTGAAGTTTGGCAGGGCCCAACGGCGGAGAACACCGCCCACCCGCGCTGGAACGCCTCGCCCAGACAAAACCTCGCTTTTGATCGTAGCGAACGGGTGCGCATCGAGCTGTGGGATGACGACGGCATGACGGCCGATCCAATCGGCATCTACGACGGCCGCGCTCTTTCTAGCGCGGTCATCGGCGCTGATACGATCATCAAGCTCGAAGGTGGGGCGACGGTGACCGTGCGTCTCGACCATCCGAAGCCCCACGTCGGGACCGGCATCGCCCTGTACGAAGTGCGTAAGACCGCGCTCGTGATCCTGGAGGTCACCCCGAGCTCCCCGGCCTCGCGCGCGGGTCTGAAAGCAGGTGACCGGATCACGGCGATCGACGACCAAATGATCGACGAGCTGGGGGCCAACCGCGCGCAGAGCGCTTTAGCCTTAGCCGCGCAAAACCAGAGCGAGCTTACCGTCGAAAGAAAAGGTCAGTTTCGACACGTCAAGCTCGATCAGGGCTACGTCTGGATCGCGCTTTAGCCGCAAGCCCGGTGCCATTGATAGGCAATAGGGCAGCGAACATTAAGCGAAGCTTAGTAGTAGCGTTCGGGAACTTGAAGTCGCTCATCGAGCGCTCGTCTGATTTCGACCGCGAGCTCGCGCACGGAAAACGGCTTTGGCACAAGTCTAATCTTGTCTGGCTCGAGGCCGTAGCGTGCGAGCGTCTCCGCAGCATATCCGGACATGTACACGACAGGAAGCTCAGGTAGTTTTTGAAGCAGCTCACGTGCAAGCTCAGGCCCGCTCATGCCGGGCATGACGATATCGGTGAGCAATAAGTCGACGCTCGCGCCTTCCTGAGCGTAGAGCAGCGCCGGCTCGCCACCTCCAAAATCGGCCACATCGTAGCCGACCTCCACTAGATAGCTGCGCACGAGAAAACGCAGCGAGGGCTCGTCCTCGACGAGCAGAATACGTTCGGAGCCTTCAGCTGGCGCCGGCGCCTTAGCTTCTTGGTCGCCTTCGTCGCCCGACACCAGCGGCAAGTAGACGCGAAAAACAGTCCCGTTCCCCGGTTCGGACTCGACCTCGATCTCTCCGCCTGCCTGCTTGACGATCCCTTCACAGACGGCCAGGCCAAGTCCGGTACCGTGTTCTTGCTTTGTGGTGAAAAACGGCTCGAAGATGCGCGCTCGCACGTCAGGCGTCATGCCAGAACCGCTATCGCGCACCTCGAGCAGCAGATAATCCCCTGCAGGCAGGCCATGCTCGGGCTTGGCATTCTGATCGAGAACCACGCGAGTGGTCGTGATGTCGATGCGACCTTGGCCGCTCACCGCGTCTCGCGCGTTGACGACCAGGTTGAGCACCACCTGCTCGAGTTGAGCCAGGTCCATGCGCACACAAGCACCCTCGTCGCCCAAGCGGCTTTTCATTTCGATATCGGAGGGAATGAGTCTTCGGAATAGCTTGAGCATCGTGTCGAGTGCTTCCCCGAAACGCAGCGTGCGGGGCACGACCACCTGCTTGCGGCTGAAGGCCAAAAGCTGCTTTGTCAACGCTGATCCGCGCTCGGCGGAGTGCCGTATTTCGCGCGCCATCTGGGGCACCATACTGTCGCTCGGGTCGCGCTCGATAGCTTCGCTACACAGTAAGATAATACCGAGCAGGTTGTTGAAGTCGTGGGCGATGCCGCCAGCGAGGCGACCTACCACTTCCATCTTTTGGCTTTGACGGATCTGAGCCTCGAGCGCACGTCGCTCTGACAGATCACGCGCCAACGCCATAATCACCGGCTTTCCGCGCAGCATGCCTGCGTGCGCTACCACCTCTACGGCGTGTGTGCCGCCATGGGCCCCGCGCAGCTCCGCATCGAAGGTGACCGGTTTGTCCCTGGCAGCTCGAAACAGCTCTTCGATTCTGCGCGGCTCATGTGCGATGTCGATGTCTACGAAAGTAAGACTCGATAACTCTTGTCGTGTCTGACCGAGCCAACTACACGCAAGGTCGTTCACCTCTACGAACGGCGCCACACCTTCTTCGACGAATGGCTGCACGAAAATCGCTTCGCTCGTGCGATTGAACAGTGTGCGAAACTTTTCCTCGCTCTCATGCAGCGATCGCTCGGCGTGGACGCGCTCGGTCACGTCCTCGAGCGTCATCACAACGCCCGTGAGCTCTCCGTGCTCGTCGAACATGGGCGCGCCATTGACCGACAACCACACGCGGTTGCCTGCGACCTCGACCGCGTGTCTCATGCCACTCAGTGGCACGCGGCCTTCCGTGACGCGGCGGAAGGGAAGCTGCTCATCCGGAACTGGGCGACCATCGAAATCCGTAGTGTGCCACTCGGGGGCATTAAACGGTCTCTGCATCATCTGGCTGTGGGTCGCGCCAAGCAGCTTTTCCGCTCGCGCGTTGGTCATCACGACTTCGCCTTTTCGGTCGAGCACAAGGATGCTCGCGGGGCAGGTGGCAGACACGCGCTGCAGCAGGTCTCGCTCGTGTCGTAGCGCGCGTTCGGCTTCGCGGCGCCTGGTTTCGTATGACAGTAAGGTGCCCACCAACAATGCGCCGACAGGGTAACCGAGCCCCACTGCGAGAAAGACACGATCGATCAACTGCAGCACCTCGTCCATCGGCATCTCGAGGGCGAGCAGAAACGTAAGACCCAGGGCGGCGACCGAAATGCACCCGCCCATGCCCAACAGTGCCTTAGGACTCGGCGTCTGCGCTCGACCGCGCTGCCGATAAAACCACGCACCGATCAGCATCGCGCACACGATCAGGAGCACACCGGGTAGGACCCCATGACCGGAAATCGCGACACGATAGGCAATCGTCATCGTGCCCGCGAGCACCCCTGCCACCGGCCCTTCAAAGACGAAAGCGAGCGCGACGAGCACGCTACGTATGTCGACAAAGACGCCAGGGGCAAGCCTTACTGAAAATGCGAGCGAGGCGATGGAAGCGACGCCAAACAACACGCCGGACAGCACCACGCGCAGTTGTGGGTGACGCTCGTGTGCGAGCCCGCGCAGCCATCCAAAAGCGAACATGAGCGCCAACACCAGCGCGATGTTGCGACCAAGATCTTCGAGCAGAGCTTGCGGTCCCGACATGAATGGCCTTTGAGCGCAGCCGAAACCGGCACTTC
>JBBSJC010000541.1:0-5486 GCA_038257655.1 Polyangiales bacterium | reverse complement strand
GGTATCGGCCAGGGCCGACCGAAGTTGCTCCCGTCGCCGTCGCCGTCGCCGTCAAGGCTCACGACCAGGACAACGCTCACGCCCACGTGGAGAAAACGTCCTGGCAGCCCTAGTGATCACCTACTTCTGGCGACCTGTACTTAGGGCCCGCCCTCAGGCCTTGGCGACCTTTTTGATCGTATCCCAGGTGCGTGTGGTCACGTCCTTGCCGAACGTTTTCTCGATCAACACCATGAACACCGGTCCTTTCGGACTGGGAACATAAGCGCTGAAGACCTCGTTACCCTGGATCGCTAAGATGCTGGCACCGTCGCGCTCGATCGGAAGCTCAAGCTTACCTTTTGGCTTATCACGAATGAAGGTGACGACGCGCTTGGCATCCGCTGGCAACTGGTAGGCTTGATAGGGGTCGGCGTCGATCAGCGCGCGCAACTCCTCGACCGGCCGCACGATCGTCGAGAAGGTTTTGCCGAGCGCCTTGGTCATCGCGGCTTCGCAGGCGCGCTCGAGGCTGGCCGCGGGTTTGACGGGGGAGTTAAACACCACGTTACCGCTAGACAGTAGGGTCTTCACCTCGCTGAAGCCGGCCGCTTCGAGGGCGCTTTTGAGGGCGGGCATCTTGAGATTCATCGGACTTACGCCGCGAAGGAAGGCTGCGTAGCGTTTCATGGTGTAGTTATAGCGACGTCGCACACCTTACGCTCGCGACAAGCTTGGTGGCCCCGTTGGCGTCGGCAGTGAGTCGCAGGTCAATCGTGACCTTACCCGAGCGCCCGTCTGGAGGGGACCAACGAAACTGCGCAGCTCCGTCTCGACGCGTGCGCTCCAGGGCCGTCGCCGCGCGCACGTCGCAGAGCGCTACGTCCAAGCGCTTCCCTAATGCTTGCTCGCGGCTCATGCCCAAAAGCGCGCAGGCCCCAGCATTCCACGAGAGAATCTCGCCTTCCGCAGACAGAGCGAGCAGTCCTTCATCGGATATCTCGTTCAGCGCCCCGAAGAGCGCGGTGTGTTCGGCATCGATCTTCATGGAGCTACTACTTACGGCTCGGTTACAGCGCCCAGCTAAGGCTGCTCGTGCTGCACACCCAGTCCATCGCCTGCTGATTCGTTGCGAATATCTGGTACTCGTAGGGAGGTGGCGAGAACCAAAACACGGCGGTCAGGTAACCGCGTACCACGGCGGACTGGATCACAAAGGCGTTGCAGATGTCCCAGCGCTTGGCATAGGGCTCAATGCGCTTGAGATGGAGCGACTGCTGTTGCCGAATGGTGGGGCTCGCCCGGATGATCAGCGAGCAGTCGACCACCCAGGCAATCCGATGGTCGAGGTCTCGGTACCAAGCGTGAATCTCGGCGTTGCGCGCGATCACCTCCTCCTCGGAAGGCAGCGCGGGATAGGTGAGCCGGTAGATGGGGGCGAAGCTATCGTCCACCCAGGGATGTTCGAGCCGTTTGGGCTGTTGTAGAGCCAGCACAAACCTCCTGACAGCTAACCTCTTACACCCACGTGGGCCCGCTGACTATCAGGGATAGTGCAGACGCAGCTCGAAGCGCCCATCAGGTATGTGCATCGGCACCATGATACCGCGCGGGAACTGGCTGAACGCCCCCGGACCCTCTTCCGGCGGGCCTATCTCAGCGGGTGCCTCGGGTAGGCTCAACTTTGCGCAGATGTTGCCACACACCACGTTGCAGAATTCCTTGAGTGCATCGAGCGCAAGCTCATCAGAGAGCGTCACAGTGCTGCCGAGCATGCGGCGAGTGATCGTGAACGCCACGTCGCGAGATGCGGAGACCGTGTAGTCTGCCCTGACTGCTCCCGAGAACGGAATACGAACGGTAAGTAAGGCCGAGGGCGGACGCTCCGAGCCGCTCACCACCACGACCCCGCGCTTGCCACTCAGACCGCCTGCACGCAGCAGAAGCTTCTCGGTCAGGTCGATACAAACACTGGCAAACTGCGCGTGCGGCGTGTCCGGCGGTAACTGAACGCGCGCAAGCTCATAGGGCGCCTGATCGCGCTCGAACGCCTTGAGCTGCGCGGTGAGCTGCTGTTCATTGATAAAGCCGAGCTCCACCAACGCTTCGCCGATGCGAATGCGCGTGTTGCGCTGCGTGGCGAGCACATCCTCGATCTGCTCGGGAGTCATCAGACCCAGCTCGCGTGCAAGCTCGCCGAAGCGTCGATCGGTGGACTGTTGCTGACGGTTGATCTCGGTGACCTGGGCCGCGGACAGGTAGCCCTTGGCTACCGCGATCGATCCGAGCGGACGATTGCGCGACTCCTGAAACTGCGTTGTGGCCAATAGCTGCTCGCTCTTGATGAGTCCTTGCTCCAACAGGAACTGGCCGAAGAACTTGACCCCCATCAGTCCTGCCTCCCCATGGCGCGCTCGATCGCGGCGTATACCTTGTCCGCTTCGAGCGGCTTGACGACGACCGCGACTGCGCCGAAGCGTAAGGCCTCCGTCACCTTACTTTCGACGCCGCCGACGGAAGACAGCACGATGACGCGTACCGCCGGATCCATGCCTCGCAGCGCGCGCAGGGACTGCAGACCGTCCATCACCGGCATGACCAGATCCATCATCACGATGTCCGGCTGCATCTGGCCATACAGCTTCAGCGCCTCGGCGCCGTTCCTGGCGTGGCCCACCACTTCATATTCCGGTGAGTCCGTCAGGACGCCGGTGATCTGCTGTGCGGCCACGACCGAATCGTCGACCACGAGAATGCGCGTTCCCATCAACCCCCTAAGACCTTGCGGTCATCACCAGTGTACCTGGTTAGGCAGGGCGGATTGAAAGCACAATCGCGCGAGGTCGCACCCAGACGCACCTGCACGTAAGCGCCGCTGCCACGCGTATGCCCGAAAGCTCTCGGCTTGAGCGGCAGCCTACTTTTGTTTGAGCAGCAGCCTACTTGAGTGGCACTTCGCCGCGGCGCAGCTTGCGGTACAGGTCGAGCGATTCGCGCAGCACGCTGAGCGCCTCGGACTGGCCCATCAAATCGTCGACGACGACCTGCTTGTTTTCGAGCGCTTTGTAGTCCTCGAAAAACCGGCGAATCTCGCGCATCAAGTGCTGAGGCAGCTGCTCGTAATTCATGTAATGGGAAAACGCGGGGTCATGGACGCTTATCGCCACGATCTTGTCGTCGATGCCCTTGTCATCGCGCATGCGCATCACGCCCACCGCGCGCGCCGAAACCAGGGTCAGCGGGGGGACCGGCTCTTGGCTGAGCACGAGCACATCGAGCGCGTCGCCATCGTCGCAATAGGTGCGCGGCACAAAGCCGTAATCGGCCGGGTAGTGCACTGCGCTGTACAAGACGCGATCGAGCTTGAGCAGCCCGGTCTCTTTGTCGATCTCGTACTTGTTTTTGCTACCGCGCGGGATCTCGATGATCACGGGGAAGGCTTCTTCGATCAGCTTTTCGTCAACGTATACGTCGTGCCAGGGATGCATCGTCGACCTTATCACGCGCTGCGTCATGGCCCCAGCCAGGGACAACGGAATTTTACATAGAACAAGTTCCAGATTTGGCTTGCCCTGGCGGCGAGGGCGGGACTAGGGTCGCCAGCATCAGTTATGTCAGATATTACTGACCATTCCACGGCAGAAGCCACGGCAGAAACCACAGCAGCTCCCACGGCGGCTCCAGCGCGCGCACGACTTGAGCGCCTGCAGCACGACTTCATCGAGAGCTGGGGAGAGCTCGCCACGATTTGGGGCAGCCAGCGTTCAGGCGGGCGCTTGCATTCATTGCTGTACATCGCAGCCGAGCCCCTGTGTGCAGAGGAGATCGGCGAACGTCTGCAGATAAGCCACGGCAATACCTCAACGACCGTGCGACAGCTCGTGTCCGCGGGCGTCGTGCGACGCATGCATCGTGCGGGCGAGCGGCGCGCTTACTTCACCTCCGAGCCCGACCCTTGGCAGTGGATGCGCAACACGATTCGCGCCCGGCGTGAGCGCGAGGTTTTACCGGTGCTCAAGGCCGTGCGCGCATTGCTCGATGAAGCCGAGGCGTTCGAGCGCGAAGCCGCACCGAATACGGAGGAAGGCCTGCTTGCCGAAGCGCGCACAACGCGCGACAAGATCGCCGTCTTCTACACATTTCTCGAGCAACTGCTCGGGCTACTCGATGCTTTCATCACCGACCCCGCTACCGCGCCCACTCGCAACATTCCACCACGTTAGAGGCGACATCCATGGCCTACATCTTCGAGCCCGAGATCCTGCGCGACATCGTGCGCATGCACATGCACTTGCCGATCGAAGAGCAGTTTACTGCCGTCTCGCAGACACTCAGACAGGTCTACGGCGAGCACGTCAGCCCCGGCGAACGCTGGATGTGGAGCAACGCCGGAGGCATCATGTGCGCGATAAGTCCGCTGCACGTATCGCACAACGAGTACTTACTGTTTTGCGGCACGGCGATCGGCAGTGAAGGTCACAGCGGCCGCCATCGCGCCGACATCTACGATGCGGTGATGACGGGCGACCTGTGGACCTATCAAGTCGGCTCCTTCGATCGGCATGAATACAAAGCGGGCGATCTGGCCTGCCTGCGCCGCGGCACAGCCAACGGCTCAAAGCTGAACGCGGGCGCGTGGTTGCTCGAGTACGCACGCGGCAACGTGCCCAGCCTCTTTCCCTTCGCCCTCGGGGACACACTCTTTTCGACCCTGGACACCAAGGATCTCGTCGGTCAGCTCGGCATCTCGGCGCGCTTGATGACGAAGGAGGCGCTGCTTTACGTCAAGCAACGTCGGCGCGGCCTGCCATTCGCCCCGAATCTGAGCGCTCTGCGCGCGCCCCCCGAGCCGCTCGCGTTGCCCAAGCGGCCCAAGTCGGAGAGCGGCAAGCCCAAAGCGGACAGCGGCAAAGTGCCCAAGCGCAAATCGAACGGAAGCGCGCAAACGTCCTGAGCGTTCAGGACTGCGGCAAAAACCCGATGCTGGACGCGATGTCGCGCACGACCGGTGCAACCTTGTCGAAGGACGCGCTGTTACAGGCCAGGATACCGCGCTGATTTGCCATGTTCTTGGCGCGATAGTCGATCGCCGCCCCATCGACGTGCGTGAAGCGGCCGCCCGCCGCATGCAAGATCGCTTCGGGTGCACACGCATCCCAGAGCGAGCTTTTGTCGGACACGTGCACGTAGAGATCGGCTGCGCGCTCGGCGATCAGACCGACTTTGATGCCGACCGAGCCACTCGGCATCTCTTCGGTCGCACCGAGCCGCTCCATGATTTGCGCGATACTGTCGGGGCGATGGGACCGCGAGACCACGAGCTTGAGCGTGTCGGTTGCGCTCTTGTCGCTCACGGTCAGCGCTTCGCTCTTGCCCTCGTTCTCGAGCGCTGCCCCCTGCCCCAGCACGCCGCGATACAGCTTGTCCTTGCCCGGCTGAAACACGACGCCGAGCGTGCTCTTGCCATCGATTGCAAGACCAATCATCACCGAAAACTCGCCGTTTTT
>JBBSJC010000540.1:0-5495 GCA_038257655.1 Polyangiales bacterium | reverse complement strand
TCGATGCCGGAAGGCTGCCGCGACGAAGCCGTCGCCGGTGACCTGCAGCGCGCCGCCATGGCCGCGCCGAGCGCGACATGCCTGACGGTCCAAGTAGCCGAGCGCCTCCCCCACCGCGTGTTCGTGAGCAGCGCAGACCTCCCTCGACACCGCAGGGTGGGCGATGCCGAACAGGATGCTCGCGCTCTTCGGCGCCCGAAACGTCAGGTCGAAGCCGGCGACAGCGCCGGACGCAAGCGGACGTCGGAGCAGCGCGCCCGACCCGGGATCGCGCCCGTCAAGCAGCCAACCGATGCTCCCCTCGGTGACGTCCCCGCGTAGCCCGAGCAACCCCGCGCCGCGACCGACCCACCGGCCCGGCGCCTCACCTTCGCCGGCGTAGTAGTCCTCGCGCCCGTGCGCGACCTGCTCGACGTAGTACCGGCCGGCGCCCGGGCCGGCGGCGAGCTTGCCGATCGACAGCATCTACTCGGCGAGCCGCAGGCGCTCATCGAGCACCTCCGACTCCACTCGCGGTTTCCGATCCAGTTGCACGACGTGATGACGGACCGCGCGGCCATGGCGGCTGGACTACGCACCGACGCGCTGCCGGCCCGGCTGAGAGCGCACCGCCTGGTGCAAGTCTGTGCTGCTGTTGTCGGTGGCTCGGTCGCGGTGGTGTCGCAGAGCACGGGACGCGCGGCGTTGCGCCAGACGCGACAGTGAGCGATCGTTGCGGCGATGCCGGCCGTCGATCCAGATCTCGCATTGCGGCAGGCGGCAGTCGGTCGTGCTCGAGAGCTTGCGCAGACCTACGACGATCTGGTGCCGCTGCCGCGGCTTCGTGACGGATTTCGCTTCGGCGGCGAGCGCGTCAGCTTCGGCTCCTTCCAGCGAGGCATCCACCACTCGCAGCTTCAACGCGGTCCCGCTGCGTTGACCGTGATGACGTCATTCAAGGACCCCTATGCCGACGCCTTCGACCAGGGCGGCGCCCTCTTCACCTACGCCTACCGCAGCGGGTCGGTCGATCAAGCCGACAACCGCGCGCTGCGGGCCGCGTTCGAGCTGCAGACCCCGCTCGTCTACTTCCGCGCGCTGGAGCCTGGCCAGTACCTCGTCGTCGCGCCGATGTTCGTGACCGCCGACGATCCCGCCGCGCGCATCGTCGTTCTCGAGCCTGGACTGCCCGTCCAGGACATGCAGCCCGGTGGCTTGATCTCGGGACCCGATGTCCGCGCCTACGCAACCCGCGAGGCGCGCTACCGGCTGCACCAGCAGCGCTTCAAGCTCGACGTCATGCGCGCATACCGACACCGCTGCGCCATCTGCACGCTGCGCGAGCGCGAGCTCATCCAGGCCGCGCACATCGTCCCCGACGCCGAGGCCGAAGGGATCGCCGCCGTCGTCAACGGTCTCGCGCTGTGCGCGATCCACCACCTCGCCTTCGACCGCAACCTGCTCGGGATCGATCCCGACGGCGTCGTGCACATCGCCACGCGCCTGCTGCGCGAGATCGACGGGCCGATGCTGCGCACAGGACTTCAAGGCTTCCACGGCAAGGAGATCGCGCAGCCCCGGCGCGAGGAACAGCGCCCCGACGTCACGCGCCTGCAGACCCGGTTCGACCGGTTCGTCATCGCGGCTGCATAGCGCCACCGCGCCGGAGCTACGCGCCGCACCGGCAATCGCCGAGCTGGCGTGTCGCGAGAGCGCTGCTGTCGTCGAGAAGGAGCGCTCTGCGCAACGCCGTCGTGCACCTGGGTCGGGCCAGGCTGTCTGATCAGCGATGTGATAACCCGCTACAGTGTTCGCGTATCACATGGCTGATCAGTTGTCCTTCGAGTTTGGCGACGCTCTCAATCTGGGCGAGTTACTGCTGCGACTCCCCGAGCGCGGGCCCTGGGAGGCGAGCGATGTCGAACGGAACGTGCTCGACTTCAAGCAGGTACCCGACCGTGAGCAGATCCCAAAGCACGCGTTCAAGGAAGCCGAGACGCGCTTCATCAAGTCGCTCGTCGAAGACAGCGTGTGCTTCGCGAACACACGCGGCGGTTGGATTGTCATCGGCGTCCGCGACCACGCCAAAGCGGGTGAGCCCGTGGTCGTGGGTGTCGATCTGGCGAGATGGGCACCCGAAGAGCTGAAACAGCGGATCTACGAACGGACAAGTCCCCACCTCCTCGTTGATATGGCGGCGGAGACTGTCCTCGGGTCGCAGGTGCTGGTGGTACGGGTGCCGCAAGGGGACGACATCGTTGGCACGGCCGACGGCGTCTTCAAGCACCGGCAACACCAATCATGCGTCCCGTTGGACGAGCCAACGATGCGGGCGCTTCGCGCGGCGCGCAAGAAGTACGACTGGACGTCGGAAAGCTCGGGGCTGGGTGTGCAAGGGATCTCACGCGCCGCACTCGAGGAGGCAGCGGTGCGGCTCCGCGTGCGCGGCCGAGACGAACTGGCTCGACTCGCTGAGCATGAGCCCGAGCAGTACCTCCGCGACGTGGGCCTGATGAGCGCGGCGACACTGACACGGGCGGCCGTGTTGCTGTACGGGACGGAATCGGCACTCAGGCAATCCATTCCCAACTGGGGTGTTCTGCTTCGCACGGCGCCCTCTCCCGGCAGCGAAGGCACGATCCTGCTGCGGAAGGACGATGCCAGACGCCCGCTCGTCCTCCTGCTCGACGACATCCTCGGGCGCCTCGCGCTGCTGACTCGAACCGAGACGATCCGCGCCGGAGCGGAACAAATCGAGTTGGTCGACTATCCACCTGACGCGCAGCGCGAACTTCTTGCCAACGCATTCGCGCATCGCGACTGGGAAGCCACCGGCGTGGTCGAAGTACTGCATTCACCCGATGAACTTGCGATCACCAGCCCCGGTGGTCTACTGCCGACCCTGGATCCAGAGCGCCTCCTCCGAGAAACCGCGGCGCGCAACCCGTTGCTTACCCGAGAGATGGCCCGGCTCGGGCTCGCTGAACAGGCCGGTCAGGGATTCGACCGCGTTTACCGTGAGTTGGCGAGGATCGGCAAGCCCCCGCCGCAGGTAATGGATGGCCCGCGCTTCGGCGTCACGCTCGTGGGCGGTGACGGCGACAAGGTCCTCGCCAGATACGTCGCCAGCGGGTTGCCCGCACAGCTCAGGCAGGATGTCGATGTGCTTCTGGTTGTGGCGATGTTGCGCGACACGCGTACCGTGTCAGCGCCCACCGCGGCCGGTGTCCTTCAGCGATCGCAGCGGGAGGCTCAGCGCGTCCTGGAACGCATGCTGGTGGCGGAGCTCATTGAACCCACGAAGGGGACAGCACGGAAGCAGTTCCCCTCGTACCGGCTTGGCCCAACCCCTCTCGCGGCACTCCGAAGCGGACTTCGCTACCGAACGCAGACGATCGACGGCGACGATCAGAAGCTCATTCGGCATCTCCAGCGAAACGGACGTATCTCGAACGCCGACGTACGCGACTACCTCGACTGCGACACCTTCACTGCCCGCAACCGGCTCACCCGCTTTCGAAGAAAAGGTTGGATCGACTTCGCCCCCGAAAGCCCGCGGCTGGGACCGGACGTGTCGTATATTAAGCTCACGAAGCTCGACGACGACGTGGCAACGGTGTCGCCGCGAGCACAGCAGGGCTGACAGCGATGGCTTCCCGCCGTCCTGACCAATCGAACTTCGCTTGCGGCGCTCGCAGCTATGGGCGTCCTCGCACAGCCGCAGACGAATCAGTCACTTTCGAGAGCGCCCGTTTCGCGCGCATTCCAATGCTCTCGTCCGCTAGCGTCGAGTGATGGACTATCGCGATCCGTGGCGCGGCGGCCTCGTTCCGGACCATGAGAGCGAGCGTGGGGTACCAGGTCTCCACGGCGTCTCGGGCCGCGAACTCGGTCGGCTGTTGGGTTATCGCGCTGCGCAGGTCGGCGAGCCGTCACCGCGACGGGTGCGAGAGGATCGCCTGCGAGCCTTGGGGTTCGACGGACCAGGTGCGTACGAGAGATATCTCGAGAGCCCGAGATGGAAGACGCTTCGGGAGGAACTGCACCCAGGTGCCGAAGGCTGCATCGTTTGCGGGGCCCATCCGGTCCAAATGCACCACGTGGATTATCGGCGCCTGGGTGCCGAGATGCCGAAGGACCTCCGCGCGCTCTGCCGGAATTGCCATCGTGGAGTGCACATTTTGGCGCGGAGTGGCGCAGCGTCATTGGTGACTGCAGCCGAGGACTACGCGCGGATGGCCCAAGAGTTCGCGATGTCACATCGGGTATTGGTCCTCCCTATCTACGATGGCGTGGGGCGGGTGCTCGAGCCCGCCTACTACGAAGAGGAGCCGGCATTCCTCGCTTTTGGGGCGTTCGCTGACTACGTACTCATCGACCGCCTCGACACCGCCGCCAGCGTGTACCTCAAGCTAAACGAGCAACGGACAACGCTCACGTAGCTGCTTTCCGCCTGCACCAACAATCGTGGTGGAACAGCTGCTAAGGGGGACGACGCCGTCGCAGCTAAGCTAAGTCCTGATCCGAGTGTCGCCTCTCGCGCTTTGGAGCGCTGCTACTCGGCGACCCGGCGCTCGCGGCCTGGCCGCGACCGCTGGGAACGCCCTCCGCCGCCTGAACGCGAATGCGCCGGACGGTAGGGGTAAGCCGCAGCACGCGTTACCGCCGGCACGCCTCAGTCAGTCGAATCCGGCGGGACAAACGCGAAAATATCGGCTGGATCGTCAGGCTGAAGGACCCAACGAAATGCGATGTGGATCTCCCAGTCATAGCCGAGGTCGATCTTGTCAGGCGTCAGAAGCTGGTTTTGATCGAAATACTTCCGATCAACAACTCCGTGCTTGTCGGTCTTGCGGGCCTGAAGGAAATCGATGCGGTACAGGAATGCGAGCACCGTCATAGGGGTTGCGATCTTCCCATCCGCAAACCGGAGGGGCGCATGATCGAGAGCCTGCTTGATGCGCTTCAGCATCGCGTCGGTCGATAGCAAATAGTTCTGAGCGGCTGTACGTTCGATCTTGGCCGGTTTCATAGCCATGAGAAACCTGTCGAGTCCCTGCGCCTCCAGACCGAACTCGTTGACCACGTCAACCAGTCGCCCCTCTGAGAACCGCGCAAAGCTGTCTTCTAGATCCTCTGTTTCGATTTTGTCATGCTGTCGTTCTTTGCCGTAGCGGCCGGCGAGGGTCAACAGAACTACAAGATCTCGTGGCCGGCGTCGCGCAAAGGACATGATCACGTTGTACATCGGCTTCCGATTCCACAGACCCTTGCCCTCGTAACGCCTTTCTAGGATGGGGTCCAAGAGGTGGGCAAGCGATCCCTGAGGGAGTTCGAGGAGCCGGTCGTAGTCCTGTTCGCCGCCAAAGTACGTGACTATCCGCTTTACAAGTAGCACAAAGGTTTGATGGTTTGTCCAGGCGTGGTGCACCACTGCGGCCTGCCACTTATCTGAGGCGCTGTCACTGCTTCTAATCAGCGTGTACAGGTCAGTCCGAAGCCCGACGCGAACCCGG
>JBBSJC010000539.1:0-5503 GCA_038257655.1 Polyangiales bacterium | reverse complement strand
GCCCATCAAGGTGACGATCGGCAACAGCGCGTTGCGTACGCCGTGCACGAACACGACGCGCACAGGACCCACGCCCTTGGCGCGCGCCGTGCGCACGTAGTCGCTACGTAAGGTTTCGATCATTTCGCCGCGCATGATGCGCGCGTAGGTAGCGGCGCCTGCGATGGCGAGCGTTAACGCTGGCAGAAAGCCGTGCCACACGTGATCCAAAAAGCCGACGCCGTAGCCTCCGACGGGAAACCAACCGAGCCGGAACGCGACGCCTCCCAAGAACCATAAGCCGGTGACGAACGTGGGCATGCTGATGCCGAGCAGCGCGATAGCCATGGTGCCGGTGTCAAACCAGCGGTCTTTGTAGAGAGCGGCCAGGATGCCGAGCCCGAGGCCGAGCAACAGCTCCATGCTGATCGCCATCGCCCCGAGCAACGCGGTGCGCGGCATTCGAGTGGCCAGCACGGACAACACCTGCTGATTGTCCTGGTACGAGGCACCGAGCTCGAGCCGCGCGAGCTCGCCTACGTACCGTAAGTAACGCTCAGGTAGCGGGCGATCGAGTCCGTGCTGTTTGCGAAAGGCTTCGAGCTGTTCGCTCGAAGCTTTTTCGCCCAAGGTCGCGCGCGCAGGATCGCCGAGCACGTGCACGAGCAGAAACACCAAGCTCATCACCACCCACAGCACAATGACGGCGCTCGCAATCCGGCGCAGCGTGAACATCATCATGGCGCGATCTCCCACGGCAGAAGGCTCGCGTGTCGCAAAGCCACGGCAGCACGATTGCGCAGGTCTTCGATCCGTTTACGCGGTAGGTCGAGCCACACGTTGTTGACAGGGATCCAGTACGCCGGGTGCGGACGATAGTTTTTGACGTACGGCTGCCAAGCCTGCGGCGCCACGCTGTTCGCGAAGAAGGCCCACGGAGCTTCACGCGACACGAAGTTATTGGCCTCATGATACATGGCGATGCGCTTCTGCGGATCGCGCTCGACCAACGCTTGGTCAAGTTGCTTGTCGAGCCATGGGTCGCTGTAAAACGCGCGGTTGCTCGAGTTTTGCGGGGCGATTGTGTCGCTGCTGACAAGGCCCAGGAAGTTCGAGGCATCCGGGTAATCCATGACCCAGCCGGTGTAAAGCATCTGGGCGCGTTTGGGTTTGCCGGTCTCCGCTAGATAGACAGGAAAGCTGACAAACTTGAAGCGCACTTCGATCCCGATTTTGCCCAGGTCCGACTGCAGCAGCTCGCCGTAGGCGCGCATGGTGCCGCTATCTGTACCCCAAAGCGTCACCGGCTCCTTGAGCCCGTCGGCAAAGCCCGCAAGGCGCATCTCTTCTTTGGCGCGCGCCAAGTCGAAGTGTTGCTCATCGGGTAGCTTGGGATCGAAGCCTGCGACCGCCGGTGGCAACATCTGCCCAGTGGGACGCAGCCCGCCATTGCGCGCCCTGGCCCAGCGCTTGCGATCGATTGCGAACGCGACGGCGCGCCGCAGATGCACGTTGTCGAAGGGCGGCAGCTCGTGGTTCATCGCAATGCCGTAAACGTCTGCACGTGACGAGTAGGCCATGTGCGCACGCCACTTTTTCGTCTCGAGCAGTGCCTTGTCGGGTGGGGAGACGCGGGACACCACGTCGACTTCCGCATTGCGAAAACGAAGTAACGCCGTTTCGCGCCGGATGTCCTCTTCGAACACGACGCGATCGAGGTAAGGGAGCCCTTTTACGAAGTAGGAGGGATTGCGGCGAACGATCAGGCGGACGCCGCGCTCCCACGTCTCGAGCATGAAGGGGCCGGTGCCCACCGGCCGCGCAGCGAAGTCTGCTCCGCGCGCCTTCACGATCTCCTTCGGGATGACGGAGGTGAAGCGCATCGCCAGCTTGTGCACGAAGCTTTGATCCGGCTTAGTAAGGGTGATCTCCAGGTTGTAGCGATCGGTGGCGACGAGGCCGCGCACGTGGGGCGCCCGCTTGGCCCGGTACTCGTCGACACCGACGATCGGCGTGTAGTACGGCACGCCAGGCGAGTTCAGCGCGGGGTCGAGCATGCGCTCCATGGACCAGACCACGTCGGATGCGGTCATCTCGCGCCCGTGGTGAAAACGCACGCCGCGGCGCAACGGGATGCGCAGCAAAAGACCGTCGCTAGAAACATCCGGCAAGCTCTCGGCGAGCATAGGGACTAGCTGCATTTCCCGGTCGTACTTGTAAATGGAATCGAACAGCATCTCCAGCATGACGCCGGAGATTTCGTCATAAGCGATGTGCGGATCTAAGCTGCGAACCTTACTCTCTTCGGATAGCCTCAGCGTGCCGCCCTGAACCGGATTCGCGTTGCCCGCGCCGAGATATAGCGGGCCATCGGGCGGTGCGGGGCAGCCCAACAGCAAGCCCGCACAGAACAGTAAGATTGACTCAACCTTTGGGATCGAGCGCATTGCGCAGGCCCTCGCCGAGCAAATTAAAGCCAAATACAGCCATCGCAATCATCACCCCCGGCGCGATCAACAGGTGCGGCGCATAGGCCATCAGCGTGCGGCCGTCGTGCAACATGGAACCCCAGCTCGCGGTGGGCGGCTGAACGCCCAACCCGAGAAAGCTCATGGCTGACTCGATGATAATCATGTCCGCGACCATGGTCGTACCGATAACGATCGCAGGCCCAATCACGTTGGGCAGTACGTGTCTCAACATGATGCGCATACGACCCAAACCCAGGGCCCGCGCCGCCTGCACGTAATCGAGCTCGCGCACCTGCATCACCTTGGATCGCGTCACGCGCGCGAGACTCGGCCACGATAAACAGCCGAGCAGCACGTACAGACTCCACAGACTCGGATTGGACACCGCGCGATTGACCGCGATCGCGATCAAGAGAAACGGGAGCGATAACAGCACGTCGACCGCACGCATGCTGAAGCTGTCGACGGCACCTCCCACGCTTCCTGCGAGAAGACCGACGCTCAGCCCCAAGAGCAAAGCGAGCGACGTCGCGAAAAATGCCACCTGCATGGAGACCGTGCCTCCGTGCAGCAGGCGCGAGAGTACGTCGCGGCCGAGTGAATCGGCACCCAGCAAAAAGGCGGCGTCAGGAGCACGCGGGATGCCGTGTTCGCCCAAGCCCGAGGCGAATTGCTCGTCGGGTGGCCGGGGGGAAAGCGCCGGGCCCAACACTGCGGTGCTCGTGACGATACAGACCAGAAACGCCCCGAGAAGGGCGCCCCGGTTTGTACGGAAGCGCTGGAAGGCACGCGGATCGAGCATGGCGTTGAGGATGCCCGTGCAGAACGACGGGCGCCCGCGAATATGCCCGAAAACCTGAGTCCCTGTACGCACTTCCTGTGCGTGCCAGCACGCCCAGTCGGTTGACGGCCAGGCCGGCGCTCACGATCGGTTCGAGCTTGACACGATCGCCGCCATGGATCACTTTGTCCTACATGTATACTTGCGAGAACCGCCGATCCTGTCAGATACTGCGCGTCTGCCCTGATCGATCGATCACGATCGTTGCGCTACTCAACTGAAATTCAGTCAAAAAATTCCGTTGACTGAAATCTTTTCAGTGGAATACATTCGCACAAGTTAGATCTTCGGCTCCTTTCAGTGGTTGCGCACTGACCGAATCTATCTAAGGTGATCGCGGGATTGAGGTAGCGTGTGGGTCAGCTCATAGGGGGCGGAAATATCGATGATATCGAGCGCGATCACCCCCTTGGGATGAGCGTTCAGCAGATCGTCGAAGTGCTTGCGTCCCTCGGAGAGCGGCTGACCGAGGCCACATTTCGCAAGTACGTGCAGCTTGGGCTTCTGCCGCGCAGCGTGCGTGTCGGCAAAAAGGGCAAGCACCGCGGCTCGCAGGGACTGTATCCGGCGACGAGCGTCCGGCAGGTGCAGCTCATTCGTCAGCTCATGCAACAGGGCTTCACGATCGAAGAGATCCAGACTCGTTTTCTGTTTCTGCGGGGCGACCTCGATGCCTTGCGTGGCCAGCTGGAGCGCGTGTTGACGCAGCTCGCGGGTGCGCACGGTGCCGATGAGTTGCTCACGCGCGAGCTCGAAGAGGCGCGCCGCATCGGCACGGGTCTGTTCGACAAGCTGCACGACATCGAGCGGCGACTTTCAGTGCAAGCGCGCATGGAACGAGCCGCCGTCTAGGGGCGGTGTGAGCACGCAAAAGAGCTTTCTTCGGGGCATCGAAGAGTCGGAAGTGGGAGGTACAGATGGCGGATCAGGGGGCAAATAGCGCGGAATCGTGGAGGCAGGATCTCGCGATTACGGAACCACAGGCGCAGATTGACGGCGCACTCGCGCTGGCGCTTGAACCAGGAGGCGACGAGTTTGAAGATGAGCTCGACGAGCATGGACGAAGGCGGCGGCGCTCGCGTGCCCGTGCGCGCACCATTTCCATTCGTCGGCTGAGCAAGACCGAGCTCAATCTCGGTCGCGTGATGTACCCGGAGGAGCAGTACTGGCGCCCGGAATCACGCGGCGAGTGTGCGGACATGGAGCGGCCCTGTCCTTTTGTCTCGTGCAAGTACCACCTCTACATCGATGTCCATCCGGTGCGAGGCTCGATCAAAGTCAATTTCCCTGACCTTGAGGTTTGGGAGATGACTGACACGTGCGCCCTCGATATCGCTGACCGCGGTGGGATCACGCTCGAAGAAGTGGGCGAGATCATGAACCTGACCCGTGAGCGCGTCCGCCAGGTCGAGACGCAGGGCCTAGCCAAGCTGCAAGGTCTCGAAGAGATCAACGTTCTGCGCGATTACGTCGACGAATAGCCTCGATTACCTCCCGCTACTTATGTTTACCCCCCACACGGCTCGCGAATGCGGGCCGTACTTGCTACTTTGGAGAGCCCGCGCGGCCCGTGCCGCACCGCGAGGCAAGATCCGAAGGGAGTGAGCACATGGGCTGGCTGAATGGCGTCGATTCCGTAGTGGGCGTCGTAAAGGGCGGCGGCTCGTCGGCGAACGATGCTGCAAAAAATGGCGCAGGAACCAAGCGCATCGTGAGTTACGCACCAGCGAGCGGCGAGGTCCTGGGTGAGGCGCCGATTCGAACGGCCGACGAAGTGCGTGAAGCCATGGCGCGAGTCCGTGCGGCGCAGGCGATTTGGGCGGAGCTTCCCATTGAAGCGCGCTGCGAACGGGTGCTCGACTTACGCGACGCGATCGTCGATCGCGCAGCGGAGCTTGTGGACGTGCTCAGCCGAGAATGCGGCAAACCGCGCAATGAAGCGCTCGTTCACGAAGTGCTCGTTGTCGTCGATCTAGCGAGCTACTTCGCCAAGCGTGCGCCCCGCATTCTCGCACCGCGCGAGATCGACCTGCACTTGTTCCGCCACCGTAAGAGCTACGTGCACTACGCACCGCGCGGGGTGGTCGGGATCATTTCGCCTTGGAACTTCCCGTTTGTGATTCCGATCGGCGATACGATCGCGGCCTTGATCGCCGGCAACGGAGTCCTGCTTAAACCAAGCGAGGTTACGCCGCTGATCGCGCTCAAGTTC
>JBBSJC010000538.1:0-5509 GCA_038257655.1 Polyangiales bacterium | reverse complement strand
GGATCGGCACCGTTGACGTCTGCGGTCATTGTTCTACGCGCGCGTCAGCGCGCAGGGCCGCGTCGAAGCGAGTTCCCCATTTGCGCACGATGCGCCGCTCCAAGTCGACCGAGCGCGAGCGCTCATCGTCTGTGAGTTCGATCCGAATCGGGGTTTGCATCGCCATGCCCGCATACGATCACAACGCTCGAGCCTGGCAACTTTTTGACGAAACCGCCCCTCCCGCCCGACATCGACTGATCACCTACTTCTGGGGAGCTGTACTTAGCGCTTCCAGAGGTCGTGCTCGCCGCCATCGTCGTTGCGATCGGTCGCGGGCGGGGGAGCGGGCACGAGCGCGTCGATCGCTGCCCAGGTCGCATCGTCCACGTTCAGATCCACCGCTTTTAAGCAGGCGTCGAGTTGCGCCACGTTGCGTGCTCCGAGTAGCGGTGCGGTGACGGCCGGATGCTTGGCGACCCAGGCAATCGCGAGCGCGATCGGCTCAAAACCGTGCTCGCGCGCGAAGCTGACAAAGCGTGCGGCCTGCTCGCGTGGGCCTTCTCCGTAGCGGGCCTGGTAGCTCGGACTCGACAGGATCCGCCCGACCTCGGGCTTGACCTCTTGGGCGTATTTGCCCGTGAGCAGGCCACCCGCTAGCGGGCTGTAGGGCAACACAGCGATGCGGTTGTGCTCGGCCATCGGTAACAGCTCCACCTCGACCTGACGCTTGAGCAAGTTGTACATGGGCTGAATGCACGCGAGCTTCGTCCAGCCCATCTGCTCTTGTAAGTCGATGGCGCGCTGGGTTTGCCAGGCCGCGAAGTTGCTGAGCGCGGGGTAGAGGATCTTGCCCTGGACGACCAACTGCTCGATGCCGCGGAGGGCCTCCTCGAGCTCCGTGCGCGGATCGAAGCGGTGCAGGAAGTAGACGTCGATCCGGTCGGTGTTGAGGCGCCTGAGGCTGTCCTCGCACGCCCGCACCAGATGATAGCGGCTGGCACCACAGGCGTTGACGTCACGGCCCATCGGGAAGCTCGCCTTGGTGGTGAGCACCAGCTCGTCACGGCAGGGGGCGATCAGCCGCCCCAGGATCTCTTCGGCGCGACCCCGGCTGTAGACGTCGGCACAGTCGAACAGATTGACGCCCGCATCCCGGCAGCGGGCGAACATGCGGCCGCACTCGGCTTCGTCCGCTTCGTTGCCAAAGGACATGGTGCCAAAGGCCAGCGCTGAGATGCGGAGCCCGGTGCCGCCAAAGAAGCGTGTGTGCATGCCCGACGGTGTAGCGCGATCGTGCAAGCTTGGTCACCGATCCGCGCCACGACACGTACTCTCGGTGGAATAGGCGTGATGCTGTGGAAAAAGCTGTGGTTTTGTGCGACATGCCACCCCCCGCATTTGGTACGTTGTTAGACATAGACCACTACAGGTAGTAGATGTCAGGCTGTGACAGCGCGTTCTGCTGGTAGAGCTGAACAGCTGACGGGTGAATATCTGGCTGTTTGTATTTTTAAATACAAAATGGCCTCGAGACGGGGTCAACGGAAGTGTTGGAAACCAGGGGAGAAAAACGAAATGCGCCCGACGGTGTCGCGTGGGGTATTGACCTGGCCTACGGCTCCGGATACCTAGGGACACCACTACCGATTGTGCTGTCGGGTGCGGGGGCTCCCTAGCAGTTGTGGACAAGCTGTGACTTGTGCACAGGGTCGGTGGATGGACGGTGGGCTGGCTGTGGACAAGCCAGCAGCGCGCGGAATTGTCACGTCTTTATAAGTCACAGTCACGGCCGCGGCCGGAACTGTTAAGTCGCTGAAACTATACAGAAAAATCACGGTTCTTGAGCTGTGGATAAGGCGGGGAAGCAGATGACGTTGCGAGTTGGAGCCAAGGGGAGGTCGCCGGTGGATAACAATACGGAGAAGAACAACGGGAAGGGGGCACGCACTGTGCTTCGCGAAGCAGAGCAGGGCCTGAAGCTCGCGCGTTTCTTCACGCGTCCCACCATCGATCCGCTCGACGAAGTTCGCTACGAGAGCCGCGACAGCGTGATCTCCGATCCCGATGGCACCATCGTGTTCCAGCTGAAGAACGCCGAGATGCCCGCCGACTGGTCGCAGCTCGCCACGGACATCGCCGTCTCGAAGTACTTCCGCAAGGCAGGTATCCACGGCGATGCCAAGCGTGGCGAGACCAGCGCCCGCGACCTCGTGTATCGCGTGGCGCGCACGATCCGCGAAGCGGGCGAAAAGGCCGAGGGCTACTTCGCGAGCAAAGAGGACGCGGACACCTTCGAGGCCGAGCTGAGCTTCCTGCTGATCCACCAGCGCGGCGCCTTCAACTCCCCCGTGTGGTTCAACTGCGGTCTGTTTCAGCGCTACGGCATCGAGGGCTCAGGCGGCAACTTCGCTTTTGACCCGGTTGCCGGCACCGCGGTCGAAACCAAAAACGCCTACGAGCAGCCCCAGTGCTCGGCCTGTTTCATTCAGAGCGTGTCCGATGACCTGATGGGCATCTACGAGCTGATCAAAAACGAAGCGCGTCTGTTCAAATACGGCTCGGGCACCGGCTCCAACTTCAGCAAGATCCGCGGCAGCACCGAGAAGCTTTCGGGCGGCGGCACCTCCAGCGGTTTGATGAGCTTCCTTGAGGTGTTCGACCGAGCCGCGGGCGCGACCAAGTCAGGCGGCACCACACGGCGCGCGGCCAAGATGGTGTGCCTCGACATGGACCACCCCGAGATCGAGAGCTTCATCACCTGGAAGGTGCGTGAAGAGCGTAAGGTCAAGGCGTTGATCGATGGCGGTTATGCCAGTGACTTCAACGGCGAGGCCTATCACACCGTCAGCGGCCAGAACTCGAACAACTCGGTGCGCGTGACCGATTCCTTCATGAAGGCGGTCGAGCAAGACGGCGAGTGGCGCACCTACGAGCGCACGACGGGTAAGGTTGCCCAGACGCTCAAGGCGCGCGACCTATGGAAGAAGCTCGCAGAAGCGGCCTGGGCCTGCGCGGATCCGGGCGTGCAGTACGACACGGCGATCAATGACTGGCACACCTGCGCCGGCACCGATCGCATCAACGCGTCCAATCCGTGCAGCGAGTACATGTTCCTCGACGATACGGCCTGTAACCTGTCGTCAATCAACTTGACTAAATTCTTGGCGGAGGATGGCAGCTTCGATATTGAGGGTTATCGCCACGCGGTGCGCATTCTATTGATGGCGCAGGAGATCTTGGTCGACTACTCGAGCTACCCCACCAAGCAGATCGCCCAGAACAGCCACGACTACCGTCCGCTCGGCTTGGGTTACGCGAACCTGGGTACCTTACTGATGCGTCTCGGCATCCCCTACGACAGCGACGCGGGCCGCGCGATGTGCGCAGGCTTGACGGCGATCTTGTGCGGCCATGCCTATCGCGTGAGCTCGGAGATGGCCGAGTCCAAGGGCTCGTTTGCCGGTTACGACAAGAATCGCGAGCCGATGTTGCGCGTGATGCGCAAGCATCAGAACGCGGCCCACACCTTCCACAACGACTTCACCCCGAATTCCAAGGGTGGCGGCGGTGGCGCATCGGACGAGGTGATCCGCGGGATCTTGAGCGCGGGCGCTGAAGACTGGGACGTCGCGGTGCGGCTTGGCGAAAAGCACGGCTATCGCAACGCCCAGACCACCGTGCTCGCGCCGACCGGCACGATTGGGCTGTTGATGGATTGCGACACGACGGGCATCGAGCCCGACTTTGCGCTCGTGAAGTTCAAGAAGCTCGCAGGCGGTGGTTACTTCAAGATCGTCAATCAATCGGTGCCCGGTGCGCTCAAGCGTCTAGGTTACTCCGAGGCCCAGTCGGCGGACATCGTCGCCTACATCAGTGGCACCAATACCTTTACCGGTGCGCCGCTGTTGAGCCGTCGCGTGTTGACCGAAAAGGGACTGACCGACGCGGAGATCAACAAGGCCGAAAAGGCGCTGCCCGGTGTGTTCCACATCGATCAGGCGTTGGCAGTGTGGGTGATCGGCAAGGAAGCCTACGAGCGTCTGGGCATCCCCGCCGAGCAGGCGGCCAAGCCCGGCTTCAGCATTCTCAAGCACTTCGGGCTGACGCCTGAGCAGATCGATTTGCTGAACGACAGCATCCTCGGTTGCCAGACGATCGAAGGCGCGCCGCATCTGCGCGACGAAGACCTGCCCGTGTTCGATTGTGCCAATCGCTGCGGTAAGAAGGGGCAGCGTTATCTCGCGCCGATGTCGCACATTCGCATGATGGCGGCCGCCCAGCCGTTCTTGAGCGGTGCGATCTCCAAGACCGTCAACCTGCCTCAGGATGCCACGGTCGAAGACGTCGCGGACGTCTACATGCAAGGCTGGAAGCTCGGGCTGAAGGCCGTCGCGCTCTACCGCGACGGTTGCAAGCTCAGCCAGCCGCTCAACTCGTCGGGCGAAGGCGAGAAGAAGGACAAGAAGCTTGAGGCTGTTGCGGCCAAGTCCGTGCCGCATGCCGAACAGCCCGCACAGGAGCCCGTCGCTGCGCGGCCCGCTGCACGCGTGATGATTCGCGAGGGGCTTACGCCGCCTCCCACGGTGCGTCATCGCTTGCCGAAGAAGCGTCGTGGTTTTACCCAAGAAGCGCGCGTGGCTGGACACAAAGTGTTCTTGCGCACGGGTGAATACGACGACGGCTCCTTGGGCGAAATCTTCGTCGATATGCACAAAGAAGGCGCGGCCTTCCGTTCCCTGATGAACTGCTTTGCAATCAGCGTCTCGATGGGTCTGCAGCACGGTGTGCCGCTCGCAAGTTATGTCGAGCAGTTCACGTTCACGCGCTTTGAGCCGCAAGGTCCGGTCGAAGGGCATCCGAACATCAAGTTCGCCACCTCGATCATCGACTACATCTTCCGCACGCTCGGTGTGGAGCATCTGAAGCGCTACGATTTGGCGCACGTGCCTCCAGAGGAAGTGGTCGCAGACATGTCCGACCCGACCGACGTCGGCGCGGTGCATGCGTACGCACCGGAGCCTTCGTCGTTGCCGCCGCCCGCAGCCTTGCCTGCGCAGGCAAGCGCGGACAAGGCGTCTACAGCGCATGGCACGCACGCGGCGCCGACAGCGCACAGCGCGCAGGGTGCTCATGCGGGCAGCAACAATGCGCTCGACCAACACCTCGGTGAGATGATGGGCGATGCGCCGATGTGCGATGGTTGCGGGCATATCACGGTGCGCAACGGGGCGTGTTACAGGTGCCTAAACTGCGGCTCCTCCATGGGCTGCAGCTGAACGCGGCGATTTCGTGCCGATACGCGGCTTACCTCCTCGGGTCCTCCCTGCGACGTAGGGGACTACGTCTCAGTCGGACCCTGCGGGGGCACTCGCGTCTCGGCACGAACTCGCCACGTTCAGCCGAAGTTGTGCGCTTTTGAGAGGGGAGGGCGCTTCCCTTCGGTCGCCTTTTGTTCGGCGGGAAAGCGCTTCCCTTCGGTCGCCTTTTGTTCGGGGGGGGCGCTTCCCTTCGGTCGCCTTTTGTTCGG